>NZ_JAMLIG010000001.1:3410000-3710000 GCF_023954305.1 Mesorhizobium sp. | reverse complement strand
GCCTTCATCGAGGCGGGATTGGCATTGTAGCTCTCGTCGATCAGCATGATGCCGCCGCCGAGATGATGCCGCCGGCCGCGCCCGGCCTCCGCCTGCAGGTGGCCCAGCGCCGCCGCCACCTTGCCGAGGTCGGCGCCGGCGAGTTTCGCCGCCCCGATGACGGCCAGTGCGTTTTGCACCATGTGCCGGCCTGGTGCGCCGACGCGCGCCGTTATCTGCTCGCCGCCGATCCCGACCGCGATCTCCGAATGATCGCCGCCGAGCTCGCAGGCGAGCAGACGCACATGCGCGCGCTCGTGCTCGCCGAAGGAGACGATGTGCGAGACTCCCGCCGCCTTCGCGAGCTTTTCCAGGAGCTTGACCTGTGCGTCGTCGCGGTTGACGAGGGCATAACCGCCCGGCTCGATCCCCTCGAAGATCTCCGCCTTGGCGCGCGCGATCTCCTCGATCTTGCGGAAATGGCCGAGATGGGCGGCCGCGATCAGCGTGATGATCGCGATGTGCGGGCGCACCAGCTTGACCAGCGGGCGGATCTCGTCCGGATGGTTCATGCCGATCTCGAAGACGGCGAAATCCGTCTCCCCCGGCAGCCGTGCCAGCGTCAGCGGAACGCCCCAGTGATTGTTGAACGATTTCTCGGAGGCGTGGACCGACCCCACGGCCGACAGCACGTGCCGCAGCGCCTCCTTGGTGGTCGTCTTGCCGGCCGAGCCGGTGACCGCGATGATCTTGCCTTTGGCGCGGGCCCGGGCAGCGGCGGCGAGCTTCACCAGCGCCGCCAGCACGTCGTCCACCACGATCATCGGCGTGGTGATGCGGCCAAGTCCGGCGAGCCTGCTTTCCGCCACGACCAGAAGAACGGCGCCGGCCTTGATGGCGGAGGTGACGAAATCGTGCCCGTCGTGAACGTCGCCCTTGATGGCGAAGAAGGCCTCGCCCGGTTTCAGCGTCCGGCTGTCGATGGAAATACCGGTAATGCCGGCCGGAAGCGTGCCGATGGGGCGTCCGCCCATCGACTCGATCATGGTCCTGGCGGTCCAGAGCAGGCTCATCCCCCCTTCCCCGCAAGCGCGGTTCGCACCTCGTCATGGTCGGAGAAGGGATGCGTAACGGTGCCTATGGTCTGTCCTTCCTCATGACCTTTGCCGGCGACGATCAGCGTGTCGCCCGCCGACAACAGGCCGATCGCGTGGCGGATCGCCTCGCGGCGGTCGCCGATCTCGATCGCGCCTGGCGCATTGGCGAGGATCTCGGCCCGGATCGTGGCCGGAACCTCGGAGCGCGGATTGTCGTCGGTGACGATCGACACATCGGCGAGACGCGTCGCGATGCCGCCCATGATCGGCCGCTTGCCCTTGTCGCGGTCGCCACCGCAACCGAACACGACCACGACCTTGCCCGTGGTGAACGGCCGGACCGAAAGCAGTACGTTCTCCAGCGCTTCGGGTTTGTGGGCGTAGTCAACATAGACCGGCGCGCCGGTGGAGGTGGTGCCGACCAGGTCGAGCCTGCCCGGCGCGCCTTTCAGATGCTCGAGCGCGGCGAATACCGTCCCGGCTTTCACGCCGGTCGCCAGGGCGAGGCCAGCGGCGACGAGTGCGTTAGACATCTGGAAGTCGCCGGCGAGCGGCAGGTCGACCTCATGGAGGGTCCCCGAGAACTCGACCTCGGCGCGCTGACGATAGCGCTCGAGCTCCAGACGCTTCAATTTCAGGAAGTCGCCCTTGCGGCCGACGCTAAGCACGATACGTCCGGCTTTGTTCGCCGCCGCGATCGTGGCGGCCGACCAGGCGTCGTCGGCGAAGATGATCGCCGGCGCGCCCTTCGGCAGCAGCGTATCGAACAGGCGCAGCTTGGCGCGGTGGTACTCCTCGACCGTCGGGTGATAGTCCATGTGGTCGCGGCCGAGATTGGTGAACCCGGCGGCAGTCAATTTCACGCCGTCGAGGCGGCGCTGGTCGAGTCCGTGGCTCGATGCCTCCATCGCCGCGTGGGTGACGCCGGCATCGGCCAGTTCCTTGAGCAGGAGATGCAGCGCCACCGGATCGGGCGTCGTCAGCGTGCCGTAGTCGTCGCGGCCGGGCGCGACTACGCCTGTCGTGCCGATGCTCGCGGCCTGAAGGCCGGCATGCGCCCAGATCTGGCGCAGGAAAGAGACGACCGAGGTCTTGCCGCTGGTTCCGGTCACCGCCGCCATCGTCGCCGGCTGCGCACGGTAGAAGCGCGCGGCGGCGAGCGCCAGCGCATGCCGCGGATCGTCGACGCGCAGGATCGGCACCGCAAGGTCGCCCAGCGCGGCATCGCGCGCGGCGATGATGGCCGAGGCACCCTTCGCCACCGCATCGGCGGCGTAGGCGGCGCCATCGGCCTTGGTTCCATGAAGAGCGGCAAACAGGTAGCCGGGCCTGGCAGAGCGCGAATCCGCGGTCAGCCCAAGCACCTCGACGGACGCGGTCGACCCGTCGCCCATCGGCAGAATTCCGGCAAAATCCTTCAGCTGCATCAAATGCCTGTTCAAGAAGCGCTGCCCCCGGCCCCCCGGGAATCACTGGTAAGAGACAAGCAACGCCTCATTTGTTTGGCCGAATTCTGGCTTCACGCCAAGCAGCGAGGCGGAGCGGCGGATGATATTGGCGACGATCGGCGCCGCATTGAGGCCGGACGTCGCACCCATGCCCGGCTTTTCGGGCTTCGGCTCGTCGATGATCGACAGCACGATGTATTGCGGATCGTCCATCGGGAAAGAGGCGAGGAAGGCGTTGAAACGCTTGTCGCTCGAGTAGCGGCCGTTGACGACCTTCTCGGCCGTGCCGGTCTTGCCGCCGACGCGGTAGCCGGGCACCTCGGCGCGCTTGCCGGAGCCTTTTTCGGCATTGAGGCGATAGAGATAGCGCATCTCGGCGCTGGTCTTCTCGCTGATGACCTGCTTGGCCGAGGCCATCGCCTCTTCTTCGCTGCGCGGCACGAGCGTCGGGGTGAGCAGCTTGCCGCCGTTCATCAGAGCGGCGGCGGCGACTGCGGTCTGCAGCGGCGTCGTCGTCATGCCATGGCCGAAGGCGATCGTGATCGAGTGGACCTTTTTCCAGACCTTTGGTTCCGATGGCGTTGCCACCTCGGGCAGCTCGATCTTCACCCTGTCCAGCAGGCCCATTCGCTTGAGGAATTCGCGGTGACCTTCGATGCCGACGACGTCGGCCTCGCGCGCCGAGCCGATGTTGGACGAGTAGATGAACACTTCCGGCACGGTCAGCACCCTGCCCTTGCCGTGGAAATCGCGGATCGTCTGCCGGCCGATGGTGATCGGACGCGTCGCATCGAAGCGGCTCGCGAGCGTCACCTTGCCCGAATCGAGCGCCATCGCGGTGGTGAAGCTCTTGATGGTTGAACCCATCTCGAACGTGCCCGCGGTCATCCGGTTGAACTTGTCCTTGTCGTGAGCGCCGACCGGATTGTTCGGGTTGAAGTCGGGAAGAGAGGCCATAGCGACGATCTCGCCGGTCTTGGCGTTGAGCACGACGGCGCCGGCCGCGATCGCATGGTAGCGCTCCATCGCGTTAGCCAGTTCGTCATGCACGATGTGCTGGACACGGATGTCGAGCGTGGTGCGGAAGGGCGCAAGGTTGCCGGCCGAGGCCAGGCCCAGTTCACGCAGGTCGGAGAGACCCTGGCTATCGATATATTTCTCCAGGCCCGCAATGCCCTGGTTGTCGACATTGACGAGGCCGAGGATATGCGAGGCCGTGGCGCCGCCGGGGTAGAAGCGCTTCGTCTCGGTGCGGAAGCCGATGCCCGGCAGGCCGAGACCCATGATGTCGGCCTGCTGCTTCGGCGACAGCTGGCGTTTCAGCCAAGCGAAGCCGGCGCCGCTTTTCAGCTTGTTGTAGGTCTGCTCCGGTTCGAGATCCGGGAGCACGGTCGAGAGCATCTCGAGCGTCTCGTCGGGGTCGATGATGTTCTTCGGCTCGGCATAGAGCGACGCCGTCTTGATGTCGGTCGCCAGCACCTCTCCGTTGCGGTCGACGATGTCGGGGCGCGCGGCGAGCCCGCGCACCGCCGTCGGCGCCGCCACCCCCGGCTCCTGCAGACCGAGATAGACCAGGCGGCCGGCGATGACGCCGTAGATGCCGAAGAAGATCGCCATGGTCATGGCGACCCGGTTGCGCGTCCGCCCGCCCGCTTTGCGGCGGGAATCGACGACGATGGCCCCCGAGGGAGGGACGGCGGTCGCCGCCGGCTTCGCGGCAAGAAGGCGCTTGATCATCACTGCACGACTCCGCCCGTGGTCACCTTGTCGGTTCTGTCCTGCGCCATTCCCTCGATCCGGGGCGTCGGCACGATCTCCATTTCGACCGGCTTGGCCGGCAGTTCGTCGACGCCGACGATCTGGCGGGCGTCGAGCGGCGCGAGCTGCAGTTCTTCCTGGTAGATTTCGGTCAGCTTCTGCAGCCGCGACGGCTGGGTGAGCAGGCTCCAGTCGGCCTTGAGAATGGTCAGCGAATCCTGCTCGAAGCGGATCGCCGCCTCGATCTTGCGAACGTCGGCGAGCTGGCCCTCGACCTGGTGCTTGGTATTGTAGGTAAAGGCGGCACCCGCCACCATCACGGCAATCAGGACGATATCGGTGGTACGGAACACGACGATTACCTCCGGTCCGGCTGGCGAACGTCTGGGAGATCGGGAAGCGCGAAGATCGAAAAATCCTCGCGCCGGGCGGCGTTCGCGGTGCGTGTGGCGCTTCTGAGCTTGGCCGAGCGCGCACGCGGGTTCCGCTCGGCCTCTGCGTCGGACGCGGCGATCACCGGCGCCGGCCTCTCGAACGTCGCAGCCTGCGCCTGCACCTGCGGCAGATGCCGCGAGCCGCCGCCCTGCGAGGAACGGTCGGACAGGAAGCGCTTGACGATCCGGTCTTCGAGCGAATGGAAGGTCACAACCACGAGCCGTCCGCCAGGCTTCAGCGCCCGCTCCGCCGCCATCAGCGCCCTGGCGAGTTCGCCGAGTTCGTCGTTGACGTGAATGCGCAACGCCTGGAACACGCGCGTCGCCGGATGGATGCGGTCCTTCGGATTGCGCCCGACAAGGCCCTCGATCGCGTTGGCGAGATCCAGCGTCGTCGCGAACGGCTTCAAGGTCCGCCGTTTCTCGATCATGCGCGCGATGCGTCCGGCCTGCTTCTCCTCGCCGAGGAAGCCGAAGACACGGGCAAGATCGCCTGCCTTGTAGGTGTTGACCACATCGGCGGCGGTGATGCCTGCCTGCGCCATCCGCATGTCGAGTGGGCCGTCCTGGCGGAACGAAAAGCCCCGCCCGGCCTCGTCGATCTGCATCGACGACACGCCGATGTCGAGCACCACGCCGTCGACCGGCTGGCCGGCATGCTCGTCGAGGCGTGAAAACGGTCCGTGAACCAGCCTGAGCCGCCCACCAGACGACGCTTCGAGCGCCCGCCCCTCCGCAATCGCATTCGGATCGCGGTCGATGGCGACGACATCGGCGCCTCTGGCCAGGATCGCTCGCGTATAGCCGCCGGCCCCGAAGGTGCCATCGACGACGAGCATGCCGGGACCCGCGTGAAGCGCCTTCAGCACTTCATCGAGAAGCACCGGAATGTGGCGGACCGGTCCGCCACCGGCGTCGGGAACGCCGGGGTCCGCCATCATTCCGAAGCTCCGGACGGGCGCGCCTGGGCGGCGGCTTGCCGAAGGGTCATCAGCCGGGCTCGCACGTCCGACAGATGGCGGCGCATGCGCTCCGGCTCCCAGATCTGGAAGAACTGCCCGCGTCCGAGAAATCCGACTTCCGCAGTGATCCCCGTGTGCTCGCGGATGAAATCGCTGATCGTTATGCGACCGTCCGCGTCGAGCTTCAGGAAAGTTCCCTCCCCATGCACATAGGCCGACATGTCGTCCGCCGTGCGCAGGAACGGGTTCGCCTGCTCCAGCTGCCGCTCGTAACGCTCCAGCAGATCCATTCCGCCGACGTCCAGCGCCGGCTCCTCCAGCGCGCGCAGCGCGTAGAGTTCGTGATAGCCGCGCTTGGCCGCAAGCGCGCGGAACGCGCTGGGAACGGAGACCCGCCCCTTCGCATCTATCCGGTTCACCGCGCTCGACAGAAAACGATCCATGCGCCGGTATCGCCCCGCTTCCTTTCATCGCCTTGCCCGCGCTTTCGCACGACCCCTCGAGAGCCCCACCGCCACTCGAAATCGGAACAGGCGCGCCCGCCCGCGCGGACTTGGCCACCGCGCGTTCGGGACACATGGAACCCGTCACCGAAACAAAGTCTTGATTGCGTTCATGGGATAGCATGGGACAGTATGGGCGTCAAAGGGAAAAGGTCTTCTCACCTTGGTTCCGCAGCGTCGAAAGACAGTTACGGCCAAGCTTCCGAACGTTTATCATCGATTAAGGCTAACGAACCGTTAGTGCTGGGATTCCCGGGATCGGAGCACCCTTGCGGGCGGCCGGACGGGCCGATAGCGTCACCACCTCACGCCGCCCGGGGACCATCCATGACCGACGACATCGACAAGCGCACCGCCGGCCTTTCGCACCTGCGGCGGGCGCATCTGAAAAAGGGCGAGGCGGTCCCCCTGCCGCTCACCATGGCATCGATGTTCCACCTGCCGGGCGATCCGGCGGGCGTGCGCCAGTACGGGCGCTACGACAACCCGACCTGGGAGGCGACGGAGGACGCGCTGGGCCACCTCGAGGATGCGCCTTGCGCCGTCTTCCCGTCCGGAATGGGCGCGATCTCCGCCGTCTTCATGGCGACCCTCAGGGCAGGCGATCGCATCCTCGTCCCCTCGGACGGCTACTATACGACTCGTCTCTTCGCCGACCGCTACCTGAAGGGGTTTGGCGTGACGATCGATACCCGTCCCACCCGCGCCTTTTCCGACGGCGGCTTCGCCGGCTACAGGCTAGTCTTCATCGAGACGCCGTCCAATCCCGGCCTCGACATCTGCGACATCGCCGGCATTTCCGCGGCCGCCAAAACCGCCGGCGTGCTCGTCGTTGCCGACAACACCACGATGACCCCGCTCGGCCAGCGCCCGCTCGACCTCGGCGCCGACGTCGTCGTCTCCGCCGACACCAAGGCCGTCAACGGCCATTCAGACGTGTTGTTCGGCCATGTCGCGACGCGCAACGCTAAGGTTCTGGCCGCAGTGAAGGAGTGGCGCAAACTGTCGGGGGCGATCCCCGGGCCATTCGAGGCGTGGCAGGTGCATCGGGGTCTCGAGACGCTCGACGTGCGCTTCGAGCGGATGTGCGCCTCGGCGCAGGTGGTTGCCGAGCGCCTGGCCGAAGGCGGCTTCGCCACGGTATATCCCGGCCTCGAAGAGCATCCGTCGCACAATCTGGCCAGGCGCCAGATGCGGCGATTCGGTTTCCTGATCGGTGTCACCTTGCCGAGCGCCGAGGCGGCGGAAACCTTCATCGCGTCGTGCCCGCTCATCCAGCCCGCCACCTCCTTCGGCGGCACCCATACCTCTGCGGAGCGCCGGGCACGCTGGGGCGATGCGGTCGCGCCGGGTTTCGTGCGGCTTTCGGTGGGATGCGAACCGGTCGAGGAGTTGTGGAAGGCGATAGACGGGGCGCTGTAGCTTCTGAGATGCGGGCACGGCCTGTGCACCTCGAATGAGCCTGACCATGTCGGAACGGAGCCGCCATCGCCGTTCAGGGCGGCGACCCTCACGGCTCCGTGCGTTTTGTAGTGAACCCCGACATCGTACAGAAACATCCCACTCCTAGTCATGCCAACGAAGTCGGGGACGGTCTGGCCGTCGCCTAGTAACCTGTGCGGTCAAGACACGCATTCCGCGGGCACGCCGCGTGGGTGGATTTCCGCACATCTTCGTCTCGAGGGGATAATCATGAATTTCACGATGCGCTTGCTGCCGCTCTGCTCTTTGGCGCTGTCTCTTGTTTCCGCTCCGGCTCAGGCCGGCGTCGCGATCGCCGACGATTTCTACGAGGAGACCGTCTCCTTATCCTGCCCGATCGGCTCTTATCTCTGCCGTATCAATTTCACCAAGACGCCGACGGGCAAGGTCTTGATCGTCAAGCGCATCGCGTGCTTCCATGTGAGAACGCAGAAGATCGAATTCGCCTATTTGGGCGTATCGATGACATCGGGAGGCTCCGCTTCGCGCAAGATCCCGATTCCCTTCCTCGTCAATACGACGGGCGACGGCCTCTACTACTATACGTTCAACGAGGAGGTCGAATTCAGGATCGGACCGAACAGATTCCCGTTCTACTATCTCGAAACGTCATATCCGGGCAGCGGCAATTCTAACTGCGCCCTCACCGGAACCCTGCAGCCGCAATAGGCCGCATGGGACGACAGGTGCCAGCCGGCCTGTAAGCCGGGTTCTGTATGGCCCCGCATCCCTTGCGGGCGGCGGAACGTGGTGGCCATTCATCTTCGGCGGCCATTGCTGGACGCCTGACGCAACCCACCCGGACGACTGGGCCGGAAACAGCCTGCGGGTTTCCCCGCGCGTCGTCCCTATTCGGTCTTGCTCCCGGTGGGGTTTGCCGTGCCGCTCCCGTTGCCGGTCGCGCGGTGGGCTCTTACCCCACCCTTTCACCCTTACCCCGCCGGCGGGACGGCTCTCGTAGAGCCGCCCGGCAGGCGGGGCGGTCTGCTTTCTGTGGCACTTTCCCTGGGGTCGCCCCCGCCGGCAATTGGCCGGCACCGTATTTCCGTGGAGCCCGGACTTTCCTCGACCGCAGCCTTTCGGCTCTTGCGGTCGCGGCCACCCGGCCGGCTGGCGCCTCGTATAGAGGCGTTCGCCGACCGAAACGCAAGGGCGGATGTGAATTTAAGGGAACTCGAGCTCAGCCCGCGAGATGGCGCTTGACCTTCGAGCAATAGGCGGCGGACACCGGGTTCATCCGCTTGGCGCCGTGCCCCGCATTGTATTTAAGGATTGTGCCGCACGTCGATCCGCCGCCGAGCTTGTGCGCCATCCCCAGATATTTCATGCCATATTTGATGTTGGTTTCGGGATTGTACAGCCCCTTCAGTGAGCCGGAGTAGCCGAGGCCGCGAGCCGTCGACGGCTTGATCTGCATCAGGCCGACCTCACCCGCGCTGCCCCGGGCATTGGCCCTATAGTTGCTCTCGACGCGGATCACCGCATGGGCGAGCGACACAGGCACACCGTAGGTCGATGCGTAGCGTGCGATGATGTCGCCATAGCTGCCCGAGGAGCCGCTGCCCGTCGAGACCTTAGACTTGCGCGCCTTCGCGACGAGGTCCGGCCGCTTGTCCGAGGAGATCGAAGCCGTTGTCTCGGGATCGACACCGGGCAACGCGGCCGAGCCCGGCCCGTCGAGGATGATTTTCGTGCGGCCCTTCCTGTCCTTCGCGAGCGCTTTCTTGCCGGCGTCGATCTTGCCGGGAACGGTCATGGATGCACTGCCCTTGTGGATGGAGGCCATCGTGTCGCGCGGCGCCTTTTCGGACGGCTTCTCGACCTCGCCCGACGCCGCCTTCGTGCCAGCGGAAGCATATATACTTCCGGGCGCTTCCTGTGCGTTTGCAACAAAACTCATCATTCCGGCAGCAAACGCTGCCGCAACTGCAACTTTCATCATGTATGTATTGTTCTCTTTACCAGTATCGAAGTGTTTTTCGGCTTCGATTTCGAGGGACTTGCCGATAGGTAACCTGACCTTTTTCGGCGGCTGAACGAATGCGGATTTCGCAAGTCATTGTGCTGCGAGTTAGACCCGCCAAATAACAATTCAATTCAGACTGTAATATTATCGGAAGCCGGTATATACTATCGTGACGGCAACTTTGGCAGCTCGGCGACCAGGGCAGTCAACAGCGCGTGGGTTTCCGGATCGACGACACCATCCACCTTCCGGCGCCGGAAGTGGAGCTGGAACGCCTCCACCACCGTTTTCGTCCAGGCGTCGAAACGGCCAGTGATTTCAATACCGTAGCCGTAGAGATTGAGCATCGACTGAATGCATTCGACATGCTCTCCCTCCTCGTCGGCCGCAATCGGATCGATCGCCACCGGGTGCCGCGGCGACGGCAAGTGCCCGACGCCGCGCGCATGGAGCACCTCCCAGGGAAAGGCCGGTCCGGGATCGATCTTGCGCCCCGGCGCGACGTCGGAATGCGCGAGGATTCGCTCCCTCGGGATGTTCAGACGAGAGGAAATGTCGCGGCAGAGCGCTGTGACGGCGTCGATCTGGGCATCGGGAAATGGCGGGTGGCCGGCCAGCGGCCCGGGATTGACGATCTCGATTCCGATCGACCGCGAATTGATGTCGCTCACCCCCTGCCAGGAGCCGCGTCCGGCATGCCAGGCCCTGTCCGCTTCGCGCACCATCTGGACGATCCGTCCGTCCTCGTGCACGAGATAGTGACACGACACCTCGCTCGTCGGCTCGCACAGCCATCGTTCAGCCGCCTCGCCGCTCTCCATTCCGGTATAATGAAGAATGATCATGTCGGCGCGCAACACGTCCCGGCGCGGACCGAAATTCGGGGAGACCCTGACCTCGGCACCGGCAAAATCAGCGACGAACCCGCTCATACCCGAAGGAGCGTTTGCTCGATCGCCTCGAAGGCGATGTTGATCGCGGCAAGCCGGCGGGTTGCGATGGCGATGAATTCCTCCGGCATGCCGCGCGCGATCAGCCGGTCGGGATGGTTCTGCGAGACAAGGCTGCGGTAGCGCTGCTTGACCTCGTCGAGCGACGCCGACGTCGAAACGCCGAGCACCTGATAGGGATTTGCGCCGGCGGAGAGCGTGTGCCGCGCCAGGATGCGGTCGAACTCGCGCTCCTCGAAGGCAAAAATCTCCGCCGTGCGCCTGAGAAAGCCGATCTCCCGCTCGTGGACGAGGCCATCGGCCTTGGCGATATGGAAGAGGCCGTCGAGGATGTCCTCCAGAACCGCCGCGCGATCGGAATCATCGTCGAACAGCGCGGCCATTCGCGCCGCGTAGGCTTCGAACCCGGCGATATCCCCCTTTGCCAGGTCATAGAGTCGCGCGACGTTGCGCACCTGCTCAGTCGGCACGGAAAAGATCTGCTGGAATGCGCGCACCTCGTCCTGCGTAACGATGCCGTCGGCTTTTGCCATCTTGGCTGACAAGGCGATAAGCGCGATCGAGAACGCAACCTTTCGGCGCAACGCCGGGTCGCCCTCGAAGACCGTACGCAACGCCTCGATCACACCCGAGAAGGCTGTGCTGGAAACCCGCGAAACGAAATCGCCAAGACGCGACCACATCGACATTGCACCGCAATACGACGATTTGCCGCGTCGTGCGAGAGGGCGGACCAACCTTTCGGCTCTGTGGCGGCGACGCGCCGCACCCGATCACGCAAAAGAGAAAGGCCGGGCGGACCCGGCCTCTCCCCGTCGATGAATCGAACGCTTACTCGCTCGGCGCCGGCGTCGCCGGCTTCACCTCTTCCGCGGTGCCGTCATCGGTCGCGGGAGCTTCGGGCGCCGGTGCCGGGGTCATTGCGGGATCCGACGGAGCCGGAGCCGTCTGAGCCGGCGGCTCGACGCTCTGGGTGGTGCTCGTGTCCGTATCGCTGCACGCGGCCACCCCGAACAGGGCGACGGCGGCGGCGGAAGCCAGGATCAGTTTCTTCATCATCCATCTCCTTCAGAAAATCTCTTTCTTTCGGCGGACACCCTGCGGGAGTCGGGATGGAAAATGTCGGGCGGGCGCGCAGGTTTCGTAACTTTGTGTGACGCCTGTTAACCTGCGACATCTGGCGACGGCCACCGCGATCTGTAGAAGCGCCCCATGACGGCCGGAGTGAGATACATCGGAATCTGGTAGCAGCCGATATAGAGAAGGATCGGATCGACCGTCTGCTGCGGAAGCACCGTCAGGAACAAGGCAACATTTCTGTTCGCCGCAACCACTCCCAGGGCTGCGGACCAAGCGTGCCAACCCGCCAATCGCGCGATGCTGGCGACGGCAGCCTGGATGACAAAGTTCACCAGGCAGACCAACCCCAGGATGGCCAGGAAGTCGAGCGGCGTTTCGCGCAACGCTGGGCCGACCGCTGACATCAAACCGATCACGACGATTGCCATGGCGACTGCCGACACGCCGTCGATGGAGCGAATCGTATCGGCGGAGGGCTCACTCAATGCTGTCGAGCGGATGAGAAATGCCACGCCGGCCGCCAGTCCGATGAGCAGCATCAGGCCGCCCGCAGCGGTCAGCACATGGCGCGGGTCGCCGAAAGCCGGGGTCAGCCAGAACACCGGAACGACGGTGAGTGGCAGCAATGCGGTGCCGAGCACGAGTTGCCTGAGCGCAGGCGCCGGATCGTTGCCGGTCATGGCCGCGAAATGCGGGCTGCCGGTGACCGGGGCCGCAGCGAACAGCAGCACGAAGAATGTGGCAATTGCCGATCCGCTCAAGCCGAACACGGCGAATATGGCGATCGCCGCCAGCGGCATGCCCACCTGCAGCACCCCTGCCAGAGCGAGCGAGGCCCCGATATCGCCAAGAGCACCGATGGTCTCGCGGGGACCGACGCGAAGTGCCGCCAGGAACAGCAGGCCGGCCACCATCTCCCCGATCCACGGGCGCATCGCCACGGCAAGACCCGGGAATGCCGCGCCAGCCACGAGCCCCAGGATCAGCACGAGACGCGCATGGCGCGCGGCAAGTGCCAACAATGACTTCGCGCCAATGGTCATTATAGGGAAGCGGCTGCGCGCGCAGCCTGATCGTAGTGGCCGGAGAGCGCCCTTAGCGTCGCGGCTACCGCGGATATCGCATTCGGATCGAGTCCCAGGCTCTTGACCGACTCGACCAGCAGCGCCTCGCGCACCGCACGGTAGCGCAGGCAGGTCTCGACCCCCTTCGGAGTCGCGCCGATCAACTTTTCCTTGCCCGCGCGGCTGCTCTTCACCAGCCCTCGCTTCTCCAGTTTCTTGATCGCGTAGATCACGACATGCGTGTCCTCGATGCCAAGCATGATGCACAGGTCGGACAAGCGCTTCGGGCGGCCCCGGTGATTGGACGAATGCAAAACCTGCACGTCGATCGCCGCGAGGCCGGGCTCGCCCGCGGCCGTCATGCAGCGGACCATCCACCGTTCGAAAGCATTGCCGGCCAGCGTCATGCCGAACTCGAGCTCCGACAGAGCGGGCAGCGCGCCGTCTGCCAGATGCGCAGAGGACACGATCGGTCCGAATTTCGAAGTATCGCCCACCTAACGTTCCTCCCCGGTCGTCACGACGCCGCGAACATCGTGCGCGGCAGCCAGAGTGCGAGATCCGGGAATGCCGCAAGCAGCGCCACCATCGCGGCCATCAGCACAAAGAACGGCAGCGTTGCGCGGGCGATGTCGAACAGGTTGCGGCCGGTCAGGCCCTGGATGACGAAAAGATTGAAGCCTACCGGCGGCGTGATCTGCGCCATCTCGACCACGATGACGAGATAGATGCCGAACCAGACGAGATCGAAGCCCGCCTGCGTCACCAGGGGCATAATCACGGCCGTCGTCAGGACGACCATGGAGATGCCGTCCAGGAAGCAGCCGAGCGCGACGAACAGAACCGTCAACGCCAACAGCAACGCCATCGGCGACAGTCCGAGCGTGCCGATCCACGCCGCCAGTTCGCGCGGAAGTCCGGTGAACCCCATTGCCGTCGTGAGCACCGCGGCACCGGCGAGAATGAAGGCGATCATGCAGGAGGTCACGGTCGCCGCCATCAGACCCTCGCCAAAGCTGGCGCGGCTCAGCGCGCCCTGCGCCCATGCGAGCAACAGGCTTAGCGCGACGCCGATGACGGCTGCCTCCGTCGGCGACGCGAGCCCCCCGTAGATCGACCCGATGACGCCGGCGATGAGCAGGGCAACCGGCAAGAGGCCACGTGCCGAACGCAATTTCCCCGCCCAGGGAACACGCTCCTCACGAGGCGGCATCTTCGCAGGATTGAGCATTGCCCAGACGGCGACATACCCCATGAACAGGATCGCCAGGACGATGCCGGGAACGACCCCAGCGACGAACAGGCGCGCGATCGATTCCTCCACGGCCGCGCCGTAAACGATCAGGATGATCGAGGGCGGTATCAACAGTCCCAGGGTCCCCGAGCCCGCCAGGCTTCCGATCGCCAGCCGGTCGTCATAGCCCCGCTTCTTGAGTTCCGGCAACGAGATCTTGCCGACCGTCGCGGTGGTCGCTGCCGAAGATCCGGAAACGGCGGCGAAGACGGCGCAGCCCAGCACGTTGACATGCGCAAGCCTGCCCGGCAGGCGCCGCACGAACGGCGATATGCCGGCGAACATGTCTTCCGACAGACGCGATCTGAACAGGATTTCGCCCATCCAGATGAACATTGGCAGCGCGGTCAGATCCCACGAGGTCGACGCGCTCCAGAACGACGTCGCAAGCACCTGGGCGGCGGGGATGGCAGGCTTGGTGGCCAGCGCCACGAGCGCGACGGCCGACAGCGAGAACGCGACCCAAAGCCCGAGCGCCAACGCACAAAGCATGACGACAACGAGGAGCGCGGATATTTCGAACAGGCCCATCGCTCAGACCTCCGAGCGACCGGGCTGAACGGCGCCCCGCCGCGCCACCTGCCAGCTCGTATCGACGAGCGCGACCGTCAGCAGGCCCAGACCTAGCGCCATCAGCGCCTGCGGCAGCCACAGCGGCACCGCCACGAAACCGAACGAGACGTCGTTGAAGGTCCAGCTCTTGAGAGCGAGACGTGCGACCGCGACGGTCGCGTAGCCGGCGAGCGCGGCCGCGGCGAAGCCGACTGCCGTCTCGATCCAGCGACGCGGCGCGGGTGCGAGATGCTCGATCAACAGGTTGACACGGATGTGGCCGCCGACCGCGAAAGTATGGGCGAGCGCCAGAAAGCTTGCGATCGCGAGGAGGTAGCCGCAAATTTCCGCGATCGACGGCACGATGAAGCCGAACGGCACCAGTCCGAGAGTCCGCATGCCGCCATCGAGCAGGCGAGCGAGCACTTGCACGCAGACGAGCGAGAAGATGGTCAGCAGCGCGGCAGCGGCCGCATAGCCCGCGACGCGGTAGGTCAGGTCGAGCAGTCGTCGCATGGATGCCTCCGGCACGGTGGCGGAATCCGGGCGGCGCGATCGTCGCCCGGCAGGCACGTGCGATGAGGCTACTGCCCGAACGCGTTCAGCAGCGCCGCGCCGTCGGCTCCTGCCCGCTCCTTCCACTCGCCGGCAATCGTCTTGCCGATCTCGGCAAAGCCTGCCTTCAGCTCGTCGCTCGGCGTGACGATGGTCATGCCGTTGTCCTGGAGCACCTTGGTCTTGGCTGCGGTTTCCTCGACCGAGGCGGCCCAGCCGCGTGTCTCGGCCGCCGCGGCGGCTTCAGTAACGGCGACCTTCTCGGCATCGCTCAACGCGTCGAACGCTGTCTTGTTGACGATAACCATGTTGCGCGGCAGCCAGGCCTGCGTGTCGTGGTAGTGCGAAACGAAGTCCCAAGCCTTCGAGTCCGAGCCAGTGGAGGGCGAGGTGATCATCGCCTCGACGCGGCCGGTCGCAAACGCCGTCGGGATGTCGGAGGCCTCGATCTGCGTCGGCACCATCTTGGCAAGTGCGGCGACGCGCTCGGTGCCGAGATTGTAGGCGCGGAATTTCAGACCTTCGAGATCCGCCACCGCCTTGATCTCCTTCTTGGCGTAGATGCCCTGCGGCGGCCACGGCACGGAGAACAGGAGCTGGAGGCCCTGCTCGCCGAGCAGCTTCTCAAGATATGGCTTCTGCGCGTCGTAGAGCTTCTTCGACAGGTCGTAGCTGGAGGCAAGGAACGGCACGGAATCGACGCCGTAGATCGGGCTCTCGTTCTCGAGGCGCGACACCAGCAGTTCGCCAATGGGGGCGATCCCGTCTCGCACCGCGGTCTTGATGTCGGGATGCTTGATCAGGGACTGGTTGGAGTGGACCGTGATCTTGAGGCTGCCGCCGGTCTTGGCGTCCACCTCGGCGGCGAATTCGGCGATGTTCTTGGTGTGGAAATTGCCATCCGGATAGGGAGTGGGCATGTCCCACGCAGTTTGCGCAAAGGACGCGCCGGTGGCGAAAAGGCCCGCGGCGAGAGCACCGAACGCTAGCGGTACGAAATGTTTCATGTCGTTCCCCTTTTTTGAAGGCGATGAAGCGTGAAGTTCATCATCCGGAGCCAGCCTTGTCGACCCCGGCTAAAACTAACGTTGACAGTTTATCGATAAATCGTCAATAACTTTTCCGCAACGTAACGGAGACCCCGCCATGACCTCCACCATTTGGGATTTCTGGATCGATCGCGGCGGCACATTCACCGACGTCATCGGCCGCGCGCCCGACGGCTCGCTGCACCCGCGCAAGCTTCTCTCCGAAAATCCCGAGGCCTATAGCGACGCCGCGGTGCAGGGCATCCGCGACCTGCTCGGCTTGAAGGCGGGCGAGCCGATCCCGGCCGGCCGCGTCGGCGACGTGAAGATGGGCACGACCGTCGCCACCAATGCGCTTCTGGAGCGCAAGGGCGACCGCGTTCTGCTGCTGATCACCAAGGGCTTTCGCGATGCGTTGCGCATCGCCTATCAGGCGCGGCCGGACATCTTCGCCAAGCAGATCATTCTGCCCGAACAGCTCTACGAGCGCGTGATCGAAGTGCCGGAACGGGTGCGGGTCGACGGAACGCTGGACACCGTGCTCGACCTCGGCGCCGTGCGCGGCGAGATCGCCGCCGCGAAGGCCGACGGCATCGACGCCGTCGCGATCGTCTTCATGCATGCCTGGAAGCATCCCGACCATGAAGGCAGGGCCGAGGATCTCTGCCGCGAGATCGGCTTCAGCCAGATCTCCGTCAGCCACAAGGTCTCGCCGCTGATCAAGCTGGTCGGCCGCGGCGACACGACCGTCGTCGACGCCTACCTGTCGCCGATCCTGTCGCGCTACGTGCAGCGGGTAGCCGGGGAACTGGGGGTGAAGGACGCCGAGAACTCCCCCCGCCTGATGTTCATGATGTCGTCGGGCGGGCTCACCGCCGCCGACATGTTCCAGGGCAAGGACGCGCTGCTGTCCGGCCCCGCCGGCGGCGTCGTCGGCATGGTCGAGACCGCCGGACTTGCCGGCTTCGACAAGGTCATCGGCTTCGACATGGGCGGCACCTCGACCGACGTGGCGCACTACGACGGCGAATACGAGCGCGCCTTCGACACCGAGGTGGCCGGCGTGCGCGTCCGCGCGCCGATGATGCGCATCCACACGGTCGCGGCCGGCGGCGGCTCGATCCTGCACTATGCCGACGGCCGCTTCCAGGCCGGGCCGGATTCGGCAGGCGCGAACCCGGGGCCCGCCTGCTATCGCCGCGGCGGCCCGCTCGCCGTCACCGATGCCAACGTCATGCTGGGCAAGCTTCAGCCGGATTTCTTTCCGGCGATCTTCGGTCCGGCTCAGGACCAGCCGCTCGACGCCGGCATAGTGCGCGCGCGCTTTTCGGAACTGGCCGGGAAGATCGGCGACGGCCGCACGCCGGAGGCGGTGGCCGAGGGCTTCATCACCATCGCCGTCGAGAACATGGCCAACGCCATCAAGAAGATCTCGGTCCAGCGCGGCTACGACGTCACCGAATACCTGCTCAACTGCTTCGGCGGCGCCGGCGGCCAGCACGCCTGCCTGGTCGCCGATGCGCTCGGCATGGAATCTGTTCTGGTGCACCCGTTCTCGGGCCTGCTGTCGGCCTATGGTATTGGCCTTGCGTCCGTCTTCGCCTCGCGACAGCAGGCGCTCATCAAGCCGCTGGCCGACGAATCCGTCGCCGAGATCGACGCGCTGATCGAGACGCTGCGTGAAAAGGTGTTCGAGGAACTGGCGGCGCAGGGCGTGCCGGAGGACGCGATTCGCTGGCGCCCCGTTCTGATGATCCGCTACGACGGCACCGATACGGCCTTGCCGGTGGACTTTGCCGAGCGCTCCCTCGACATCGCCCGTCGCGACTTCGAGACTGCGCACAAGGCCCAGTTCGGCTTCGTCTACGACGACAAGCCGATGATCGTTGAATCGATCGACCTCCAGGGAAATGACGGCCGCGCCGCCGGCCGCGACGAGACCAGCCGGCCGACCGTGGACGATGCCCCCGTCGCTTCCGAAACGCGCAGGATGTTCTGCGAGGGCGAATGGCGGGACGCAGGCGTCTTCCGCCGCGAAGAACTTCGCCCCGGCAACCGCGTCCTCGGTCCGGCGCTGGTCATCGAGAGCCACCAGACGATCGTCGTCGAGCCCGGCTGGCAGGCCGAGATCACCGCGCGCGACCATGTGCTGCTGCGCCGCGTGGAGAAGAAGCGGCGCATGGCGGCCCTCGGCACCGAGGCCGATCCGGTGATGCTGGAAGTGTTCAACAATTTGTTCATGGCGATCGCCGAGCAGATGGGCGTGACGCTGCAGAACACCGCCTATTCGGTCAACATCAAGGAACGGCTCGACTTCTCCTGCGCCGTCTTCGACCGCACCGGCGCGCTTGTTGCCAACGCACCGCACATGCCGGTGCACCTGGGCTCCATGGATCGTTCGGTCGAGACGATCATCCGGCTCAACCAGGGCGACATCCATCCGGGCGACGTCTTTGCGCTGAATGCGCCCTACAATGGCGGCACGCATCTGCCGGACATCACCGTCGTGACGCCGGTCTTCAGCGACGACCAGCGCGAAATCCTGTTCTTCACCGCCTCGCGCGGCCACCACGCCGATGTCGGCGGCACGGCGCCCGGTTCGATGACGCCGCTGGCCACCACCGTCGACGAAGAGGGCGTGCTGTTCGACAATTTCCGCATCGTCGACCGCGGCCGCTTCATGGAAAAGGAGCTGCATTCCCTCCTGACCGACCATCCCTGGCCGGCGCGCAACCCGCACCAGAACATCGCCGACCTGAAGGCCCAGATCGCCGCCAACGAGAAGGGCGTGGCGGAACTGCGCAAGATGGTCGACCATTTCGGGCTCGACGTCGTCGAGGCCTATATGGGCCACGTGCAGGACAATGCGGCCGAAAGCGTGCGCCGCGTGCTGCTCTCGCTACCGGACGAGTCCGTCTACGAGTATCCGACCGACACCGGCCAGACGATCAAGGTGAAAATCACCGTCGACCGCGAGAGACGCGAGGCGACGGTCGACTTCACCGGCACCTCGCCGGTGATGAAGAACAATTTCAACGCGCCCGAGCCAGTCGCCCGCGCGGCCGTGCTCTATGCCTTCCGCGTCATGGTGGAGGCCAACATCCCGATGAATGCGGGGTGCCTCAGGCCGATCAACATCATCATTCCCGAAGGCTGCATGCTGCGGCCGAGCTACCCGGCCGCGGTGGTCGCCGGCAATGTCGAGACTTCGCAGCACGTCACCAACGCGATGTTCGGCGCCATGGGCGCGTTGGCGAATGCGCAGGGCACGATGAACAACCTGACCTACGGCAACGAGACGTATCAGTATTACGAGACGATCTGCTCCGGCTCGCCGGCCGGCCGCTTCAACGACGGCACCGGCTTCGACGGCACGTCGGGCGTCCACACCCACATGACCAATTCGCGCCTCACCGATCCGGAAATCCTCGAACTCCGCTTCCCCGTCCTGCTGGAGGACTTCCACATCCGCGAAGGCTCCGGCGGCAAGGGCAAGTGGCACGCCGGCGACGGCACCAGGCGCACCATCCGCTTCCTCGAGGAAATGGAATGCGCGATCCTCTCCTCCCATCGCGCCGCCCCGCCGCGCGGCGTGGCGGGCGGCGGCGACGGCCAGGTCGGCAGGACGGAGGTGCGCCGCTTCGACGGCCGCATCGAAACGCTGCGCGCCTGCGACCAGACGATGCTGAAACCCGGCGAGGCGGTGATCGTCACCACGCCGACGCCGGGAGGATTTGGGAAAGCCTGATCGGTACGTCACGATTTGGCTGTCACGTCGCCATTCACACATACTCGCAAGTTAGACCGCGAGTTACGTAACCACGCTCCAGGAATACACTTTGCGTAGCGGGTCGATCAAAATCGAACTTCTGCTTACACTCCATTTCGGAATCAAAGAGATTCCAAATCAAATACAACAATCCGCGATTGTCGATATCGTATCTTATTCGAATTGATATATCAAAATCGATAGGTTCTTTCGCCTTCAAATTCTCCTCAATTCGCTTCCTAAAATCATCTGCATTGATGTAATTTCTTCTCTCACAGTTTATATCAATACAATCCTCTATGTAGAGTGGAGATAATAGTAAAGTTCGCTCCCAAGTTTTTCCCTTTTCCAGGAGAGGATGGCTTTCCAGAGGCATATTTTTAATGCCAAGTCCATTCAGATAGAAGTCGAAATCTCCGACACTTTTCGCTTCATCTCTGTTACAAAAATCTCCCGGATTGCGACCGGGTATTTGCGTGTATTGCACAACTCGCTGGTATCTGTACTTGTATTCTTTTCCGAAAATATTTATCGTGATTATTGGCGATTCTATGTTCACAGTGTAGTTTCCGGAACTCGAATTAACAATTCTCACCGGCACCGCAAAGTTGAGAAATGAATAGCCCACATCGTTCTTAAAGCAGCGCATCGTGTAGGTTGCCATTTGGCTTGGAAAAGCCACCTCTATGCGACTCCCACGCAGATGGTCGGAAATTGTAATCACGAACGTGACCAAGGAGATCAGAAGAGCGGCGATGGCCGTCAAATTTGTCTTCCTCTCAATGACGAGTGGCCCGGCCCTCCAATTGTTGTCGTCAGACATCCGTCCACGTCCTAGGGCGTGACCTTCCAACAGTCGGGAGGGCATTCAGTTTCGAAGTAGCTGTACTTGCCGTCGTCGCCCTTCTTCCACGTGTACATCACGTAGTCCGGACGGGTGATGTCGCCCTTCTCGTCGAAGCCGAGTTCGCCGATCGCGGTTGCGAACGGACCCTTGGCCTTGGCGGCTTCAGCGACCTTTGCCGGGTCGAGGTCGCCGGCTGCGGCGGCTGCACCGGCGATGACCTGCACGGCGGCGTAGGAGTAGAGCGTGTAGGCTTCCGGCTCGAAGCCCGCGGCGCGGAACTTCTCGACGATTTCCTTCGCAGCCGGGTTCTTGCGCGGATCCGGAGCAAAGGTCATCAGCGTGCCGTCGACCGCGTCGCCGGCGATCGAGGCGAGCTCGTTCGAGACGATGCCGTCGCCCGACATGAAGGCGGCCTTCAGGCCCTGGTCGGCCAGCTGACGCATGATCAGGCCGGCTTCGGTGTGCAGGCCACCGTAGTAGACGGCCGTGACGCCTGCTTCCTTCATCTTGGCGATCAGGGCCGAGAAGTCCTTGTCGCCGATGTTGATGCCTTCATACATGACTTCCGTCACGCCGGCGCCGTTGGCGGCTTTCTTGGTCTCGTCAGCGAGGCCCTGACCATAGGGGGTCTTGTCGTGGATGATGGCAACCTTGCCGTCCTTGAAGTTGGCGGCGATGTAGGCGCCGGCAACAGCACCCTGCTGGTCGTCGCGGCCGCAGGTGCGGAAGGTGTTCCACAGGCCGCGCTCGGTGAACTGCGGGTTGGTCGAGGCAGGCGTGATCTGCATGATGCCGTTCTCGGCATAGACTTCCGAGGCCGGGATCGAGACGCCCGAGTTGAAGTGGCCGACGACGAACTTGACGCCGTCCGCGACGAACTTGTTGGCGACCGAGACGCCCTGGGTCGGATCGGAGACGTCGTCGCCGATGACGATCTTGATCTGCTCGCCATTGATGCCGCCGGCGGCGTTGATGTCGGCAGCCGCCTGCTCGGCGCCCTTCTGCAGCTGCGCACCGAAGGCAGCATTCGGACCAGTGACGGACCGGCCACGCCGATCAGGATGTCGGCCCACGCACTGCCGCTGAACGCGAGAACCGCGGTCACGGCAACGGCCGACAAGAGAGACTTCTTCATGGATACACTCCCGTTGTCCATAGAAAAAGAAACGATCCAATGATACTTATTGAATTGTCGAAACAACAATAAGTCAATCACTGTACTCAAGCAGCAACAATAAATTGATTGTGCGATGACTCACGCCAAATTCGTCTGCACCCACTTCGGCGAGTGGTGGATGTCGATCGTCTGCAGACGCCCCGGACCGAGATTGACGAAGCGGTGCGGCACGCCGGCCGGCCCGAGCACCGTCTCGCCCGCCTCGGCATCGATAATCTCGTCGCCGACGAAGAACCGCGCCCGGCCCTGCGTGACGACGAAGACCTCGTCATAGGGATGCACATGCAGGACGGGGCCCGTCCCCGGCTCGTCGTTGCCGTAGGTCAGCACGGTCACTCCCGCACCGAGCACCTCGCCGTTCACCGAACCGCGATAGGGGCCGACTTGCGTGCCGTCGAACAGGCGGGCCTTGGCCGGCGGGCGACCGTCGGGCGTGACGGTGGCGGGGTCGAAATCGCGTCGGGTCATGGGCTGCCTCCTTCACGGGCGACCATGTCGACGCAGCGCTGTACGCGCAACTCGATTCCGGCTGGACGCCGCCCTCTCCTGTCATCCTCCCGTCACCGGACCTTCAACCGCACGTCATCCGATCTTCATAGGCAGGGTCCACCGCTCACGGAGGATTCGCGCCATGACCGACATTTCCGCAGGTTCCGGCATCGCCACGCGACGCCATGTCGGCCGAGCCGTCTACCAGCACAAGGCGCTGAGCAAGGACGGCCTGTCGGAGCGCCTGTTCGCGCTGCTCTTCTCGGGCCTCGTCTACCCGCAGATCTGGGAAGATCCGGAGATCGACATGGAGGCGATGCAACTCGGCGAAGGCCACCGCGTCGTCACCATCGCCTCGGGCGGCTGCAACATGCTCGCCTACCTCACCGCCTCGCCTGCCCATATCGACGTGGTCGACCTCAACGCCGCCCATGTCGCGCTCAACAGGCTGAAGCTCGCCGCCGCGCGCCATCTCCCGGGCCAGCAGGATTTCGTCCGCTTCTTCGGCACGTCCGGCGCCGGCCACAATGCGATGGCCTACGACCGTTTCATCGCGCCTCACCTCGACACGGCGAGCCGCGCCTATTGGGAGAAACGCGATCTCCTCGGCCGCCGCCGCATCTCCGTGTTCGACCGAAATTTCTACCGGACCGGCCTGCTCGGTTTCTGCATCGCGCTCGGCCATCGCGTGGCCAAGCTGCACGGCGTCGATCCGGCCGAGATCATGCAGGCCAGGACCATCGCCGAGCAGCGCCGCTTCTTCCGCGAGCAGCTCGCCCCGCTGTTCGACCGCCGCTTCATCCGCACGGCGACCGCGCGCAAGGCTTCGCTGTTCGGGCTGGGCATCCCGCCGGCGCAGTACGACGCCCTCGTCACCGCCGGCGAAGATGGCATGGCGGGCGTGTTGCGCGACCGGCTGGAAAAGCTCGCCTGCCATTTTCCGCTCGGCGACAACTATTTCGCCTGGCAGGCCTTTGCCCGCCGATACCCCTCGTCCGGCGAGGCCGCCCTGCCCCGCTATCTCGACCGCGCGCATTTCCCGGCGATCCGCGCCAATGCCGCCCGCGTCACCGTTCACCACGCCAACTATGCCGAACTGCTCGCCGGCAAGCCCGCCGCCAGCGTCGACCGCTACGTCCTGCTCGACGCCCAGGACTGGATGACCGACGCGCAGCTGAACGGCCTGTGGAGCGAGATCACCCGCACGGCGGCTCCCGGCGCCCGCGCCATCTTCCGCACCGCCGCCGCGCCAAGCCTCCTTCCCGGCCGCGTCTCGTCCGCGCTTCTCGACCAGTGGGATCATCGCGAGGAACAGTCCCGCGACCTCTCCGCCCGCGACCGCTCGGCGATCTATGGCGGCTTCCACCTCTACGTGAAGCGCTGACCATGGCCGTCACCGAGGCCCACGCCGAGTTGATGGACGACGTCTACCGCTGGCAGCGCCACGTCTACGACGCGACCCGCAAATACTATCTCCTCGGCCGCGACCGGATGATCGACCGGCTTGACGCGCGGCCGGGCTCGGCGGTGCTCGAACTCGGCTGCGGCACCGGCCGCAACATCGCCCTCGCCGCGCGACGTTTTCCCGAGGCGCGGTTGTTCGGCCTCGACATTTCCGCGCAGATGCTGGCGACGGCCCAGGCATCGCTCGCTCGCGCCGGCCTCGGCGACAAGGTGCGGCTCGCCCGGGGCGATGCGACGGACTTCGATCCGCTGGCGCTGTTCGGCCGCGCCGCCTTCGACCGCGTCTACATCTCCTATTCGCTGTCGATGATCCCCGACTGGCAGGGCTGCGTCAGCCAGGCGATGCGGGCAATCGCGCCCGGCGGATCGCTGCACGTCGTCGATTTCGGCCGGCAGGAGCTGCTGCCTGACTGGTTCAAGGCGGCACTGCGCGCCTGGCTCGCCAAATTTCACGTCGCGCCGCGCGACGATCTGCGCGAAGTGCTTGAATCGATCTCGCGGGAAGCCGGCGCAAGCCTCGAATATGAATCGCTTTTCCGCGGCTATGCCGTTCACGCGATCATGCGGTCGAACTGACGCCGCGCCGGCCGATCACGGCAACGCCTTGACCAGCGCCGCGACCATCGCCTGCGACTTGTAGCCGAGCTTGGACGGCGTCAGCCCGAGCCGCACGACGACCAACTGCTTCGACGGGATCACCGCCATCGACTGCCCGTCGTGGCCGAGCGCCCAGACCGCATCGGCCGGCAGGTCAAAGCCCCGGTCCGGATCCTCGCCGTCGGGCGTGCCGGCGGACGGGCCGTTCAGCCACATATGCCCCTGCGTATATTCCTCCGGCGCGGCCGCCGACGGCGTGCGCATCATCGCCGCGTAGCCGTCCGGCAAGATCGCGCGGCCATTCCAGACGCCGTCCTGCAGCAGGAACTGGCCGAAGCGGGCCCAGTCCCGCGCCGTTGCGTAGAGATAGGAGGAGCCGACGAAGGTGCCGCGCGCATCGGCCTCGAGCACGGCGCTGCGCATGCCGATCGGGTCGAACAGCTCGCGCCGCGGCCAGGCGAGCGCATCGGGGCCGGCCACGTTCTGCCAGATCCGCGACAGCATCACGCTCGTGCCGCTCGAATAGGAGAACACCTTGCCGACCTCGTGCGCCAGCGGCTTGGCGGCGGCGAAGCCGGCCATGTCCGGCTCGAGATAGAGCATGCGCGTGACGTCGGTGACGTCGCCGTAATCCTCGTTGAACTCCAGCCCGCTCGACATGGCGAGCAGGTCGCGCACCCGGATCGCACCGCGAGCGTCGGCCTGCCAGGCCTCGAACAGGTCCGTGTCGTCGAGGCCCATCCTGCCCTCGCGCACCAACGTGCCGATGATCGCCGCGGTCACCGTCTTGGTCATCGACCAGCCGAGCAGCGGCGTCGTCTCGGCAAAACCCTCGCCGTAGCGTTCGCCGACGATGCGGCCGTTCTTGACCACAACCACGGCGCGCATGCCGGGCCCCGTCATGCCGGGATCGTCGAGAATCGCCTTGACCGCCGGATCCTGCGACGGCTCCACGGTCTCGCCTTCCGGCCACAGTCCTTGCGGCGCGTCGCCCGATACGGTCGCAACCGGCGCCAGCTTCGCCGCCTCCGCGTCGCCGTCGGGCACCGAGGCGCATCCGGCACCCTCGCGCGCCACGGCAAGACCGCCGCCGAACATGCCGAGAAGCTTGGCATGGGCGGTCTTCGCCTCGCGGTCGACCGACATCGAGATCAGGCCGAGGATCGGGTGTCCGGGCGCCTGCACGTCGACCTTGAGCACCTCGTGCGAATCCCGACCGGCGATGAAGACGTTCGAGCAGACGATCTTGGCGGAATAGCCGGCCGCGACCTGAATCAGCGCCGGCGGCGCAACGACGAGCCACGCCGCGAAGGCCACGACGATAGCCGCGGCGAGCAGCGCCAGCCACTTGAGCACCTTGCCGATCAGTCTCATCCCCGCCCCCGCCTTGGATTTGCCGAACTTGCGCCCGATCCGTCGCTGCCGAGTCTTGGGCGCGGCGCGGGGAAAAATCAATGGCGCAGGCAAGGCGCAACAAGCGACGAAATCGCTGGGTCGACCAGCTTCGCGCAACCGGAAACGGGCAAGATCGGTTTTTCTGCTCAGGGTTCGAGCAGTCTACCCCGGGAGTGTCCATGCGCCGTATCGCGGCCCTGCTGCTGATCGCCTCGCTCGCCGCCTGCACCGGCAGCGGCGGGCTGCAGGACCTGGCGCCGAGCCAGGCCGACGCGCCGGTCGCCTCTGGCCCGCGCTTCGCCGACCGCGACCCGCACGACTGGCAGACGCGCAAGCCGTGGGACTATGCCGTCCACGGCACCGACGTGTCGAAATATCAGACGGGGGTCGACTGGGCGGCCGCGCGCGCCAAGGGCATTTCCTTCGCCTTCATCAAGGCGACCGAAGGCGGCGACCGCGTCGACGACAGGTTCCACGAGCACTGGCGCGGCGCCCGCGCCGCCGGCATTCCGCGCGGCGCCTATCATTTCTTCTATTTCTGCCGGCCGGCCGCCGAACAGGCCGAGTGGTTCATCCGCAACGTGCCGCGCGAGAGGGGCTCGCTGCCGCCGGTCCTCGACATGGAGTGGAACCCGCTGTCGCCCACCTGCACGCTGCGCCCGCCGCCGGAGACGGTGCGCTCCGAAATGCGCATCTTCCTCAACATGGTGCAGAAGCACTACGGCAAGCGGCCGATCATCTACACCGATCCCGCCTTCTTCGACCGCAACGGCCTGAACGCGTTTCGCGGCTATCATTTCTGGCTGCGCTCGACCGCCGGGCATCCGACGGAAAAATACGGCGACCATCCCTTCGTCTTCTGGCAATACACGGGAACCGGCACCGTGCCGGGGATAGACGGGGACGCCGACATCAACGTCTTCAACGGCTCGGCCAGCGGCTGGCGCGCCTGGCTGAAGGCCAACGCGCACTGACCGGCTCGCGTGCCGCATTTATGCCCGGACGGCATGCTGTCACCCGGACGACAACCGGAGATCGCCGACGATGAAAACCGCCTTCGCCGCTGCCCTCGCCGCAAGCCTGTTCGCCAGCCCCGCAATGGCCCAGCAATGCGGCGGCGACTTCAATCTCTGGCTGAAGGACATGCGCGCCGAGGCCCAGGCCGCCGGCATCGGCGCGCGCGGGCTCGAGGCGCTCGAAGGAGCCCGGCTCGACACCAGGGTTCTCTCCCGCGACCGGGCACAGGGCGTCTTCGCCCAGACCTTCATCGAGTTCTCCAGCCGTATGGTTTCGGCCTATCGCCTGAAGCAGGGCGCCGCCAACCTGAAGAAATATGCCGACGTGTTCGCCCGCGCCGAGGCCGAATACGGCGTCCCGGGCCCGGTGATCACCGCCTTCTGGGCGCTGGAGACGGATTTCGGCGCGGTCCAGGGCGATTTCGATACGTTGAGCGCCCTGGCGACCCTCGCCTACGACTGCCGCCGGCCAGAACTCTTCCGGCCGCAGATCGTGCCGCTGCTGACGCTGATCGACCAGGGCGTGCTGCCGGCCGACGTGAAGGGCGCCTGGGCCGGCGAGATCGGCCAGACCCAGATCCTGCCGTCCGACTATCTCGAAAAGGGCCGCGACGGCGACGGCGACGGGCTCGTCGACCTGCGCAACGACCCCGCCGACGTGATCATGACCACCGCCAACTTCCTCAGATCGATGGGCTGGCGCGCCGGCGAGCCCTGGATGCAGGAGGTCCGCGTTCCCGCCGAGATGGACTGGGCCGACAGCGGCCGCGAGAACCAGCATCCGCGCTCACATTGGGCTGCAGCCGGCGTCACCGCGCGCGACGGGTCGCCCCTTCCCTCCGACGACCAGCCGTCGAGCCTCGTTCTGCCGATGGGGCGAAAAGGTCCCGCCTTCCTGATCTACCCGAATTTCGACGTCTACCTCGAATGGAACCAGTCCTTCGTCTACACGCTCACCGCCGGCCATCTGGCAGCACGCTTCGCCGGCGAGCCGGCCTACGACAAGCGCAATCCGGACCGCGGCCTCACCATCGAGGAGATGAAGCAGCTGCAGGAGAAGCTCGCGGCGCGCGGGCACGACGTCGGCAAGATCGACGGCGTGCTCGGCACCGGCACCCGCACCGCTTTGCAGAAAGTGCAGGCCGAGCTGGGCCTTCCCGCCGACGGCTGGCCGACGCAGCAACTCCTCGTCATTCTCTGAGGCGGCGATGAGCGGGGCCGGCAATTCCTCTTCCCCTTCCGCCCCGCCGCTCAACCTGCCGCGGGCGATCCTTGCGCTACTCCTGTGCCAGCTGGCCGGCGAGACGGCGATCCTGGCGGTCCGCGCATTCTATCCGGAGATCGCCTTCCCCGGCCCGGTCGTCGGCATGGCGCTGATGTTCGTCCTGCTGGCCTGGCGCAAGGGGCCGGATGCGGGTCTCGACGCGACGTCCGGCGCGATCCTGCGCAATCTCTCGCTCCTGTTCGTGCCCGCCGCCGTCGGCATCGTGCAATACGGTCCGGTACTGCGCGAATTCGGCGTCACGCTGGCGCTCGCGCTGATCGCCTCGACGGTGCTGACGCTATTGGTCACGGTCGGCGTCTTCCTCCTCGTCGCGCGCCTTCAGGGAAGAGGCGGAGAATGACCCCCGACATCGTCTCGATCTGGGTCTATCTGTCGGCCTCGCCGCTGACCTGGCTGACGGCGACGCTGGCCGCCTATGTCGCCGCCGACTGGCTCGCAGCGCGGCTCGGCCGTCATCCGCTCGCCAATCCGGTGGTCATCGCGGCTGCACTTCTCGCGGCCATCCTCATTGCTACCAACACCGATTACGCCGCCTATTTCGAGGGCGCGCAGTTCGTGCATTTCCTGCTCGGCCCGGCGACCGTGGCGCTGGCGGTCCCGCTCTGGCGCAATCTCGCGACCGTCCGCCGCGCGCTTCTGCCGATGGCGGCGGCGCTCCTCGCAGGATCGGCGACCGCGGCGCTCAGCGCCGTCGGCATCGCCTGGGCGCTCGGTGCGCCAGTCGACGTACTTGCCTCGCTGGCGCCGAAATCGACCACCGCGCCGATCGCCATGGAACTGTCGAAGAGCCTCGGCGGAATCCCATCGCTGACAGCGGTGCTCGTGGTGATGACCGGGATCATCGGCGCGGTGGTGGTGACCCCGCTGATGAACGCGCTGGGGATACGCAACTTCGCCGCGCGCGGCTTCGCGGTCGGCGTCGCCTCGCACGGCATCGGGACGGCCCGCGCCTTTCAGGTCTCCGAGATCGCCGGCACCTTCGCCGGCATCGCCATGGGCCTCAACGGCGCGCTGACCAGCCTGTTGGTGCTGATCTGGCTGACGCTCGCCGGCTGAGTCACTCGCTGTCGCATTCCCATTCCATGGCCGACACGAACACGCTCTCGCCGGCGACGCCGCCGCGCGGATCGATCAGGTCGCCGAGCAGGTAGTACTCGCCGTCCTCGCCCTCCTCCTCGCCAAGAAGGTCCAGCGACCAGGAAAGCCCGATGCGGCTGCCGTCGTTCCAGTCCGGATGGATGTCGTCATAGTCCGGGGAGGAGAGGATGCGCGCTTCCGTCGATACGGGCGCGCAGGTTGCCGCCAAGGCCGGCGCGGCGGAAAGGGCGAGGAAGGCGGCGAGCAACAGGCGCATGATCGGTTCCGGATGTTGAGGCAGATACCGGCTAGCCCCGACGCGTGACCGGAAAAAGGCGGGCATCACTCCGCCGCCATCGTCTCCAGGCTGGCAAAACCTTCCGGCTTGTCCCCCTCGTCGAATGGCGTCGCCACCTCGACAAAAGTATCCGGATAGAAGCCGTTGAAGCGGGTCCGAAGCGACAGCGAATAGGCGCCAATATGGCCGATCTCGATCCAGTCTCCGGTATCGATGGTTTCGGGCAACCAGAAGGGTCGCGACAGGATGTCGACCGAATCGCAGGTGGCACCGCAGACCTTGAACGGCACGATGTTCGACACATCGCCGTTGCGGCTGCGGATCGCCGGGTCGGGGATGAAACGCGCGGGAAGCGTGATCTTGCCCGTCCAGGAATCGGACAGCGACGCCCAGATACCGTCGTTGATGTAGAGCCGCCTGCCCTTGCGCAGAAGCACCCGCACGATCAGCGAAAACGCCCGCGCGACGATCACCCGTCCCGGCTCGGCCACCAATGGCATGTCGCCGAAGCCCCATTCGCGGATATCGCCGCGCAGGCGGGACATCAGCTGCGCCAGCGACGGCATATCGGGAGCCTTGCGGTTCGGGTCATGTCCGTATTCGGCCGGAAAGCCGCCGCCGACGTCGAGGCCGACCAGATCGACGCCTGCGCGGTTGCGCACCCAGTCGGCCGTCTTCAGCGCCCGGTCGTAGGTGTCCGGGTCCTCGATCTGGCTGCCGACATGAAAGCAGATCCCGACCTTGTAGCCGGTGCGCGCCAGTCGCTGCAGCAGTTCCACCGCCTGCGCCGGCCCGGCGCCGAACTTCTTCGACAGTTCGTAGGCGGCGTGGCCCTTGGTCTGGATACGGACATAGACCTCGACCGAACCCGGGTCGATATCGAGCGCGCGCACGATGCGCGTCAGCTTGACGATCTCGTCCTCATGATCGACCGCGATCACGCGGATGCCGTAGGTCTCGAGCGCCAGCCTTATGTCCGATTGCGCCTTGACCGGATGCATGTAGAGCATCTCCGCCTCAGGGGCGACGGCGCGGACCGCCGCGAACTCGCCGGGCGAGGCGACGTCGAAGGCCTTCACCCCCGACTCCGACAAAGTTTTCAGCACCATCGGCTCGCCGTTGGTCTTCACCGCATAGGCCGTCTTGCCCGGGAACATCGCCATGAAGCTCTGGGCATCGGCCTTCAGCACGTCCGGATGGAAGCAGTAGACCGGCTCGTCCGGGCGAAGCTCCAGCGCGGCGGCCTTCGCGGTCTCGAATCTCTGCATGGGCGGTTCCTGTTTCGACGCGAAACTAACAGCGGCGCGCGACGGGCGAAAGCGCTGCCGGGCCGAAGGTTCCGGAAACGGGTGGCGGCGGCAGGCAAGTCATTCTATCGATGCGCCCTTAACGGATACCCCGCATGAGTCTCCCCTCCTCCGCTTCCCCCCAGACCCCGCCGATGACCGCCCGCATGTGGGTTTTGCTCCTGCTCCTGGGCGTCATATGGGGCGGTTCCTTCTTCAGCGTCTCGGTCGCCGTGAAGGAAATCCCGCCGCTGACGCTGGTGCTGATCCGTGTCGCCGTCGCTGCGACGGCGCTGCACCTCTATCTGCTGGCGCGAGGCCCCTCCTTCGCGCTGGCGCGCCCCTACGCGGGTTGGTTCCTGATGATGGGCCTGCTCAACAATGTCGTTCCCTTCTCGTTGATGTTCATCGGCCAGACAGCGATCGGCGCCGGCCTCGCCTCGGTGCTCAACGCCACCACCCCGTTCTGGACGCTTCTGGTCGTCGGTTTCGTCTTCCGCTTCGAAACCCCGACGCTGAACAAGCTGATCGGAGTCGTGATCGGCATCGCCGGCACGGCAGTGATGATCGGGCCGGGGCTGGCGGCCGATATCGGCGGCCCCGTCTGGGCAAAGTTTGCACTGATCGGCACGGCGCTGTCCTACGCCTTCGCCTTCGTTGTCTCGCGCCGCTTCACCGGCCTGCCGCCGGTCCTGGTCGCAACCGGCCAGTTGACAGCTTCGACGCTCCTGATGATCCCGATCGCGTTGTATTCGGACGGGCTCGACGGTTTTTACCATGCCGGCGCCGGCGCGTGGACGGCGGCGCTCGCGCTGGCGCTGATCGCCACCGCTTTCGCCTACCTGATCTTCTTCGAACTGATCCGTACGGCTGGCCAGTCGAACACCTCGCTCGTCACGATGATCACTCCGGTCAGCGCGGTGCTCCTCGGCGCGGTCTTCCTCGGCGAGCGGCTGGAACTGTTCGAGCTGGCCGGCATGGCGCTGATCGGGCTCGGCCTTGTGACGATTGACGGACGGCTGTTCCGTCGCCGATAGGTCTTGGACGGAGGAAACATATGCTGTCGGTCATCGCGATACGGGACGAGATTGCCGCCGGGCGGACCACGCCCGCCGCCGAGATCGCAAGGAGCCTCGATCGCATCGCGGACCTCGATCCAGCCACGGGAGCCTTCGAGGCACTCGCCGACCGTGATGCGGCCATCGCCGAGGCAGGCACCGCGTCCGGCCCGCTCGCGGGCGTCTCCGTGGGCATCAAGGATATCTTCGACACGGGCGACTTGCCAACGACCTACGGCACGCCGCTCTACGCGGGCTACCGGCCCCGCACCGATGCCGCCGTCGTGACGATGATCCGCCAGGCCGGCGCCACGATCGTCGGCAAGACCGTCACCACCGAATTCGCCTTCCTCAACCCTTCCCGTACAAAGAACCCGCTCGACCCCGCGCGCACCCCGGGCGGCTCGTCCTCGGGCTCGGCGGCCGCCGTTGCCGCCGGCATGGTCGCGGCCGCGACCGGCACGCAGACCGGCGGCTCGGTGATCCGTCCCGCCGCCTATTGCGGTGTCTCCGGCTACAAGCCGAGCTTCCGGCTCGTCCCCGCCGTCGGCGCCAAAACCTTCTCCTGGTCGCTCGACACGGTCGGCTTCTTCGCCGCCAGCGCGGCCGACGTAGCGCGCTTCGCGTCCTACGTCACGCGTCGTCCACTGGACGTCGAGGAACCTGCGTCACCGTTACGGATCGGCCTCTACCGGAGCGGGATCTGGAAGGAGGCAGATGGCGAGATGCAATCCGCGCTCGCCCGGGCGGCGCAGATCGCCGCCAATGCCGGGGCACAGCTTGTCGAGTTGGACGAGCCCGATGCGCTCGCGGCGGGACGGGACGCGCATTCGACCATCCAGAACTACGAGGTCGGGCTGGCGATGGCCGACGACTTCCTGCGCTCTGGCGAGCGCATGAGCCAGATCCTGCGCGAGACCATTGCTTCGGGCCGCGCCATCCCGCCCGCCGACTATGACAAGGCGAGGGCGACGGCGCGGCGCGCCCGCAAGGCGGCGACGTCACTGTTCCAGACCGTCGACGTGCTGCTGACGCCCTCGGCGACCGGCGCAGCGCCCGCGGGGCTGGGCTCGACCGGCAGCCCGATCTTCAACAAGCTCTGGACCCTGACCGGCAATCCATGCGTCAACGTGACGGGCCTTGCCGATTCCTCCGGCATGCCGCTCGGCGTGCAGATCGTCGCGCGCTTCGGTGCGGACCGGACCGCGCTTTCGGCGGCGGACTGGCTCGAGAGGGCTGTCCGGGCAGCTTGAACGGGTCACCCGACGAAAAAATGTCGAGTTGAAGGCGATGGCGAAACCGGGAGCGATTTCCTGCGCTTGTGCCGTTCGGCAACACCGTTTTTGCACAAGCTGTTGCAGCGCAGCAACAAAACCCCTTGTCACTGGCTTAGATACGCCTACACTTCTGGCATAGTCCGCAGAGGAGGTTCACCAATGGGACTGACACGGCCGATCAACACGATAGTGATTTGTGCTGCGTTCGCCTTTATCGGCGCCATGATCCTGGGAGTGCTGCCATAGGCAGATTTGGGGCCCGGGGCTTTCCTCCAGACTGAGGCATCAAGTGCAAAAGGCCGGGTTCAACCCGGCCTTTTTCTTGAGCCATGTTCGATCAGATTGAACATGGCTCCAATGCGATTACGGCTTCACGCAGCCGTTGCGCTGACGACCGGCTGCTCCTCGGCAGCGCGAATGCCGATCATGTGGCAGATCGCGAAGGCAAGGTCGGCCCGGTTCATCGTGTAGAAATGGAAATCGCCGACGCCGCGTTCGACCAGGTCGAGCACCTGTTCGGCGGCGACGGCCGCAGCCACCAGCGCGTGCGTCTGCGGGTCGCGGGCAAGTCCGTCGAAACGCTCGGCGAGCCAGGCCGGGACATGCGCGCCGCAGCGGCCGGCAAAATTCGCTACGGCCGAGAAACTGTGGACCGGCAGGATCCCCGGCACGATCGGAATGTAGATGCCCGCCCGACGAACACGCTCGACATAGCGCTCGTAGAGATCGTTGTCGAAGAAGAACTGGGTAATCGCGCGGGTCGCGCCATTGTCCACCTTGCGCTTCAGCATCTCGATGTCGGTGGCAAAGTCGGGGCTTTCCGGATGCTTCTCCGGATAAGCCGAGACGGAGATGTCATGCGCCCCCTGGGCGGCGAGCGCTCCGACCAGGTCTGCGCCGTTGGAATACCCGTGCGGATGCGGACGGTAGCGCGCCCCGACGCCCTCGGCCGGATCGCCGCGCAGCGCCACGAAACGCTTGACGCCCATCGTCAGAAAATCGGCGATCACCGCGTCGGACTGCTCGCGGCTGGCGTCGACGCAGGTGAGATGGGCCGCGGGTGCGAGCGAGGTTTCGTTGAGGATCCGCCTCACGGTGCGGATCGTTCGCTCTCGCGTCGATCCTCCCGCACCGTAGGTCACGGACACGAAGCTCGGCTTCAACGGCTCCAGCCGCTTGACCGTCTCCCACAGCCGCGCCTCCATGTCGTCGGTTTTCGGCGGGAAAAACTCGAACGACACGCGGATCTTGTCGCCGATGTCGGGACGTCGGGAAAGCCGGAAGTGGGACATCACGCGGTCTCCGTGGCAAGGCGTCGTTCTTGGGAAGGATGGGCGAGAAGGATGCGGCGGTCGCGACCGGACCAGAGTTTCACGGTAAGACCGCCGTCCACGGCGGGCTTGAACGAGAAAGTCTCCTCCTGCTCAAGGCCGGCCTCCTTCATCCAGTCGGCGATCTGCCGGTCGGAGAAGCCGAGGCGCGCATGCGCCTGCTCCTCGCGCAGGAACTCGAAGTCGTGCGGCGCGAAATCGACGATCACCAGCCGGCCACCGGGCCGCAGCGTCCTGGCCGCCTCGGCGATCGCGAGGCCGGGATTGTCGAGATAGTGCAGCACCTGGTGGATGGTGACGAGGTCGAAGGCGTCGCGGTCGACGGGCGGTGCGTAGATGTCGCCCTGCCTCACCTGCGCATGCTGGACGCCTGCCTTGTCGAGATTGGCGCGGGCCACGGCCAGCATCTCGCGTGACATGTCGAGACCGACGCCGCGCCGGTAGAGCGGTGCGAAGATCTCCAAGAGCCGTCCGGTGCCGGTACCGAGATCGAGCATCGCCTGGAACGGCGTCTTGCCGACGAGTTTGAGCAGCGCCGTTTCGACCGCGTCGTCGGGCACGTGCAGCGCGCGCAACTGGTCCCACTGCGCCGCATTGGCGCTGAAATATTCGGCAGCGCGCTCGCGGTTCTTGCGCTTCACCGCGTCCAGCCGCTCCATGTCGCGCAGCACGAGCGGATCGGCGGGATCCACCCGGCCGACGAGGCCGAGGGCGAATTCGCGCGCAGCCTCGTTGTCGGAAAGGCGGAAGAAGGCCCAGGATCCTTCCTGATAGCGGCCGATCAGTCCCGCTTCGAGAAGGAGCTTGAGGTGCCGCGACACCCGCGGCTGAGACTGGTTGAGGATGGAGGTCAGGTCGGAAACGGTCAAATCGCCTCGCGACAAAAGCACGAGGATGCGGAAGCGGCTGGATTCGCCTGCCGCCTTGAGCGTATCGACCATCCGGTTCAGATTGACTTGCGTGTGCACCAGGACCAGCCTCGACGAGATATAAAGATATGTTTATGTGAGGTCTCGGCTGCATGCAAGCGGAATGTCGCTCATGGAAAAGAAAATGGCGTTTTCCTCCACATCGGGCCCCGAATTCGAAATCCGGGAAGGCGAGGTTCGGCTCGACGCCGATCCGGCGTCCGCCCTGCCCGATGCCGGGATCGTCTTCATCGGCCGCGTGTCCTCGCCCTGGAGGCAGAGGACGGATTGTCCGAAGAACATGCGTCAGGCCTCGGAGCGGGGCGGCGGCGGGCGCATATCGCTCGATCCGCTCTTCGCCCCCGGGCTGCAAGGGCTGGACGAGTACAGCCACGCCGTCCTGTTGTCCTGGCTCGATCGTTCGCCGCGTGACCTGATCGTGCAGAAGCCGCGCCACGCCGAAATCGCGAAGGGCACGTTCGCCCTCCGCTCGCCGGTGCGGCCCAACCCGATCGGCGTCCACATCGTCCGCATCCTCGACGTCGATATGGCGCGCGGCATCGTCGAACTCGAGGCAATCGACCTGCTCGACGGCACGCCCGTCGTCGACATCAAGCCCTACTTCGCCTCGACGGACGCGATCCCCGGCGCCGTGCGCCCTGCCCGGGACGGCGCCTGATGGCGGGAACGCATCGGCAGAAGGAGATCGCCAAGGGCCTGACGCTGCTGATCCCGCTTGCCCCGTGGTCCGACGCCGAGGCGATCCGGCAGGCCGCCGGCCAGAAGCACCTGAAGACCCTGCCGCCTTCCGTCGCCCTGTGGCTCGCGACGGTCGCCCATATCCGCCACCAGCACACCTCCTACGATGCGCTTCTCGACGAAGGCTACGATCGCGACTCGGCCCGGTTCTTCGTCGTCGACGAAATCAACAAGGTGCTGACGGACTGGCGCGCGACGCGCCTGCTGGAGCCCGGTGGCGACGAGGAGGAAGCGTCTTAATTTTCCCAGATGTTCTGATAGCTTGCCGCCATCCGCTGTGCGGCTGGGCAATCGGGTGGAGGAAGATGGCGCGAAGCAGGCGAAAGACGGAGGAGACGGCGTCGACGCCAATACGATCCTCCTGGGCCAGGCTGCGCGAGCGGCTGTCGCTGCCGGGGCTCGAAAGCTGGTCGACCAACGTCCGCACCGTGCTTCTCAACGTCGTTTTCCTCGTCGTCGTCATCATATTGGTGCCGTTGCTGATCGGCCAGTTCCGCCGTGACCAGGTCATCATCGAGCCGATCGCCGTGCCCGAAGCGCTCGCGGCGCGGGGGATGACGGCCGAGGTCGTCGCCAGCCGCATCTGGGATGGGCTGTCGGACGTCGGGCGCGCCGCGAACACGTCCAAGGAGAGCATCGCCGCCCTGCCGGATTCGCGCCGCGTCGAGTTTTCCTTTCCCGATTCGGGCTTCTCCATCGAATCCCTCGTCTTCCACGTCCGCCGTCTGTTCAACGCCTACGAGACACGCATCGCCGGCGAATTCGTCTGCGAGACCGCCGACTGCGCATTGGAAGGGCTGCGACTTCGCCTACGCGTCGTGCGCGAGGCGGTCGACCTCGTCGACCTGCCGCCGATCGGCGCCACCTCCGACCGTGATTATTTCGCCAAGGCCGCGGCGGGCATCCTCGCGATCCTCGACCCGTTCGTGGCGATTTCCGCGGCGTCGGTCGAACAGCCGCTGTCGGCCACGATCCTGGCCCGTCGCCTGATCCGCTCGCACCACAAGGATGCGAAATGGGCCCACAACCTGATCGGCCTGATCCGCGCCGACGAGGGCGACGCCAAGGCGGCGATGGAGGAATACCGCGCGGCGCTGGCGCTCGACCCGGCCTTCCTCCCGGCCCGCGTCAATCTCGGCAATGCGCTGCTCAAGGCCGGCGATCTGGCTGCCGCCCGCGCCGAATATGCAGAGGTGCGGCGGCGCGATCCGAAGAACGTCTTCGCCACGGAAGGCTTCGCCGAGATCGCGCTCGCCGAAGGCAAGACGGACGAGGCGGCGGCGACCTATCTAAAGGCCGCAGATGATTCGCCGCTCGATCCTCGCTTTCCGACAAGGGCCGGCCGCATCCTTCTCCAGGCTGGCAGGACCGAAGAGGGCGTCGCCCAGCTGACGCGCGCCCTTGAACTCGACCCCGGCTATCTTCCGGCCTTCGCCGAGCTGGCGGCGATGCACCTCGCCAGCGGCGACAACGCGGCCGCGGAGCGCATCTACCGCAACGCCGCCGATTACGCGCCCGACGACGCAGATGCCCAGGCCTCGCACGGGCGCATACTCGCCGTCGTCGACGATTTCACCGGCGCCGAGCAGCGCTATGCCCGCGCCGTGAGGCTCGCGCCGGAAGACGCTGCCTACCGGCTGGAATACGGCCGCGTCCTGCAGCGGCTTTCCCGCCACGACGAGGCCATGGCGCAACTGCGCGAGGCGCAACGGCTCGCGCCCGAAAATGCCGACGTCTGGATGTCGATGGGCGACAGCTACCGCGACACGGGGCGGAACGCAGACGCGGTCGATGCCTACCGGAAGTATCTCGAACTCGCCAAGCCGGACGATTTCATGCGGCCTGTCGCCGAACGCTTCATCGAGCTCCTGTCGGGCTGATCAGGCCCGATAGATCCACTGCTCGGGAATACGGACCGACACGTCCTCGCCCAAAGCGATCCGTCCCGGCTTCTCGACCCGGCCGACCAGGCCCCGCAGCCGCTTGGCGGCCTTGGGAAACAGGAGAGCGCCCCCATCGCGGTCGTCCATGCGGGCGCGTTCCGCCACCAAAGCGCCGGCGACGCGGCAAGGCCCGTTCTGCGCGTCGACCTTCAGCGTCACCCCGCCCCGGAAGAAAAGCAAGGTTCCGGCCGGGAGGAACGAAAGCAGCGGCACGCCGTCGATCAGCAGGTTCGCGCCGAGCCATTCGGGACGGATCTCGCGGATACCCATATTGCGGGCGATCCGTTCCAGTTCGTCTGGTGCCACGATCGAGACCTGCCGCTCGTTGCTAATCTCGATGCCTCTCGGATACCACGGCTCGCGCCCGCCAGAACGCCGCGTCGCGCCTTGATGGAAATCGCCGACGATGCCGCCGAAGCCGAGGTCGAGCGCCTCGACCGCCTTCGTCTCGAAACTGTCTCCCGCCGCCACGAAGACACCGCTCACCCGCGCCGCCAGTTTGCGGGCCGGAACGATTTCCGGATCGTCATCGAGAGGTCGGTCGAACGGCAACGTCGGGTCGCGCATGAGGCTCTCGCGTTTGCCCACTCTTCTTGCGGGCTACGGGCCAGCCGCCCAGTCAATTCGCGTGATGCGAAGCGAAACCCAGCCGATCGGTCACATCTTCCTGAGAATTGCCCCGCCGATCGAATATCCGGCTCCGAAGGCGCACAGCATGCCGAAATCGCCGGGCTGCATGTCCTCGTGGTACTGCTTCAGCGCGACGACGGCGCCGGCGGCGGCCGTATTGCCGAGCTTTTCCAGCACCATCGGCGCGCGGTCGGCGTCCGCTTCATAGCCGAGTGCCAGCTTCATGATCATCGCGTTCATCCGGCCATTGGCCTGATGCAGCCAGTAGCGGCGCACGTCTTCGACCGTCATGCCGTGATCGGCAAGGAAAGCGGAGATGAATTTGTGCGCGGCAACGGTCACTTCCTTGAAGACCTTGTTGCCGACCTGCTTGATCATGTTGCCTTCCATGTCGACCACGGACGTGTCGTCCTGGCCGGAGCGGATCAGAAAGCCGAAATTCGAGCGGATGTTGTTCGAGAACTGCGTCCAGCTGCGCGTGTCCATCACCTCGAAGCGGCCCGGGCGAACATCGCCCTCCCCGATCGCTTCCACCACCATCGCGGCCGAGGCATCGCCGAAGATGAAATGCGTCTGCCGGTCGCGAAAGTTGAGGTGCGCGGTGATGATCTCCGGCGTCACCACCAGCACCCGCTTCTGCGCGCCGGTCCGCACCAGATTGCTGGCGATATGCAGTCCAGCGGCGGCGGACGAGCAGCCGAGACTCATGTCGAATGCGGCACCCGAGGCACCGAGCGCCTTCTGGATCTCGACCGCGACGGCCGGATAGGGCCGCTGCTGGTGCGACGCCGCGCAGATCACCATGTCGACGGACAGCGGGTCCGTCACGCCTGCGTGGTCGAGCGCCCGCTTCGCCGAGGCGACGCCGAACTCGGCCATCACCGACAGTTCGTCGTCGCCGCGCGGCGGGATGCGCGGCGCCATCCGGTCGACGTCCAGAATGCCGTCGCGGGTGTGGACGTGGCGGTTCTTCACGCCCGATGCATAGACGATGAAGTCGGTGTTCGACTTGGGCAGCGGCGGCTCGCCCTTGGCGGCGCGCTCCTCGTTCTGCTGGTCGATCCAGGCGTTGAAGCTGGCAACCAGCTCTTCGTTCGTGATCGTGGCTTCCGGTATCTCGACGCCGATACCGCTGATGATGACGCGCTGCATGCTAGGAACTGTCCCGTCGGGCCGCCGGTCTTGCGCGCGACGACGGCAATGGAAGGGTTCCGTCGCGGGGCCTGTGCGCAAGACGCGAATACGCCAATAATTGAGGCAAAGCAAAGGCTGAGGGAACGCCGGCCCCACTCGTCCACGTCATCGTGGCCGGACAACCCCTACCAGGCGCAGATTCGCGTCGAGGTCTCGCGATTGCTCCTGTAGACGCCGACGCCTGCGTCGGTCAGCCATGCTGCGGCGTTGGCGCGACCATGAAGAGACGAGGGAAGCGCAGAAGCACCTTGCCGTCGGCGGCGGGCGGGCGGCAACGGTTGCCGCGCCGCCTTTGCCATCTTGGCCGCGAAGGGCATCTCGGCTGCCGTCTCGCGCATCAGCCTGTGCGACGGTTCGGCGATGTTGTCCGGCATCTGTACCGCTTACTTCCAGTATTGACCAAGCGGCCCATGCAAAGCCTCTCCGATTTCTCGCGGATCCTCCCGAGCGGCAATCCGGTCATGGATGAAACGGGCTACCCGATTTCGACCAGCGAAGCCGAGACGCTCGAGATCCTTTTCTGCACGACGCTCAAAGCGCACCTGCCAAGGCTTTGCTAAGCCTCGTCAGGCTTGGCCAGGTCGATATCGAGCCGCTGCACTATCTCATCAAAGCTGACGAACTGCGGGTTTTCCTGCATCCGCTGCTCGGCGAGATACAGATCCTCCAAGTCGTCAAGATGTTCGAGAATCGCCTCGCGCGCATAGTAGCTCTTCGTCCGGCCCGTCTTACGGGCCGGATCGTCGAGCCGGTCTTCGACCTCTTTGGGCAATCGCAGTGCGAGCATGACATCCAGCCTCTGCTATACATGTGTAGCAAAGGCTGGATGCGGGCAACTCCGGGGATTGTCTACCGCGTCAGCCGCTTGTGCGTCATGCGGTGCGGGTTGACGGCTTCCGGGCCGAGACGGCGCACCTTGTCCTTCTCGTATTCCTCGAAATTGCCCTCGAACCACTCGACATGCGCGTTGCCCTCGAAGGCGAGCATGTGGGTGGCCATGCGGTCGAGGAACATGCGGTCGTGCGAGATGATGACGGCGCAGCCGGCATAGGCTTCGAGTGCGTCTTCCAGAGCGCCCAGCGTCTCGGTGTCGAGGTCGTTGGTCGGCTCGTCGAGGAGGAGCACGTTGCCGCCGTTCTTCAGCATCTTGGCCAGGTGCACGCGGTTGCGCTGGCCGCCCGAAAGATTGCCGACCTTCTGCTGCTGGTCGGCGCCGCGGAAGTTGAACGACGAACAGTAAGCGCGGGAGTTCACCTCGTGCTTGCCGAGCTTGATCACCTCGGCGCCGCCCGAAATCTCCTCCCAGACGTTCTTGTTCGGATCGAGCGCGTCGCGACTCTGGTCGACGTAGCCCAACTTCACCGTCTCGCCGATGCGGATCGTCCCGGAGTCGGGCTTCTCCTGGCCGGTGAACATGCGGAAGAGCGTCGTCTTGCCGGCGCCGTTGGGTCCGATCACGCCGACGATGCCGCCGGGCGGCAGCCGGAAGGACAGGTTCTCGATCAGCACCTCGTCGGAAAATCCCTTGGTCAGGCCGTCGACCTCGATCACCACATTGCCGAGCCGCTCGCCCGCCGGAATGACGATCTGCGTGTCGGTCGGCTTGCGGTTCTGCGCCTGCTCGACAAGGTCCTCATAGGCCTTGATGCGCGCCTTCGATTTGGTCTGGCGGGCCTTGGGGCTCGACGCGATCCACTCGCGCTCGCGCCAGATCGCCTTCTGGCGGGCGTCGTCCTCGCGGCCTTCCTGGATCAGGCGCTTGGCCTTGGCGTCCAGATACTTGGTGTAGTTGCCCTCGTAGGGGATGCCGCGACCGCGGTCGAGTTCGAGGATCCAGCCGGTGACGTTGTCGAGGAAGTAGCGGTCGTGGGTGATGATCAGCACCGAGCCCGGATAGTCGCGCAGGTGCTTTTCGAGCCACGCTGTCGTCTCCGCGTCGAGATGGTTGGTCGGCTCGTCGAGCAGCAGAAGGTCCGGCTGTTCCAAGAGCAGCCGGCACAGCGCGACACGGCGGCGCTCGCCGCCCGAGAGGTTGTTGACGTCCGCATCCGCCGGAGGGCACTGCAGCGCCTCCATCGCCATCTCCACCTGCTGCTCGAGGTCCCACAGGTTGAGGCGGTCCATCTCGTCCTGCAGCCGCGCGCCCTCGTCGGCGGTCTCGTCCGAGTAGTTCATCATCAGCTCGTTGTAGCGCTCGATGATGGCGGTCTTCTTGGCCACGCCTTCCATGACGTTGTCGAACACGTTCTTGGCCGGGTTGAGCTGCGGCTCTTGCGCCAGGTAGCCGACGGTCGCGCCCTCGGCGAGCCAGGCCTCGCCCTGGTACTCCTTGTCGAGCCCGGCCATGATGCGCAGGATCGTCGACTTGCCCGAGCCGTTGGGGCCCAGGATGCCGATCTTGGCGTCCGGGTAGAAGGACAGATGGACGTTGTCGAGCACCTTCTTGGCGCCGTAGGCCTTGGAAAGGCCCGACATGTGATAGATGAACTGGCGTGCCACGCGCGCGATTCCTGATCAAGAAGTGTTGGAAGTCGCGCGCTATGTAGGCGAACGGGCGGCAAAGGGCAATGCGGCTGGAGAATCGAGGCGGCCGGCTTTGGCGCCGGCGCGTCCGAATCGATATCGATCCGCTTCACCCTCGTCGCGAAGGAGCGCCCGACGGGATGCGGGCGATGCTTGAGCCCCTCCTGTCTCGGTCATCGCAAGACCCGCTTAACGGTTCTGACGTTATAACGCCTTGTAGACGCGGCGATGCATTCGCCGCACGGACGGATACGCCGCTTGACGAACGCATTCCTGCTAATTGTCGAAGCCGTCGGCTATTTCGGGCTGATGGCGGCCTTGTTTGCGTTGCGGCACCGGATCGGCATCGGCGTGTTCATGACGGCGCTGGCCGGCCTGCACTTCCTCGAAACCTATCTCGCCAGCGTCTTCTACGTCGCCGCGCCCCTCGGCATTCTCTCGCCCGGGTCGACGGTGCTGTTTTCCGGCAAGCTGGTTATGCTGCTGCTTCTTTACATGAAGGAAGACGCCGCGACCGTGCGGCAGCCGATCTACGGCCTGCTGATCGGCAATCTGCTGACGCTCGGCCTCGTCGGCGTGCTCCGGTTCCACAGCGTCGAGCCTCTGCCCAGCGGAGCATTGCCCGACATGTCGTTCATTGACGACATGGGCTGGCTGATGGCGTGGGGCACCGCCCTGCTGTTCGTCGATGCCATTCTCATCATCCTCCTCTACGAGGCGCTCGGGCGTGTCCTGCGTGGACACCTGTTCCTGAGAATCCTCGCCTCGGTCGCGACGATCCTGACCTTCGACCAGGTTGGCTTCTTCACGGTCCTGCACATCGTCACCGGCGCGCCTCTGTCGGCCTTTCTCGGCGGCTGGGCGGGCAAGATGGCCGCAGCTCTCGTCTACAGCACAATGCTGGTCGCCTATCTGCGCTGGTTCGAGCGCAGCGCACTGCCGGTGCCGCGCGGCGTCTCAGACGTGTTCGAGGCGCTCACCTACCGGGAGCGCTACCATGAACTGGTCGAGCATGCCGGCCGCGACGCCCTCACCGGCCTGATGCACCGCGGCCGCTTCAACGAACTGGGCGAGCGGGCCGTGGCGGCGAGCCTGCGCACCGGGCGGCCGCTGACGCTGCTGGTCATCGACGTCGACCATTTCAAATCGATCAACGATCGATACGGCCATGCCGAGGGCGACAGGGTGCTGATGTCCATCGCCGGGCGGCTTTTGAGGGAGGTTGGTCCAACCGATTCCGTCTTCCGCATCGGCGGCGAGGAATTTGCGATCCTGTGCTCGCATCCCCATAGCCTCGGCCGGCTGCTCGGCGAGACGATCCGGCAGGTGATCGGCCTCGGCGACGGCACCGACGCCCCGCATTGCACCGTCAGCGTCGGCGTCGCCACGACAGGACCTTCCGTGACGAGTCTCGAGGAACTCTTCGTGCTCGCCGACAAACGTCTCTACATGGCGAAGGATGGCGGGCGGAACCGGGTCGTGGGCGACAACCTGCCAACCGAATGGACGCCGGCCAACATCACCGCCACGGCGTCCTGACCCCTACTGCGCCATCTGGCTGCGGTGCGCCCAGCCAGTGGTTCGCATCTCGATCCACGCCATCAGCGCGTACATGGCGATACCCTCGACCGCGAGCATGATCAGGCCCGCGAACACCAGCGGCACGTTGAATTGCGACTGCGCCGCCGACATCATCTGCCCCAGACCCGAATTCGAGGCGACGGTTTCCGACACGACCGAGCCGACGAAGGCGAGCGTGATGGCCACCTTCAGCGAGCCGAAGAAATAGGGCATCGAGCGCGGAATGCCGACCTTGAGCATGATGTCCATCTTTTTCGCACCGAGCGCGCGCAGCACGTCTTCCGTCTCCGGCTCGATCGTGGCGAGGCCGGTAGCGACATTGACGACGATCGGGAAGAAGGCGATCAGGAAGGCCGTAAGCATGGCCGGGATGGTGCCGATGCCGAACCAGATGACGAGAATCGGCACGATCGCCACCTTGGGAATGGCGTTGAAACCGACCATCAGCGGATAGAGCCCAGCATAGATCGTGCGCGACCAGCCGACGAGCAGCCCGAGCGCCAGGCCGCCGACGACCGCCAGCAGGAAGCCGACGGTCGTGGTGTAGAGCGTCTGCAGCGAATTCTTCCAGATCGCCGGCCAGAACTCGACGATGGCATCGAGGATGACGGTCGGCGCCGGCAGCACGTATTGGGCGATGCCGAAGGCACGGACCGAAACCTCCCAGATGACGAAGAGGCCGATCGTGTAGAGCCAGGGGGCCATGTTGAGCCAGTTGACGCCCCTTCCCGTTCCCGCGCTCATGCCGCGATCCTCGCTTCGGCGATCGCCCCACGCAACTCGTGCACGAGGTCGTTGAACTCGGGTTGATAGAGAATCTCGAGATCGCGCGGCCGCTCGAACGGCACGGGCCGCTCCTGCAGGATGCGGCCGGGGCGCGAACTCATGACGAAGACCTTGTCGGCGAGAAACGCTGCTTCGCGCAGGTCATGCGTCACCAGCACGATCGTCACGCCCTGGGCGGCATGCAGGTCGCGGATGACACACCACAATTCCTCTCGGGTGAAGGAGTCGAGTGCGCCGAAAGGCTCGTCCAGCATCAAGAGGTCGGGTTCGTGGATCAGCGCCCGGCACAGATTGGCGCGCTGCTGCATGCCGCCGGAGAGCTGCCAGGGAAACTTCTGGCCGAAGCCCTTGAGTCCGACGGTTTCCAGCAGCTTCTCCGCCTTGGCAACATATTCCGCCTTGTTGGCACGCAATCGCTTGCGGTGCCGCTCGACGATCTCGAGCGGCAGGAGGATATTGTCGAGCGTCGTGCGCCACGGCAGCATGGTCGGGTTCTGGAACGCCATGCCGACGATCGACACCGGCTTGGTCACCCGCTCGCCGGCGACCATCACCTCGCCGGACTGCGGAATGTGCAGCCCGGTCACCAGCTTCATCAGCGTGGACTTGCCGCAACCCGACGGCCCGACCACGGCGGCGAATTCGCCCTTGGCGACGGCAAGCGTCAGGTCCTTGACGGCGAGCGTGCCCTCGGCGCCGCCATAGCGCATGTCGACGTTCGAGATGGTGACGAGGGGATAGGCCACATGGAGCTCCGCAAGAGGAAAGACGGTCGTCGGTCGAAGCCTTTCGACCGACGACCTACGATGGCGACCGCTGCTCTACGGCAGCATCCGCTCGTCCTTCGGCGGCAGGTAGGAGGCGTCGAAGATCTGGTCCGCCTTGACGTTGCCGGCGAGCTTCATCGACACGGTCAGGTATTCGATCGACTTGGTGAGCTTGGCCATGTCGAGGCCGCCGAAGCCGTTTTCGACCACGTAGGGCGTCTTGATGTTGAGCTCGTTCGCCATCTTCAGCCGCTCGATCTCGATCTCCTTCTTCAGCACCTCGTTTCGCGACATGACGGCGGCGACACCCGCCTCGGGATCGGCAACCGCGTCGGCGAAACCCTTGGCGAGCGCCTTGAGGAAGCCCTTCACCGCGTCCGGGTTCGCCGCCGCGAAGTCGGTATTGACCAGGATCGAATTGCCGTAGAGGTCGAGCCCGTGCTCGGCCATCAGGATCATCGAGATGTCGTCGGCCGCCACCCCCTGAGCCTTCAGGTTCAGCACCGACGAGAAGGCGAAGCCGAAGATGCCGTCGACCTGGCCCTGCGCCAGCATCGGCTCGCGCACCGGAAATCCGACGCTCTCGATCGTCACCTTGGAGGCATCGATGGCCGCCGCCTGCACGAAGGCCGGCCACTGCGCGAAGGCACCGTCCGGCGGCGGCGCGCCGAGTTTCCTTCCCTCGACCGATTTCGGGTCCTCCGTCACGCCGAGGCTCTTGCGGCCGATGATCGAGAAGGGCGGGCGTTCGTAGACTACCATGACGGCCTTGACCTTCTGCGTCGGGTCCGTGTCAAGGAACTTGATCAGCGAATTGATGTCGCCGAAGCCCATCTGATAGGCGCCGGTCGCAACGCGGGGGATCGCCTCGACCGAGCCGTTGCCTGTGTCGATGGTGACGTTGAGGCCGGCCTCTTTGAAGTACCCCTTGTCCATGGCGAGGAAGAAACCGGCCGCGGGGCCTTCGAACTTCCAGTCCAGCGTGAACTTGATATCGGTCTCGGCGCGCGCCGGCGCGGCGAATGCCACCGCGCCGGCCAGAGCCGCGGCTGCGAGTGAGAACGCCCTGCGTGTGATCATGTATCAGCACTCCCCTGTGATGGTCAGGCCGTCATCAAACAGGTGCCGCCGACGGTTGGCAAGACGAAAACTGCCCAGACATTTGGCAGCACGGATTTCTGTCTAAAACAGTGGCAAGATGCTCCGGCGGAACCGGCCTTGACGAACATCGCGACAACAGGCGTACTCCGCTTTTCTCGAGGCCGGAGGAACGATTGCCGTTCGACAGTCAGATCAGGATAGCCTCGCCCACGGGAGCGAGCCTCAACGCGTATGTCCGCGAGGCGGAGGGCACGCCGCGCGGCGTGGTCCAGATCAACCATGGGCTGGCCGAACACGCCGCCCGCTATGCCCGTTTCGCCGACTTCCTCGCCGAGCGCGGGTTCCACGCCTATGCGCACGACCACCGCGGCCATGGCAGCACCACCGCTCCCGACGCTCCGCCCCGCATTTTCGCGAAACAGGGCGGAATGGCAAAGATCCTCGCCGACATCGACGCCGTCCACGACCGGATCGCCGCCGACCGACCTGGGCTCCCGGTCATCCTGTTTGGCCATTCGATGGGCGGATTGGCGGGCTTGAACTATGTGCTTCGGCACTCTCACCGGCTTCGGGCCGCCGCGATATGGAACGCCAATTTCTCGGCCGGCCTGCTCGGTCGCGTGGCCCAGGGCATTCTCGCGCTCGAGAAATTTCGCCTCGGCTCGGACGTGCCCTCGCGTATCTTGCCGAAACTGACCTTCCAGGCTTGGGCGAAGCAGATTCCCGACCGCCGCACCGAATTCGACTGGCTTTCGCGCGACCCGGCCGAGGTCGATAAATACGTCACCGATCCGCTCTGCGGCTGGGACGCTTCGGTATCGATGTGGCGCGACGTCTTCGACCTGATCTTCGCCGGCGCCGACGACCGCAACCTCGCCGGATTACGCCGCGATCTGCCGTTCAACCTGGTCGGCGGCGAGAAGGACCCGGCCACCGATGGCGGCAAGGCGGTCATGCATCTCGCCGGGCGCCTGCAGCGCATGGGTTTCCAGGACATCCAGGCAAGCCACCTGACCGATACCCGACACGAGAGCCTGAACGAGGTCAATCGTGATACGGTGATGGCGGATTTCGGGGCGTGGTTGGATAGAGTGGCGTCACATTGAATAACCCAACTGGATGGGTTATCTTTCATAATTACAATTCTGAGGGAAGCTGGCTTTCGGATCGTGATCTTTACTGATGACCACGAGCCGGCGCACGTCCACGTGTATGGTGATGGCGACGCGAAGGTGCAGATTGCCGGGGAACGCGCGGAACTAGTCTGGTTCGTCGGAATGAAGGCATCTGACATTCGAAAGATGATGACAATTGTCGAACGGCATCGTGGCCGACTGCTCACGGCGTGGCGGGACATCCATGGCTGACATCAGCGATGCAGAAATCGCAGCTGCGCGCCGCCGCGGCCGACATGCCGCGACGCATGAACCCCGCGCGCACTCGGCCCGTTATGACGCAGCGTCCGGTCGGATTGTTGTCGAACTGACGAACGGCGCGACCTTCGCCTTTCCGGCGGCACTGGCGCAGGGACTGGTAGGCGCGTCCGATCCGGAACTGTCAAAGGTCGAGGTTCTCGGTTCTGGCTACGGCCTGCATTGGGAATCACCCGACGTCGACCTGAACATCCCCGGTCTCCTTGCGGGCATTTTCGGGACGCGGTCCTGGATGGCCGCGAATGCTGGCCGAACGACCTCGGAAGCAAAGGCGGCTGCCGCCAGGTCCAATGGGGCCAAAGGTGGCCGGCCGCGCAAGGCTGCTTCCTGAGTGGCGAGCCGACGCCTTTCGACGACCGTCGTCGTTCACCTCACGCGCCTCTGCGCAAGAGCGGTTCGGCCCCTGGCCGAAGGCAAGCCCGTGACAACGCTTCGCCACCTCTGCTAGAGCCATGTTCGATCAGATTGAACCAGTTCTGTTTCGCCGATGGCGAGGCGATCCGCTGGGAAGGCGGTGCAGGCCGTGCTGGCGGCACGGCCAAATCCGCCTGACGCCGCGGGCGCCCGCCAGCGGGAAACCCTTCGGGCCGGGTGAATTCGGGCTAAATCCGTCGGTCTTCGGACTTGGCCGTGCCACCAGCACGACCGCGCCGAAGACCTCGACCTTGGCCCGAATTCTCTCCGGCAGAACGGTTCAATCTGATCGAACATGGCTCTAGTCAGCCGGCAATCGGAGTCTCTCACGCATGTCCAAGCCACCCCTTACCGGCGTCCGCGTCATCGAACTCGCCCGCATCCTCGCCGGTCCCTGGGCCGGACAGGTGCTGGCCGACCTCGGTGCCGATGTAATCAAGGTCGAGAATCCCGATGGCGGCGACGACACACGCAAATGGGGCCCTCCTTTCGTCACCGCGATCGACGGCACCAATCTCTCAGCCGCCTATTACCACGCCTGCAACCGCGGCAAGCGCTCCATCGCCATCGACTTCACCACGCCGGATGGCGCCGAAACGCTGCGCAAGCTGATCGCCGGCGCCGACGTGCTGATCGAAAACTTCAAGGTCGGTGGCCTGAAGAAATACGGCTTCGACTATGCGAGCGTGAGGGCGCTGAACCCGAAACTCGTCTATTGCTCCATCACCGGTTTCGGCCAGACCGGCCCATATGCGCCGCGCGCCGGATACGACTTCATCATCCAGGGCATGTCGGGCATGATGTCGGTCACCGGCGAGCCGGGCCGCGAGCCGCAGAAGGCGGGTGTCGCCATCTCCGACATCTTCACCGGCCTCTATTCGGCCATCGCAATCCAGGCCGCACTTCGTCACGCCGAGGCGACCGGAGAAGGCCAGCACATCGACATGGCGCTCTACGACACGCAGATTTCCGTGCTGGGCAACCAGAACCTCAACTACCTCGTCTCCGGCACGGCGCCCGCGCAGATGGGCAATGCCCACATGAATATCGCGCCTTACGAGGTGCTGCCGCTCGCCGATGGCCATTTCATTCTCGCCGCCGGCAATGACGGCCAGTTCCAGCGCTTTTGCAAGGTCGTCGGCCTTGACGACCTGCCCGCCGATCCGGACTTCGCCACCAACCCGGCGCGCGTCGTCAACCGCGTACGCCTGCGCGAAAAGCTGGTCGCCGCGCTCGCTTCCTGGAGCCGCGCCGACCTCCTGCCGAAGCTCGACGCAGCGGCGGTGCCGGCGAGCCCGATCAACAATATCGCCGAGAGCTTCGCCGACCCGCAGACGATCGCGCGCGGCATGCGGATCGACCTCGCCGACGGCCACGGCGAGACGCTGCCCGGGGTGCGCGCGCCGATAATCTTCTCGGCAACCCCGATCGTGTACGAGCACCCTTCGCCCCGTCTTGGCGAACACTCGGCGGAAATCCTCGCCGAACTGGAGACGAGATCATGAAAACCGGCGGACAGCTCATCGTCGACTGCCTCGAGGCGAACGGCGTCGAGCGCATCTATTCCGTGCCGGGCGAAAGCTACCTCGCCGTGCTCGACGCGCTCCACGATTCGAAGATCGCGAACATCGTCTGCCGCCAGGAAGGCGGCGCCGCGATGATGGCCGACTGCGAAGGCCGCCTCACCGGCCGGCCCGGCATCTGCTTCGTCACGCGCGGACCCGGTGCGACGAACGCGTCGGCCGGCATCCACATCGCCCGGCAGGACTCGAACCCGGTCATCATGTTCGTCGGCCAGGTAGCCCGCGGCAATCTCGAGCGCGAGGCCTTCCAGGAGGTCGACTACCGCGCCTTCTTCGGCTCGATGGCGAAATGGGTGGTCGAGATCGACGATGCAAGCCGGATTCCAGAACTGGTCACCCGCGCCTTCGCGGTGGCAACCTCGGGCCGCCCCGGTCCAGTCGTCATCGCCTTGCCGGAGGATATGCTGACCGACGAGGTCGAGGCACCCTCGCCGCTCCCCTTCGTGCCCGTCGAAAGCTCGCCCGGAGAGCTGGAGATCGCGGCAATGGTCGCACTCCTGGATAAAGCCGAGCGCCCCTTCGTCATCCTCGGCGGCACGCGCTGGACGGAGGATGCCGTCAAGGCGATGTGCGCTTCGCTCGAACGCTGGAAGCTCCCGGTCGGGTGCTCCTTCCGCCGCCAGGCGCTCTGCGATCAGCTCCATTCCTCCTATGCGGGCGACATCGGCATAGGCGTCAACCCCAAGGTCGGCGACTACATCAAGAAGTCCGACCTCATCCTGCTGGTCGGCTGCCGCTTCGGCGAGATGCCTTCGTCGGACTACACCCTCGTGAAGAGCCCCTACCCGGACCAGAAGCTGGTCCACGTCTACCCCGATCCGCACGAACTCGGCCGCGTCTACCGGCCGACCGTCGCGATCAACGCCACGCCCGCTGCTTTCGCGAATGCATTCGCTGCGACGGCGCCCAAGGTTACTCCCGCATGGGCGAACCGGACCGCTGAGATGCATGAGGATTACCTCGCCTGGTCGACACCTCCGACCGACGGGCCCGGCGCGGTCAAAATGGGGCCGATCATGGCCTGGCTCGAGGAGAACCTTCCGCAGGACGTGATCATCGCCAACGGCGCCGGCAACTTCGCCACCTGGGTCCATCGCTACCACCGCTTTCGCCGCTTCAATTCGCAGGCGGCGCCGACCTCCGGCTCGATGGGCTACGGCGTGCCCGGCGGGGTCGCCGCCAAGCTGATGCATCCGGAGCGCGAGGTGATCGTCTGGGCCGGCGACGGCGACTTCCTGATGAACGGCCAGGAGTTCGCCACCGCCATGCAGTACGGGGCGAAAATCATCGTCGTCATCCTCAACAATGGCATCTACGGCACCATCCGCATGCATCAGGAGCGCGAATATCCCGGCCGCGTCTCAGGCACCACGCTGAAGAATCCCGACTTCGCCGCGCTCGCCCGCGCCTATGGCGGCCATGGCGAGACGGTGGAAACGACCGCCGAGTTCGCGCCGGCCTTCGAGCGCGCACAAGCGAGCGGCAAGCCCGCCATCATCGAAGTCAAGCTCGACCCCGAGGCGATCACGCCGACGCGGACTCTGACACAGATCCGCGAGAAGCGGTGAGCGGACGGGTCTGACGACGAACCGTGCTCAGAGCCGCGCCCGCTCCCGCGCACGATAAGCGCCCGGCGTCATGCCAGTCTGCTTGCGGAAGAAGCGGTTGAAATAGGCCGGATCTGCGAAGCCGAGCGATTCGGCGATGCCGCTCACCGGCGTCGGCGTGAAGACCAGATCGCGACAGGCGGCCTCCGTGACCCGCCGCGCGATAAGCCCCTGCAGCGTCTGGCCGGTGACCGCGCGCGCGATCCGGTTCAGTTGCGACACCGAGACGCCCAGGCGCTCGGCATAGAACACGGCCGGCAGGTTGTGCCGGTAATGGGTGCTGATCAGCGTTTCGAGGGCTTGCGCCCGGGTGTCCTGGCTACCCGAAGCCACCTCGCCATCCGCCTGCGCCGACAGCCACGCCCGTGCGAGGTCGATGACGGCGAGCGCGACCAGCGCCTCCAGGGCGGTGGCGCGCCCCGCCGACCTGTCCTGCATCTCGCGGTCGATTCGTCGCAGGGTCGCGTCCAGTCCGTCGCGCACCTGCAACACCCGCATGGCCGAAGCGAACGCAGCGACCGTCCGGTCCGTCGCCGCGAGTGAGGCAAGCCGGTCGGCCAGCGCGGTAAGCACGATGCCGTCCACCGATGCGGCGAAGCGGAAACCGTGCACCTCGCCCGATGGAATGAACAGGATCGCCGGCGCCGCGAACCGGATGGCAGTGCGTCCATCCACGATCTCGCCCTCGCCGTCGGTCACCAGGAAGATCTGGAACAGCGACGGATGCCGGTGGGCACCGATCTCGAACCGGTGCAGCCGCGACCGCTCCGGCAGCGGCTCGCAATGGATCCAGAAGTCGCCGGCCTCGCCGCGCGCTTCGCGATACAGCCTGTATTCCGGAACGCTGGCGGGAGAGATGTGTGCCGTCATGCGCGGATAATGCAATCAGATGCCCGGAATGTCCATTGAGAAGGGGGCTCGATGCGTTCAATGTCCAAGCCAACAAGGGAGGACCACTTGCGCACCCAGGTCGCCATCATAGGCTCGGGCCCGTCGGGGCTGCTGCTCGGCCAATTGCTCAGCCAGGCCGGTATCGACAACATTATCCTCGAACGTTCATCCAAGGCACATGTGCTCGAGCGTATCCGCGCCGGCGTCCTGGAGGAAGGCGCCTGCAATCTGCTCGATCGCGCCGGCGCCGGCGAGCGCATGCACGAGGAAGGACTGCCGCACGATGGCTTCGACCTGACCTTCGACGGCAAACGCCACCGCATCGATCTCTTCGGCCTCACCGGCGGCAAGCGCGTCATGGTCTACGGCCAGACCGAGGTAACGAAAGACCTGATGGACCGCCGCGACGCGACCGGCGGGAAGACCTATTTCGAGGCGGCGGGCGTCCAGCCGCACGATTTCGGCACGGGCAAGCCGTACGTCACCTTCCGCCACGGCGGGGTCGAGCATCGTCTCGACTGCGATTTCATCGCCGGTTGCGACGGCTTTCACGGCGCCTCGCGCAAGGCCGTGCCAAGCGACGCGATCAAGCTCTTCGAGCGCGTCTATCCCTTCGGATGGCTCGGCATCATCGCAGAAGTGCCGCCGGTCAACCATGAGCTGATCTACGCCAACCACCCGCGCGGTTTCGCGCTCTGCTCGATGCGCTCGCACACCCGCTCGCGCTACTATGTCCAGGTCTCGCTCGACGAGAAGGTCGAGGACTGGTCCGACGACCGCTTCTGGGACGAGATCCGCCGCCGCCTGCCGGCGTCGACCGCGGAGGCGATGATCACCGGTCCGTCGATCGAGAAGTCGATTGCGCCGCTGCGGTCCTTCGTTGCCGAGCCGATGCGGTTCGGGCGCATGTTCCTGGTCGGCGATGCCGCGCACATCGTGCCGCCGACCGGCGCCAAGGGCTTGAATCTGGCTGCGAGCGACGTGCACTATCTGTTCGAAGGGCTTCGCGAATTCTATGCCGACGGCAGCTCCGCCGGTGTCGATGCCTATTCCGAACGCGCCCTCGCCCGCGTCTGGAAGGCCGAGCGCTTCTCCTGGTGGATGACCTCCCTCATGCACCTCTTCCCGGAGATCGGCGGCTATGGCGGCCCGTTCGGCCAGCGCATGCAGGAGGCCGAACTGGAATATCTCGTCGGCTCCCGTGCCGCCTCGACGGCCCTTGCGGAAAACTATGTCGGCCTGCCCTATTGATGCGAGGATCGATCGAGGAGGCGAGACGATGAGCGAAGATCAAGACCGCATCGCCAAGGGCATGAAGACCCGCCGCAGCGTTTTGGGCGACGCTTGGGTCGACGCGGCGAATGCCAAGCGCACGGATTTCGACAGCGACTTCCAGGACTACATCACCGGCATGGCCTGGAACGACGTCTGGTCGCGTCCGGGCCTGACGAAGCGCGAACGGTCGATGATCACCATCGCGCTCCTGGCCGGGCTCGGCCAGTGGGACGAGGTCGCCATGCACACGCGCGCCACACTCAACACCGGAGCCAGCCGCGACGACCTGCGCGAGGTGATGTTCCACGTCGCCGTCTATGCCGGCGTGCCGGCCGCCAACCACGCGATCAAGGTGATGAAGCAGGTCTTCGCCGAGATCGACGCGACATCCTGAGGAGGACAGTCTATGTCAAACAACAGTCCCGAAACCGGCTCGTTTTTCGCCCGCGACCGCCAGTGGCACCCGCCGGCGTTCACCCCCTGGTACAAGACATCCGTCCTGCGCTCGCCCCAGAAGGCGCTGATCTCGCTCGACAACACGATCTCCGAGATCACCGGCCCGGTGTTCGGCCACAACATGCTGGGGCCGCTCGACGATGACCTGATCCACAATTTCGCCAAACCGGGGGAGAGCGCCATCGGCGAGCGCACCATCGTCTACGGCCGGGTTCTCGACGAACGCGGCCGCGGCGTGCCGGGCGCCCTCCTCGAATTCTGGCAGGCCAATGCCGGCGGCCGCTACCGCCACAAGAAGGAGGGCTACATGGCCCCCCTCGATCCGAATTTCGGCGGCTGCGGCCGCACGATCACGGACGAGAACGGCGCCTACGCCTTCCGCACCATCAAGCCCGGCCCCTATCCCTGGCCGAACGGTCCGAACGACTGGCGCCCGTCCCACATCCACTTCTCGATCTTCGGCCACGGCTTCGCCCAGCGGCTGATCACCCAGATGTATTTCGAGGGCGATCCGCTGATCTGGAAATGCCCGATCGTGCGCACCATTCCCGATAAATCCGCGATCGAGCAGCTCGTCGCCACGCTCGACATGGAGGCGACGATCCCGATGGACGCGCGGGCCTACAAGTTCGACATCGTGCTGCGCGGCCGCCGTTCAACGATGTTCGAGAACCGCCGGGAGGGGAATTGATTGCAGAAAGGAACGCTATCCGATACAATGAATACATAGACTACATGTATTCAAGGATTGCTCTCATGCCCACGTCGATCAGACTCGAACCCGAAATCGAAGCTCGCCTCGATGCACTCGCAAAGCGCACAGGCCGCACCAAGGCCTATTACCTGCGCGAACTGATCGAGCGGAACCTCGATGACCTCGAAGACTACTACACAGCGGTCGAGATTTCGGACCGGATCCGACGTGGCGAAGAGAAGACTCGTCCCTGGAGCGAAGTGAGGCGCGAGCTTGCCCTGGACGATTGAGCTGTCAACGTCCGCCGAACGGACGCTGAAGAAGCTGGATCGCCAGATTTCGCGGCGTATCGGCGAATTCATCGATACTCGTCTTAACGGCACCGATGACCCGCGCCGCATCGGAAAGCCGTTGCAGGGCGGTCTCGATAAATACTGGGGCTATCGTGTCGGCGACTACCGACTGATCTGCGAACTCCGGGATCAAGTCGTGACGATTGTTCTTGTCGAGATCGGCCACCGATCGGACGTCTATAGATAGAGGAAACCGCAATGACCCAATCGCTCAATCGCCTCAAGGAATCGGCCTCGCAGACCGCGGGCCCCTATGTCCACATCGGCCTCACGCCCAACTTCGCCGACATCCCCGGGATCTACCCCGAGGACCTCGGGTTTTCGATGGTCAACGAGAAGACCAGGGGCGAGCGGATTACCGTCAAAGTGCGCGTCATCGACGGCGCCGAGACGACGCTGAAGGACGCACTGGTCGAGATCTGGCAGGCCGACGCCGAAGGCCTCTACAATTCCCCCTCCGAAATGCGCGGCACGGCCGACCCGAACTTCCAGGGCTGGGGTCGCAAGGCGACCGACATGTCGACCGGCGAATGCATCTTCGAAACGATCAAGCCCGGTCGCGTTCCTTTCCGCGATGGCAAGCCGCAAGCCCCGCACATCACCTTCTGGGTGGTGGCGCGCGGCATCAACATGGGTCTTCAGACACGCATGTATTTCGGCGACGAGGAAAAGGCCAATGCCGAGGATCCAGTCCTGCAGCGCATCGAGCACAAGGTCAGGATCCCGACCCTGATCGCCCCGCGCGACGGCAATACCTACACGTTTGACATCCGGCTGCAGGGCGACAAAGAAACGATCTTCTTCGACATCTGAGGCCATGCGATAAGGGCGCATGACCGTCTCGCCGTTCGACCACCCGATCCTTTCCGGCCTGCTCGGCGATGCCGAGCTCGCCGCCTTCTTCTCGACTCAAGCGGAGTCCGACGCGATGCTCCGCTTCGAGGCCGCGCTTGCGATGGCGGAGGGCGAGGAAGGCGTGATCCCGATCGAGGCGGCGAAGGTCATCGCTGCCACCCTGCCGAACATTCCGCTGCACCACGCCGCCCTGCGCGAGGCAACGCTGCGCGACGGCGTGATCGTGCCGGAACTCGTGCGCCAGTTGCGTTCCGGCATCGGTGCGCCGCATGACGCCCATGTCCATTTCGGCGCGACCAGCCAGGACGTGATCGACACAGGCCTGGCGATCCGGCTCGCCGGCATCCTGCCGATCCTGGATGACAGGCTCGCTTCCCTCACCGCCGCGCTCGACGCGCTCGACGCCCGCGACGGCGCCATCGAGACGATGGGCCATACCCGCATGCAGGCGGCGATCCCCGTTCCCGCCACACGCAAGATCCTGAGCTGGCGCGACCCGCTGCTGCGTCACCGCGAGCGCCTCGCCGACGTGCGCGCCGATGTCGGGATCCTGCATTTCGGCGGCGCCGCCGGCACGCTGGAGAAGCTGGGCGACAAGAGGGAAGCGGTCGGCCGCCGCCTCGCCGCCTCGCTCGGCCTCGCTTTCGTTTCGCGTGCGCGCCACAATGAGCGGGATGGTGTCGCGGCCCTTGCCGCCTGGCTGTCGCTGGTCACCGGCAGTTTGGGCAAGCTCGGCCAGGACATCGCACTGATGGCGCAAAGCGAAATCGCAGAGGTGAAGCTCGCCTCGGGCGGCGGGTCGTCCGCCATGCCGCACAAGGTCAATCCGGTCGGCGCCGAAATCCTGGTCACGCTGGCGCGCTTCAACGCTACCCTCGTCGCAGGCATGCACGAGGCGCTGGTGCACGAGAACGAGCGTTCGGGCGCGGCCTGGACGCTCGAATGGCTGCTCCTGCCGCAGATGGTCATGGCGACAGGCGCCGCGCTGCGCACCGCCGGCGCGCTCGTCGGTGCGCTGAGCTTCGTGCAAAAGCCCTGACGTCGGGCCGGGCTACAGTCCGGCCATGCTGAGCAGGCGACCCGCTTCCTTGATGACCGCGTTGGTGAAGGCCCAATTGTTGTAGATCTGCTCGTAGAGCACGTAGAAGGTCACGACGACCACGGCGATGACGATGCGCATTGCAGGACCCCGATTGGCACGGAATTCTAAGCCCACAGGCCTTGCGCGAAAATGTCGGCGGCAGGGCCGACGAAAAAGGGGCGGTCGCCCGCCCCTTTCGCCGAGAAATCCGCCGCCGCTTACTTGATCGCCGCGTCGGTGATCTCCTTGGTCCAGGCGCCCGACGGCTCCTTGGTCAAGATCTTCTGGTCGAGCAGCGCCTTGGCGGTGCGGTCGTAGGCCGCTTCGATCAGCTTGCCGTCGGCATTGTCGATCAGCTTGGCGACTTCGCCCATCATGCGCTTCTGGTGGTTTTCGTCCTGCCCGCCGTTCTCGACCACGATGTCCGCCGCCTCGTCGGGGTTCTTCACCGCATAGTCCCAGCCCTTCATCGAAGCGCGGACGAACTTGACCATCTTCTCCTTGAAGGCCGGATCGGCGAGCTTGTCCTCGAGCGCATAGAGCCCGTCCTCCAGCAGGTCGACGCCCATCGCCGAATAGTTGAACACGATCAGGTCTTCCGGCTTGTAGCCGGCATCGATCAGCTGCCAGTATTCATTGTAGGTCATGACCGAGATGCAGTCGGCCTGCTTCTGGATCAGCGGCTGCACATCGAAGGACTGCTTGAGAACCGTCACGCCGTCCGGCCCGCCTTCGGTCGACAGACCGAGCTTGTTCATCCAAGCGTAGAACGGGTACTCGTTGCCGAAGAACCACACGCCGAGCGTCTTGCCCTTGAAGTCGGCTTCGGTCTTGACCGGCCCGTCGGCCGGGCAGACGAGCTGCATGCCCGCCTTCTTGAACGGTTGCGCGATATTGACCAAACCGACGCCCTTCTCGCGTGCGGCGAGCGCACCGCCCATCCAGTCGACGATCACGTCGGCGCCCCCGCCGGCGATCACCTGCTCGGGGGCGATGTCCGGGCCGCCCGGCTTGATGGTGACGTCGAGGCCTTCTTCTTCATAGAAGCCCTTGTCCTTGGCCACGTAGTATCCGGCGAACTGCGCCTGCGTCACCCATTTGAGCTGCAGGGTCACAGCGTCAGCCGCAAAAGCCTGGACGGCCGCCAGCGACACGCCGCCGGCAAGCATTGCGAAGATGAGTTTTTTCATTTTTTTCCCTCTGAGGTAAGTCTATCCACCACGGACAGACGGATGCCAGAACGTCACGGCCCGTTCGATAAGGGCCAGGACGCCGTAGAAGATCGAACCAGCCAATGCTGCCACGGCGATTTCCGCCCAGACCATGTCGACATTCATCCTGCCGACCTCGGTCGAAATCCGGAACCCCATGCCCACCACCGGCGTACCGAAGAATTCCGCAACGATAGCGCCAATCAAAGCCAGTGTGGAGTTGATTTTCAAAGCGTTGAAGATGAACGGCGCGGCGGCAGGCAGCCTGAGCTTCACCAGCGTCTGCCAGTAGTCGGCCGCATAGGTGCGCATCAGGTCGCGCTCCATATGGCCCGCCGCAGAAAGCCCCGCGACCGTATTCACCAGCATCGGGAAGAAGGTCATGATCACCACGACAGCCGCCTTCGACTGCCAGTCGAATCCGAACCACATCACCATCACCGGCGCCACGCCGATGATCGGGAGCGCCGAGACCATGTTGCCGATCGGCATCAGCCCGCGCCGCAGGAACAGGAATCGATCGGCGAGGATGGCAACCGCGAACCCGCTGAGACAGCCGATCGCATAGCCGGCGATCACCGCCTTGAAGATCGTCTGGCGCACGTCGGCGGCGAGGATCGGCAGCGAAGACGCGAACTTGGCGCCAATGGCGGACGGCGGCGGCAGAAGGATGAACGGAATCCCCGCGCCGCGCGTCACCGCTTCCCAGATGATCAGGATCCAGACGCCGAAGATCGCCGGCACGATCAGTTTCAGCGCCCAGCCCGCCCGACGCGAGCGCGGCTTCATCGCGGAGAGCACCGTCGCCAGCCGCCAGGCCAGAAGCCAGGCTGCAGCGACGAGCAGGAAGAAGGCGCGCGTCGCCTCTCCCTCGTGGCCGGCGATTCCGGCGATGAGCAGCCAGGCGGCGCCGTGGGCGGCGACGAACAGGACGACAGCCTCGATCGCCGCCGATCCGGTCACGACGGGCGCCGCGGCTCCGACCAGCACGAGTCCGAACAGGCTCAAGGTGACTGACGCACCATATCCGGGTGCCGTCGACATGATCGGCAACGAAATTGCGGCGACCAGGGTCAATGCCAGCGCCAGCCAGGACTGCCAGGGCAGTTTCGCGATCATGCCGGCCGCGCTCCCATCAGACGCTCGGTGATGCGGCCCGCCAGACCGACGAGCAGCACCAGCACCACCGCCACCACCGATCCGGCGACGAGGGCCGCGAACATGTCGATCGTCTGGCTGTAGTAGGAGCCGTTGAGCAGCTTGGCGCCGATGCCGGCCACCGCGCCCGTCGGCAGTTCGCCGACGATCGCACCGACGAGGCTCGCGGCGACGGCCACCTTCATCGAAGTGAAGAGGAACGGCACCGAAGCCGGCACGCGCAGCTTCCAGAACACTTGGCGCTTCGTGGCATTGTAGGTGTGCATCAGGTCGAGATGGGTGAATTCGGGCGAGCGCAGCCCTTTCACCATGCCGACCGCCACCGGAAAGAAGGACAGATAGGTCGAGATTAGCGATTTCGGGATCAGTCCGGTGACGCCGATGGCCGCCAGCACCACGATGATCATCGGCGCCAGCGCCAGGATGGGGATCGTCTGCGAGGCGATGATCCACGGCATCAGCGAGCGGTCGAGCGTCGTCACATGGACGATTCCGACGGCGATCGCGATCCCCAGCACGGTGCCGAATGCGAAGCCGAGCAGCGTCGCCGACAGCGTAACCCACGCATGGTAGACCAGGCTGCGGTTCGACGTGACCTTCCGCAGGAACGTGTTCTCGAAAAAATTCTGGGCCACCTGGTGCGGAGCCGGCAGCGTCGGCTTTGGCTGCGTCATCGTCTTGACGACGAATTCCCACGCCGTCGGCGTCTCGCCCGCACGCCGGTCGAGATCGCGCTGGAACGGCGCATTCAGTGCATACGAGCCGACGTACCAGGCGGCGACGATCAGCGCCAGGATGACGAGGACGGGGAAGGTGTTTCGGAGTGCGTTCATGGATCGAGCCGTCCGCGATTGACGGCCTCTTCTCCCCTTGGGGAGAAGGTGGACTGCGCGAAGCGCAGGCCGGATGAGGGGGAGAGGCGCCCCTCCAACGCGGCGAGTATTGTGTCGAGCACTGCCCGCCGCTCTTTCAGCACTTCGTGATTCCAGAAGCGCAAGACCGAGTATCCATTCCGGACCAGATAGGCAGTGCGCTCCGCCTCTCGTATGTCTCCGGAGTGCTGTGCACCGTCGAGTTCCAGAATCAGGCCGTGCTCTCGGCATACGAAATCAACGATGTAAGGCCCGAGCGGTATCTGCCGCGCGAATTTGTGACCGTTCAGCCGACGATTGCGGAGTTCGCCCCAAAGACGATACTCCGGCTCGACATCCTGTTGCCTGAGCGAGCGCGCACGAGCAGTCGCGCCGGAACGCCTTTTGGTCGGATCGGCTATCATGCCCCCTCACCCGTCCTGCGCTTCGCGCAGTCCACCCTCTCCCCGAGGGGAGAGGAGGTCGCCAATCGCGACCGCTGCCCCTTATCCTCAATCCTCATAGCTGTGCCCTGCCCTCAAGCCGTCGCGCACCCGTGCGGCGATGGCCAGGAATTCCGGCGTTTCGCGGATGTCGAGAGGCCGCTCCTTCGGCAGCGTCGACTCGATGATATCGGTGACGCGGCCCGGGCGCGGCGACATGACCACGATCTTGGTCGAGAGATAGACCGCCTCGGGAATCGAATGCGTGACGAAGCAGATCGTCTTGTCGGTGCGGGCCCACAGCTGCAGCAATTGCTCGTTCAGGTGGTCGCGCACGATCTCGTCGAGCGCGCCGAACGGCTCGTCCATCAGGAGCAGGTCGGCGTCGAAGGCGAGCGCGCGCGCGATCGACGCGCGCTGCTGCATGCCGCCCGACAACTGCCAGGGAAATTTCTTCTCGAACCCCGTGAGGTTGACCAGCGCCAGCGTCCGCTTGATCCGCACCGCCTGCTCGGCCTTGGCGATCCCCATGATCTCCAGCGGCAGCGCGATGTTCTTCTCGATCGTCCGCCAAGGGTAGAGCGCCGCGGCCTGGAAGACGTAACCGTAGGCCCGCGCCTCGCGCGCTTTCTCCGGCGTCATTCCGTTGACGCTGATCGACCCGCCGGTCGGCTTTTCGAGATCGGCGATGACGCGCAGGAACGTCGTCTTGCCGCAACCGGACGGCCCGATGAACGAGACGAATTCGCCCTTGGCGACCTCCAGGTTCACGTCGTTGAACGCATGGACCGGACCGTCCGCGGTCTGGAACACGAGATCGAGCTTACGGGCGGAAATGATTGATTGCATTCAGGTGCCGAACAAAAGGTGCCGAAAAACAAACGATAGAATGGGGCACTGCAAAAACAAGCGGATTCGCGCGCTCTCCCCGAGCGTCGACCGCCTCAATCGCAAGGCGCCACGATCGCCCATTCGTTGCCGTCGCCGTCGGTAACCCGTTTCGACTTGTCCTCGGGGTCCCAGGCGTCGCGGATGATGACGAGCGAGGCGGTGAGCAGGTCTTCGCCTTCATGGCCGCAGAGCGCGGTGACGACCACGGCGCCCTTCCCGCGCTGGACGGCAAGGAAATCGCACTCCATCACGTAGCTTTCGAAACCGTCAGGCCGAAGCACGGCCAGCGAATCGTCGGCATGTCGATCGCCCCCTCTCGTCCACGCGCAACCCGGCGCGTTTCCATAGATTCCGGTCAGCCACGGCGCATCGTCGCCCGCCATTGCTGGGCCGGCTGCCACGGCGAAGCCGAGGCCGGCCGAGGCGAGGACATAGCCGATCGGTCGGGCGCTGCGCCTGCTGCCGTTCTCTCCCCCAACCCGCGTCATACGCCGCTCGCAGGGATCCCGGTCCGCTCGACCTTGCGCGGCGCGACGAGTTCCTTCCAGGTCGACAGCGCGCGGTTGACAGCCCCCTTGGGCTCGCGGCCGACGAACTGGCCGTGGCCCGGCTTCGCCTGCACCTTTCCGTCGTCGACGGCCACTTCGCCGCGCGTGAACACGTAGCGCGGCAGGCCCGTCACCTCGAAACCCTCGAACACGTTGTAATCGATGACCGACTGCTGCTTGCCGGCCGTGATCGTCTTCTTCTTCTTCGGATCCCAGACGATCACGTCGGCATCCGCGCCTTCGACGATCGCGCCCTTCTTCGGATACATGTTGAGGATCTTGGCGATGTTGGTCGACGTCACCGCGACGAATTCGTTGGGCGTGAGCCGGCCGGTGTTGACGCCGGCCGTCCACAGCACCGGCAGCCGGTCCTCAAGCCCGCCGGTACCGTTCGGGATCTTGGTGAAATCGCCCACCCCGAACCGCTTCTGCTTGGTGGTGAAGGCACAGTGGTCGGTCGCCACCACCTGCAGCGAGCCGGCCTGCAGGCCCGCCCATAGCGAATCCTGGTGGGCCTTGTTGCGGAAGGGCGGGCTCATCACGCGGCGCGCCGCATGGTCCCAGTCCTTGTTGAAATACTCGGTCTCGTCGAGCACGAGATGCTGGATCAGCGGCTCGCCATAGACGCGCATGCCCTTCTGCCGGGCGCGGCGGATCGCCTCGTGGCTCTGCTCGCAGGAGGTATGCACGACATAGAGCGGCACGCCGGCCATGTCGGCGATCATGATCGCACGGTTGGTCGCCTCGCCCTCGACCTCGGGCGGGCGCGAATAGGCATGCGCCTCCGGCCCATTGTTGCCGTCGGCGAGAAGCTTCTGCGACAGCGCCGCCACCACGTCGCCGTTCTCGGCATGCACCAGCGGCAGCGCGCCGAGCTCGGCGCAGCGCTGGAACGAGGCATACATCTCGTCGTCGTTGACCATAAGCGCGCCCTTGTAGGCCATGAAATGCTTGAACGAGGTGATGCCCTTGTCGACGACGGTCTTCATCTCGTCGAACACCTGCTTGCCCCACCAGGTGATCGCCATGTGGAACGAGTAATCACACGCCGCCCGCGACGTCTTGTTGTCCCACATCTGCAGCGCCTCGAGCAGCGACTGGTTGGGGGACGGCAGGCAGAAGTCGACAACCATGGTCGTCCCGCCCGACAGCGCCGCCCGCGTCCCGCTCTCGAAATCGTCGGCCGAATAGGTGCCCATGAACGGCATTTCCAGATGCGTGTGCGGGTCGATGCCGCCCGGCATCACGTAGCAGCCAGTCGCGTCATACTCGTGGTCGCCGTGGAGATCCGGCCCGATCGCCTCGATCCTGCCGTGCCTGATGAGCACATCCGCCTTCCACGAGCGGTCGGCGGTGACGATGGTTCCGTTCTTGATGACTTTGGACATGATGTTCCCCACTGTTTTCAGAATTCGCGCGGCGCCGCCGTCAGACCGGACCAAGTTGGAAGAAGAAGGACGGCGCCGCGTCGAGACGACGGATGTCGATCTCGCTGACGTGGCCTATCGGTCCGAATACTTTCGCTTTCGGGTAGGTCTGCAGTTTGTCGACCATCATGTCCGAAGGCAGTTTCAGACCGTTTTCGGCAGTCGGCTCTACCGCTACGCGAAGATACTCCCTGTTCAATATGTCGCTCGTGAGAGGGCAGACCGTAAGGCTGTCCAGTCCGTCGATGAGATAGTCGGCCTGAACAACGATCGCTGGGCGGGCCTTGCCATAGTCGCCCTTACCGGAAACAAGGACCACGTCGCCGCGCCTCATCAATCGAAATCATCCGCGAGATCCTCGACGGTTTCGCTCAGACGCTCAATCTCCCCGGACCGCATGTCCGCCTCACGAATAGCCTTCAGTTCTGAACCGAGGCGCAACCGGACCTCCGCCTTGGACAAATCCGCCACCCACATCTCCACGGGCCTGTAGCCCTTGGCGAGCAGCTCGGCCCGCTCCTCTTCCGTCAACTCTCTCGGGCGCCCCATAGGGACCTCCTGCGGATCGAGCGCACAGTATCGACCTCTCCCCCGCGCCTTTCAACACCCCTCATGCCCGGCGCGCGCGCCGTTCGCGCCAGCGCCGCATCTCGTCCACCATTTCATCGAGTGTGCCGAAGACCGGTACCAGCACGGCGAAGTGAGCGGGCTTGAGTTCCCGGGAAGGAGCGCAGGCCCCTTCTATCCGCTGCTGATATTCCTGCGGCGCCCAGATGCGCGAGAACTCCATGAACTGCACGATCAGCGCCTGCCTTAGTTCCGCGATCCGCTCGTAGTTTGCGCGGAAGATCGCGAAGGCCGTATAGGCGGCGGTCACGATCGCCAGGCCGAGAATGCCCGCGAGGATGCCCATGTCTCCGGAATACTTGCCCGGAACCACCGCGTAGACACCGGAAAGCGCGACGAAGACGATGAAGGTCTTGGAGATGTTGTAGGCCGTTGCCATGCCGGCGATCTCGTCGTGATATGACGCTTCCGTCGTCTGCTCGATCTCGCGCAGCTTCTTCTTGAATTCGTAGAGCCGCTGGTTTTCCTCGTCCGTATGCTCCTCGCCGCGTGCCTCGCGCAGGATGTCGAAGGCCGCGAGCGTCACGTCGTCGTTCGCTTCCCAGCCAGACAGCGGAATGATCGCCGGCGGGATATAGCTGCCCAGGCGGTTGAACACGACGTAGACGATATGGATCGTCGTCAGGAACATGAACAGGATTAGAAGCAAAGCAAAATCCGATACGCCCAGCACATCGAAAATGTTCTGGTAGTTCTGCACCACCTCGTTGAGGATATCCGCATTGGGCAGCAGACCTTCCGTCGAGGAACCGATGTCGGTGAAGCCGGACACTATGTAAAACACGACGCCCGACACCACGAGCCGCGAGGTCATGAAGTTCGAAAACCGGATGACGCTCTGGAGAAGGCCTTCGACGTCCATTCAGGCCCTCAGCGTCGCGAGCTTGATTCCGAAGCCGACGAAGACAGCGCCGGTCAGTCCTTTGACGACGCGCTGGACCCGGCCGCTGCGCGCTACCAGAGAGAGGCGGTCGAACAGCAGCACCATCGGCCCGAACCAGGCCATGTTCAGGAACGCGTGTATTCCGACTAGCAGGAACGCGGCCGCCGGCGCAGCACTGTCCTGCGGGATGAACTGGGGAAAGGCTGCGATGTAGAACATCGCGACCTTGGGATTCAGCGCATTGGTGAGGAACCCCTCGCCGAAGGCCTTCGCCAGCGTCCGCCGGTTCCGCGCTGGCGCGACGTCAAGGAGCCTTGCGGGCGCGCCGCGCAGCGCTTCGCTCAGCGCTTTGACACCGATCCAGATCAGATAAGCCGCGCCGGCCAGTTTCACGAGCAGGAACAGGTTGGCCGATTGAAGCAGCAGCACCGACAGGCCGAAGATCGCGAAGGCCCCGTGGACAAAGAAGGCAACCGCGAAACCCGCGATGTTGGCAAACCCTGCCGCCTTGCCGGACGTTGGAACGGTCTTGGCGATCAGCACCCCATTTGGACCGGGCGACATGATCAGCAGCGCCGCCATGGCGGCGAAGGCCAGAACCGTGGCGACTGTCAAATTCTCACCCCACGATCTCCGCCGTCTCGACCACTGCGTGGAACAGCACGTCCGCCCCCGCGGCCGCCCATTCCTTCGAAATCTCCTCGGCCTCGTTGTGCGACAGGCCGTCGACGCAGGGACACATCACCATCGCCGTCGGCGCCACCCGGTTGATCCAGCAGGCGTCGTGCCCCGCGCCGGAGACGATATTGCGGTGCGTGTAACCGAGGCGTGTCGCCGCGTCGCGGACAGCCTTGACGCAGCCCTCGTCGAAGGTGACAGGGTCGAAATGCCCCACCTGCTCGATCTCGTATTTGATGTCGAGCGCCTCGCAGATCAGGTCGACGCCGGCGCGGATGCGCGCATCCATCTCGTCCAGCACCTCCTTCTCCGGCGAGCGGATGTCGATGGTGAAGACGCAGCGTCCGGCGATGATGTTGCGCGAGTTCGGATAGACCTCCATGTGGCCGATCGCGCCGACCGCGTCCGGCTGGTAGTCCATCGCCACCTCGTGCACCATCTCGGTCACCCGCGCCATGCCGAGCCCGGCATTGCGGCGCTTCGGCATCGGCGTCGAGCCGGTGTGGCTTTCCTTGCCGGTCAGCGTCACCTGCAGCCATTTCAGTCCCTGGCCATGGGTGACGACCCCGATGTCGATCCCCTCGTCCTCCAGGATCGGCCCCTGCTCGATATGGAGTTCGAAGAAGGCCTTCATCTTGCGCTGGCCGACTTCCTCGTCGCCCTTCCAGCCGATGCGCTCCAGCTCGTCGCCGAAGCGCTTGCCCTTGGCGTCCTTGCGGTCGTAGGCCCAGTCCTGCTCGTGGACGCCTGCGAACACGCCCGACGCCAGCATGGCCGGCGCGAAGCGCGTGCCCTCCTCGTTGGTCCAGTTGGTGACGACGATCGGATGCTTCGTCCTGATGCCGAGGTCGTTCAGCGTGCGGACCACCTCCAGTCCGCCGAGCACGCCCAGCACGCCGTCGAACTTGCCGCCCGTCGGCTGGGTGTCGAGATGCGAGCCGACATAGACCGGCAGCGCGTCCGGATCCGTCCCCTCGCGCCGCGCGAACATGGTGCCCATCTGGTCGACGCCCATGGTCAGGCCCGCCGCGTCGCACCAGCGCTTGAACAGGTGCCGCCCCTCGCCGTCCTCGTCGGTCAGCGTCTGGCGGTTGTTGCCGCCGGCGATGCCGGGACCGATCTTCGCCATTTCCATGAGCGAATCCCACAAGCGGTCTGGATTGATTCGCAGATTTTCACCGGGGGCTGCCATCGGAGGCTCCTATTTCAGTTCGACTTCGACGAAGGCCATCGGCTCCGTCCCGCCATTGACGACATTGTGCTCGACACCTTCGCCGCGTCGGTAGGACAGACCGGCGTCCATCTCGACGCGCCGCGAGCCGCCGCCAGGCTCCTCCAGCTCGAACACGCACGGCGTGAGCGTCGTCACGACATAATCCATATCGTGCCGATGCCATCCGGTTTCCGCACCGGGCGCAAAGTCCCAGCGCGTCACGCGCACCCTCTCATCGTCGACCATGACGGTCGAGGTGGCGACTTCGCGGGCACGGAACGTCAATCCACCATCCTCAGGACCTCGCGGACATGGTCGATCAGTTCGTTGATCTGGCCCTTGGTGATGATCAGCGGCGGCGACAGCGCGATGATGTCGCCGGTGGTGCGGATCAGCGCCCCGCGCTCGAAGGCTTTCACGAAAGCCTGGAACGCGCGCTTGGTCGGATGTCCGGGAATGGATTCGAGTTCGATCGCGCCGACGAGGCCGATGTTGCGGATGTCGATCACGTGCGGCTCGCCCTTGAGCGAATGCAGCGCGTCCTCCCAGTAGGGCGCCAGTTCCTCGCCGCGGGTGAGAAGTCCCTCTTCCTTGTAAGTGTCGAGCGTGCCGATGCCGGCCGCACACGCGATCGGATTGCCGGAATAGGTGTAGCCGTGGAAGAACTCGATCAGGTGCTCCGGCCCGGTCATGAAGGCGTCGTGGATTTCCTTTCTCACGAACACCGCGCCCATCGGGATCACGCCGTTGGTAATGCCCTTGGCGGTGGTGATGATGTCCGGCACCACACCGAAATAATCGGCCCCGAACGGCGCGCCGAGACGGCCGAAGCCGGTGATGACTTCGTCGAAGATCAGCAAAATGCCGTGCTTGGTGCAGATGTCGCGCAGCTTCTTCAGATAGCCCTTGGGCGGGATCAGCACGCCGGTCGAGCCTGCCACCGGCTCGACGATCACCGCGGCGATGGTCGAAGCGTCGTGCAGCGTGACGATGCGCTCCAGTTCGTCGGCAAGGTTCGCGCCATGCTCGGGCTCGCCCCTGGTGAAGCTGTTCTGCGCCGGCAGGTGCGTATGCGGCATGTGGTCGACGCCGGTCAGCAGGGTGCCGAACATCTTGCGGTTGGTGACGATGCCGCCGACCGAGATGCCGCCGAAATTGACGCCGTGATAGCCGCGCTCGCGGCCGATGAGACGGAAGCGCGAGCCGTCGCCCTTCGCGCGGTGATAGGCGATCGCCATCTTCAGCGCGGTCTCGACGGATTCGGAGCCCGAATTGGTAAAGAAGACGTGGTCCATGCCCTTCGGCGCAATGTCGATCAGCCGGTTGGCGAATTCGAACGCCAGCGGATGGCCCATCTGAAAGGCGGGTGCGTAGTCCAGCTCGGCCGCCTGGCTCTGGATCGCCTCGGTGATCTTCGGGCGGCAGTGCCCGGCGTTGACGCACCAGAGTCCCGCCGTGCCGTCCAGCACCTTGCGGCCGTCCGTCGTGGTGAAATGCATGTCCTTCGCCGAAACGAACATGCGCGGCGCCTGCTTGAACTGCCGGTTCGCCGTGAATGGCATCCAGAAGGCGTTGAGATCGTTCGGAACGACTCGCGTGTGATACATGACCAAGCTTCCCCTTGTTCTGTCGCCGGTAAGACTGCGCCAACGCTTGGTTATTCGGGCGAAGCTGTGCTACGCATTTTTTGACCGAATGGACAAAGGTTAGCACCGCCAGACGGGCGGTCAAGCGATTGATAGACGAAGAGGCAGGGTCGATGCGCGCTCCACGGCGCTCCAGTAACTGGTCCAGTCTGTTGGTCCAGATTGTTCCGCGAGCCGCGGTTTTCCGGGCGGTCCTTTGACATGGAAGGCTCGGCCGCCCGCCCCCGCACGCGCATCCAGACGGAGAAGCGCGACACGATTCTCGAGGCGGCGCTGGAGGTCTTCTCGACGCATGGTTTCCGCGGCTCCACCATCGACCAGATCGCGGCCGCCGCCGGCATGTCGAAGCCCAACCTGCTCTACTATTTCCGGCGCAAGGAAGACATCTTCACAACGTTGATCCAGCGCCTGCTCGACACCTGGCTGGCGCCGCTGCGCGAGCTCGACGACGAAGGCGACCCGCTGACCGAACTGCGCAGCTACATCCGGCGCAAGATCGAGATGGCACGGGATTATCCGCGCGAGAGCCGGATCTTCGCCAACGAGATCCTGCAAGGCGCGCCACGCATCCTGCCGATGCTGGAAGGCGAGCTGAAGCAGCTGGTCGACGAGAAGGCGGTCATCATCCGCGGCTGGATGCGGTCGGGCCGCATTGCCCGGACCGACCCCTACCACCTGCTCTTCTCGATCTGGGCGACGACCCAGCACTACGCCGATTTCGACGTCCAGGTTCGCGCCGTTCTCGGGCCCGATCGTGGCGGCGACGGACGCTTCGAGGATGCCGCGCGCTTCCTGGAGCAATTGTTCGTGGAGGGGCTGCGTCCAAAGAGATGAGTGCGACGCGAGGTTGACAAGCCGTCCGCCGGTTTCCAATCTCGCCGGTCTAACCGGGAGAAAACAAAATGAACCTCAACATCACCCGACGCGGCCTAGCTATCGGCGCCGCGCTTCTGATCGCGGGAGGAACCGCTTTCGCGCAGCAATCCTTCTTTCGGATCGGAACCGGCGGCACGTCGGGCACCTACTATCCGATCGGCGGCTTGATCGCCAATGCCATCTCGGCCACCGGCGAGAACGGCGTCGAGGGCCTTGTCGCAACCGCCGTTTCCTCGAACGGCTCCGTCGCCAACATCAACGCCATCCAGGGAGGCGCCAGCGAATCCGGCTTCTCGCAGTCCGACGTCGCCTACTGGGCGCATTCGGGCACCGGCCTCTACGAAGGCAAGCCCAAGGTGGAGGATCTGCGCCTGATCGCAACGCTCTATCCGGAGACGCTGCACATCGTCGCCCGCGCCGATGCCGGCATCAAGTCGGTGGCCGACCTCAAGGGCAAGCGCGTCTCTATCGACGAGCCCGGCTCGGGAACGATCGTCGATGCCCGCCTCGTTCTCGCCGCCTACGGCCTGTCGGAAAAGGACATCTCGCCGGAATATCTGAAGCCCGGCCCGTCCGGCGAAAAGATGCGCGACGGCGCGCTCGACGCGTTCTTCTTCGTCGGCGGCTTCCCGGCAGGCGCAATCACCGAACTCGCCGCCTCGACGGCCATCACCCTCGTCCCGGTCTCGGGCCCGGAGGCCGAGAAGCTGATCGCCGACAACCAGTTCTTCGCCGTGAATACCGTGCCGGCCGAGACCTACAAGGGCGTCGGCGAAATGCAGACGATCTCGGTCGCCGCCCAGTGGGTCACCAGTGCCAAGCAGCCCGACGATCTGGTCTACAACATCACCAAGGCTCTCTGGAGCGACGGAACCCGCAAGGCGCTCGACGCCGGCCACGCCAAGGGCAAGCAGATCACGCTGGAAAACGCCGTGAAGAGCGCCGGCATCCCGTTCCATCCCGGCGCCGAGAAGTTCTACAAGGAAGCGGGCGTCCTGAAGTAGGGCCGTGCTCATCAGAATAGACCGGAGGCGGGAAGCATGCTTCCCGCCTCTGTTCATATCCAAGGGCCGTGAGAACGGCGCTGCGATCGGACGGGACACATGACGCGACCAGACGGCACCGACGGCGAAATCGAGGACGTTCGGCTCGCGCCGATGGAGCTGAACGAGGAGGAGGCGCGCGAACTCGAAGAAAAATTCGATTCCGAGATGCGCTTCCGCAAGCTGTCGCCGGCAACCGCCTGGCTGGTCGGCTCGGCACTGGTGGCGCTGTCGCTGTTCCACTACTACACCGCCGGCTTCGGCCTGCTGCACGAGATGGTCCACCGCGGCATCCATCTGTCCTTCGTCCTCGCCCTCGTCTTCCTGGTTTTCCCCTTCTGGAAAAGCGGCTACGACCGTCCGGCGACATCGACGCTTCTGACGCCGCTTGGAATCCCCCTGTACGACTGGATTCTGGCCATCGCGGCGGTCGTCGCCGTCGCGCATGTGCCGCTCATCCCGCTGGACGAGCTGGCGTTCCGCGTCGGCAACCCGACCCGGACGGACGTGGTGCTCGGCCTGACGCTGATCGTCGCGCTGCTCGAGGCCACCCGCCGCTCGGTCGGCTGGCCGCTGCCGATCATCGCGCTTCTGTTCATGGCCTACGCGCTCTTCGGCCCCTGGATGCCGAGCATTCTGGTCCATCCGGGCAACACCGTCGCACAGCTCGTCGACCATCTCTATCTGACGACACAGGGCATCTACGGCATCGCGCTCGGGGTCGTCGCGACCTACGTCTTCCACTTCGTCCTGTTCGGCGTGTTCGCCACACGCATTGGACTGGGCCAGCTGTTTCTCGACTGCGCCGCCTGGGTGGCCGGGCGCTTCGCCGGCGGCCCCGCGAAGGTCTCGATCTTCGGCTCGGCGCTGTTCGGCATGATCTCCGGATCCTCGGTCGCCAACACCGTTACCGTCGGCTCCCTCACCATCCCGGCGATGATCCGCCTCGGCTACCGGCGCCCCTTCGCCGCCGCCGTCGAGGCGGCGTCCTCGACCGGCGGGCAGATCACGCCGCCGATCATGGGAGCTGCCGCATTTCTGATGATCGAGTTCCTCGAACTGCCCTACACGACGATCATCCTGGCCGCGATCGTGCCCGCTTTCATGCACTTCTTCGGCGTGCTCATGCAGGTCCATTTCGAAGCCAAACGCAGCGGCCTGCGCGGTCTGCGGCCGGAAGAGATGCCGGACGTGTCGGCTGCGCTGAAACGCGACTGGCCGACGATCATCCCGCTCATCGCGCTGATCGGCGTCCTGCTCGCCGGCTACACGCCCTACCTCGCCGCCTTCTGGGGCATCACGCTCTGCATCGCCGTCGGCCTGCTCAATCCGCGCCGCCGCATGAGCTTCCTCGAAGTGTTCGAGGGTCTGCGCGACGGGGCTAAATACGCACTCGCCGTCGGCGCCGCCGCCGCGACCGTCGGCATCGTCGTCGGCGTCGTCACGCTCACCGGGGTCGGCTTCAAGGTATCCTACATCGTCACGTCCACGGCCGCCGAAATGGCGACGTTCGTCGGCGCGATTCTGCCCGTCGACTGGTTCGCCCCGGCTACGCTGACGCTTCTTTTCACCCTGCTGATGACCGGCGTGGTCTGCATCCTGATGGGCTGCGGCATCCCGACGACCGCCAATTACATCATCATGGTGACGATCGCCGCGCCCTCGCTCGTGATGCTCGGCGTCGAGCCGATCGTGGCCCACTTCTTCGTCTTCTACTACGGCGTCCTGGCCGACATCACGCCGCCGGTGGCGCTCGCCGCCTACGCGGCCGCGGGCATGGCCGGCGCCGACCCGTTCAAGACCGGCAACCTCGCCTTCCGCCTCGGGCTCGGCAAGGTGCTGGTCCCCTTCGTCTTCGTCTTCTCGCCCTCGCTGCTTCTGGTGACCAAGGATTTCACCTGGTCCGGCTTCGCGCTAGCCTTCGGCGGCTGCGCCTTCGGCATCGTCTGCCTCAGCGCGGCGCTGTCGCGCTACATGCTGGTTCCCACCAAGGCGTGGGAGAACGCGCTGCTGGTCGTCGCCGCGATGCTGATGATCGCGCCTGAAGGATACTCGACGGCGATAGGGGCTGTCCTCGTCCTGCCGGTACTCTTCCGCCAGGTTACGTCGTTCAGGGCGACGCCCGCCCTCGCCGGATAGCCATCACGCAGGAAGCCGATGTACCGCGGGACCGTCTCAGCGGCCGATCAGCAGCAGCGCCTTGCCGGCCGAGTCGAGGAAGACCACGTCCGGCCCGCGCAGCTCGTAAGCCGCGGCCTTTCCGATCGCATCGGTGAGCTTCTGTTCGGCCTCGCCGATCTCGCCCGGACAGGCCATTTCCGTCGCCCTGGCCGGCGCGAAGGTGACCGTCTTGCCCTCCCCCGGCACGATCTGGGTGCCGATCCTGTTGCAGCCGATGGAGAGGGAGAGGTACAGATTCCTGTCCACCTCGAAGAGCAGCTTCGCTCCGGCCGGCAGCGGCTCAAGCGAACCGTCCTTGCCGGCCAGCTCCATTCGCGTCCATGTGCCGCTCCAGTCGAGTCTCGATGTCGCTGAAATCGTCATGGCTGCGGTCTCCGGTTCGTCGGCGATGGCGAGCCCGGCAGGCGCGACGAAGAGAAACGCCGCGGCTATCCAGGTTGTCCCTGACATGTCGGCCTCCATGCGTTCGATGACGACAAGCATCCGACCGAAATGCAGCGCCAGTGTGGCTCGACGCTCAGTCCCGCGCCAACGCCATGACGAGGAGCCCGAGGACGGTGACCCCGGCGCCCGCGGCCACGCCGGCGCTCGCCCAGCCATGCCCGAGGAGGCCTTCATAGAAGATGATCAAGGCCGGGGTGAGATAGGTGTAGGCGAGCACCTTGGCGGCCGGCAGCCGCATCGAGGCGTACTGCGTGAGAAAAAACGTACCCGCCGTCGTAAAGATGCCAAGATAAAAGATGGTCAGCCAGACGGCCAGCGGCTGCGCCGCCCAGTCGGTCGCCAAGATGTCGCGCCAGCCCCATGCGGCGATGCACAGACCAGTCGCCGTCACCGTCCAGAGCGTGAAGACGACCCCGGTCTCGCCGCGGTTCAGGCGACGCAGCAGCGGACCGTAGGCGGCATGGCACAGCACCCCGACGAAGAAGATGATTTCGCCCCTGCCGATCCGAAAGTTCGCCGCCGCCGAGAGATCTCCGCGGAAGATCACCCACAAGGAACCGAAGGCAGCCAGGACCAGACTGGCGACGACGACCCGGCGCGGCACCTGGCCGAGAAACAGCCATCCGAATCCGGCGCTGGCGATGGGCATCAGCGTGAAGACGGCCCCCATCGAAACCGGATCCGTCAACTGCAGGGCGACGAACATGGTGATGAAGAACACCGTCATCAGCGCGCCGAGAACCCCGTAGCGCCATACCGCGCGCGGCCGTTCTATGCGGCCGACCGTCAGTGCCATTGCCACGCCGGCCATGACCGCGACGCCGACGACGAACCGCGCGGCGTTGATCGCCGCTGGCGCGAGATAGGGTGCCGCGATTGCTCCGAACGAAAAAGACCCGGCGACGAATGCCGCGAACCCGACCATTGCGAAATGGCCAAGCAGCTTGCTGCGCCCGGCGGCGAAGGTGGAATGCGGCGCAGGCGCGTTCAACTGCGCAATCGCACGGGAAGTTGCGCCAGGGCGCGGATGCCGACGCGCTTGCGCCAGGCGATCCCTTGCTGCGGAACGGCCAGGCTGACCTCCGGGAATCGCGCGAATAGTCGTTCGAGGGCAATCCGCGCTTCGGCCCTTGCGAGCTGGTAGCCGAGGCAGAAATGGGCGCCCGTCCCGAACGACAGGTGCGGGTTCGGATGGCGGCCGATGTCAAAATGCTCCGGTTCCTCGAACTTGCCGGGATCGGCATTCGCCGCGCTGAGGAAGGCAGCCACCATATCGCCGCGGCGGAGTCGCCTGCCCTGCCACTCCATGTCGACGCGGGCGAATCGCGGCTTCGTCATCTGCACCGGGCAGACCCAGCGCAGGCACTCTTCCACCGCGCCGGGCATGCGCGCGACATCGTCACTCAACCTCTCCTTCTGTTCGGGATGCGCGAGCAACGCCCAGATACCGCCGGCGATGAGATGGGTGGTCGTCTCCTGCCCCGCCCCGAACAGCAGGAAGATCATGGCCACGAGCTCGTCCTCGGACAGATCACCATGCTCGGTTCGTGCCTCCCGCAGCGCCGTGATCAATCCGTCGGGACGAGCCCCTCCGCCGGGCCGCGAGACCGCTCGCAGATAGTTCACCATGCGCCAGACGCCCGGCACTGCGCGCAGCACGGCCCAGATATTGGCTGTATCGGTCAGATTGCCGAGCCAGCCCTTGAACCAGTCGTGGTCCTTTTCCGGCAGGCCGAGCATCGCACAGATGACCGACAGAGGCAGGTCGCGACAGTAGCTCTGCATCAACTCGGCTTCGGGCTTGCCGTCGAGCTGGTCCAGCAGACGGTCCGCGATCCCCTCGATCATGGGCGTCATCGTGGTCACGCCCCGTCGCCCGAAGGCCTGGTCGACGAGGGACCGCAGCCGTCGGTGATCGGGATCGTCGAGGCCGAGCATGTTCTTCGCGAGCAGGCCGAGCGTCGCCGGCAATACCTTCAGCACGCGCTCCTGCGTCCGGCTGCCGGCATTGCCCGGGTCGCGGACGAAGCGCTCGCCGTCCTTCAGCAGCTCGGCGGAACCGGCATGTGTCGTCGTCAGCCAGATGCGGCCGAGGATCGGCAGCTTCATCGGCACGAGCGGCCCCGTCGCCCGCATCCGTGCGAGCGTCGGAAACGGATCCGCGTGGAATCCCGGTGAGACGATGTCGACCGTTTCGGCCATGGCGCTCCTCCCGCCGCCAGCCGAAGCCTACCTCACTCCGCCGCCACCTTCGCCATCGGATTGTTCGGATGCGTCGTCCAATTGGCGTAGATCGGCTGGACGGTCTTGCCGGTGCGCTGGTCGAGCACGCCCGCCGCCAGCGGCACCATGTCGATGCAGCCCTCCACCGGGCAGACGTTGACGCAGAGATTGCAGCCGACGCACTCGTCCTCCATCACCTCAAAGTGGCGCTTGCCGTCGACCATCGAGGTGATCGCCTGGTGCGAGGTGTCCTCGCAGGCGATGTGGCAGCGGCCGCACTTGATGCACAGATCCTGGTCGATCCGCGCCTTGGCAATGTAGTTGAGGTTGAGGAACTGCCAGTCGGTCACGTTGGGCGTCGCCCGGCCGATGATGTCGTCGAGCGAGCGATGGCCCTTCTCGTCCATCCAGTTCTCGAGTCCGGCGATCATCTCCTGCACGATCTTGAAGCCGTAGGTCATCGCCGCGGTGCAGACCTGCACGTTGCCGGCGCCGAGCGCCATGAACTCGGCCGCGTCGCGCCACGTGGTGATACCGCCGATGCCCGAGATGGGCAGGCCGCGGGTTTCGGCATCCCGCGCGATCTCGGCCACCATGTTCATTGCGATCGGCTTGACCGCCGGCCCGCAATAGCCGCCATGCGTGCCCTTGCCGTCGATCATCGGCTCGGGCGAGAACGTGTCGAGATTGACGGCGGTGATCGAGTTGATCGTGTTGATCAGCGAAACTGCGTCCGTGCCTCCCGCCAGCGCGGCACGCGCGGGCTTGCGGATGTCGGTGACGTTCGGCGTCAGCTTGGTGATCACCGGCATGCGGGTGTTCGCCTTGCACCACCGCACCACCATCTCGATATATTCGGGCACCTGGCCGACGGCAGCACCCATGCCGCGTTCCGACATGCCGTGCGGGCAGCCGAAGTTCAGTTCGATGCCGTCGGCGCCCGTCTCCTCGACCACGGGCAGGATTGCCTTCCAGGCTTCCTCCACGCAGGGCACCATGATCGACACGACCATGGCGCGGTCCGGCCAGTTCATCTTGACCTGCTTGATCTCGCGCAGATTGGTCTGCAGGTCGCGGTCGGTGATCAGCTCGATGTTGTTCAAGCCGAGCAGGCGCCGGTCCGCGCCCCAGATGGCGCCGTAGCGCGGGCCGTTGACGTTGACGACCGGCGGGCCCTCCTCGCCCAGCGTCTTCCACACGACGCCGCCCCAGCCCGCCTTGAAGGCGCGCTCGACATTATAGGCCTTGTCAGTCGGCGGCGCCGAGGCCAGCCAGAACGGATTGGGCGACTTGATGCCCACGAAGTTGTTGCGGATGTCAGCCATGGGTAATTCTCCCTCGGGCTTGGATTATCTCAAGCTTGCAACTATTCTGTCGTGCGAAGCCTCACGGTCCCCGGGGTGCGCATGACGACGGAACGACGCTACACGATCCATCTTCGGCCCGAGCCGGAGGGCGGCTTCACCGTCCTCGTCCCGGCCATCCCCGAAGTCGTCTCCTATGGCGAGACGTACGAAGAGGCGATGGCGATGGCCCAGGAAGCGATCGAGGCCGTCCTCGAACTGTATCGCGAGCAGGGCTGGGAAATCCCGGACGATGTCGAGATGCGGATTGATCATCTGACCATCGCCGCCTGACCGTGAGCCCGAAGGCTCTGCCCACCATGTCCGGAAAGCAGGCCGTGCGCGCATTGCTGCGGCTTGGCTTCAAGATCGACCGCATTCGCGGAAGTCACCACGTCCTGCTTCACGACGGTCCTCCAGTTCGAGCCGTCAGCGTTCCGGTTCATGGTAACAAACCCCTGCCACGCGGCACACTCAATGACATCGTCAAGAAGTCCGGGTTTTCTGTCGAGGAGATCATCTCTAGCCTCTAGGCCGCCACGCTCATCAGCACCCGGTGAATGCTCTCCGCCGCGTCCCTGCCCGCCGCGACCGCCGCTACGGTAAGATCCTCGCGCGCATCGGCGACGCAGTCGCCGCCGGCCCAGACCTTCGGGTTCGACGTGCGGCCCTCGGCGTCGACCTTGATGCGCCCCCTCTCCAGGGCGATCGTCGCGCCGGAGCCGTTCAGCGGCGCCGCCTCGAAGCTCTGCCCGATCGCCTTGAACACCTGGTCGGCGGCGAGCACGATCGTCTGGCCCGTGCCGACCAGCTTGCCATCGGCGTCGGCCGTGTATTCGAGTTCGATGCCGGTGACCTTGCCGAACTGGGCCACGACCCGCTTCGGCTGTACCCAGTGCCGGATGATGACGCCCTTGGAGGCAGCGAGATCCTGCTCGAATTCGGAGGCGTTCATCTGCTCCTTGCCGCGGCGATAGGCGATGGTCACCTCCTCGGCGCCGAGCAACTTCGACTGCACAGCCGCGTCGATGGCGGTCATGCCGCCGCCGATCACGACGACGCGTCGCCCGACCGGCAGGCTGGCGAGATCCTCGGCCTGGCGCAGGTTGGCGATGAAGTCGACGGCGTTGTCGACGCCCGCGACATCCTCGCCCTCGGCCCTGAGCGCGTTGACCCCGGGCAGACCCATGCCGAGAAAGACCGCGTCGTACATCGACGTCAGATCGGCGAGATGGACGTCGCGTCCGAGAGCCCGACCGTGTTCGATGGTGATGCCGCCGATCGCCGTCACATAGTCGACCTCCGCCTGGGCGAAGCCGTCGACGCTTTTGTAGGCGGCAATGCCGTATTCGTTGAGGCCGCCGGACTTCGGCTTCGCCTCGAAGATCGTCACGTCGTGGCCTTTCACCGCCAGCCGGTGCGCCGCCGCGAGTCCCGCCGGTCCCGCGCCGACGACCGCGACCTTCTTGCCGGTCGGCGCCGCGCGCCTGTAGAACTGCTTGCCCTGCCCCATCGCGACGTCTGTCGCGTAGCGCTGCAGCCGGCCGATCTGCACCGGCTTTCCCTCGGCCGTCTCGCGCACGCAGACTTCTTCGCACAGCGTCTCCGTCGGGCAGACGCGCGCACACATCCCGCCCAGGATGTTCTGGTCGAAGATGGTCTTGGCCGACCCCAAAGGATTGCCGGTCGAGATCTGTCGGATGAACAGCGGGATGTCGATCGACGTCGGACATGCCTGCATGCAGGGCGCATCGTAGCAGAAATAGCACCGGTCGGCCTCGACCAGCGCCTCGTGGTGATCGAGCGGCGGATGCAGGTCGGAGAAATTATCCGCGTATTGGGCGGGCGCGAGCCGGCCCGCGACTATCCCGTCCTTCAACTGGCCTGTGGCCATCTCAGCAGTTCCCCATTGTTGTTTGTTGGGCAAATGCTAGCACAGGAAAAAATTTTATCAATCGGTCAAAAAACTGCTCAACCGGCTGATTTCTCTGCATTTTAACTTGACTTGTTTTCTCATATTTGACCAGCCCTTGGTCCGTTAGCGATCCGTTAAGGATGCTTGCGAACCGCCGCTTCACCAATCCGCGGCATGAATGCGCCATGGCTCGCCGGCATTTGAATAAAATTGTCTTCGTCGCCCTCGCGGTCGGCCTCGCCGGCTGCGCCACGCAGCCGCGCAACATTAACGACGTCTGCGCGGTGCTCGAACAGCAGGACGGCTGGATCAGCAATTGGCAGCGGTCGGCGAAGAAGGCCGAGCGTCGGCACGGCATCCCGATGGCGATCCTCCTGGCCACCATCCGCAAGGAATCCGGCTTCAAATCCAATGCCCGTCCGCCGCGCACGCAGCTGCTGGGATTCATCCCCTGGAAGCGCCAGTCGAGCGCCTATGGCTATGCGCAGGCACTCGACGGAACCTGGGCGCAGTACAAGAAGGAACGCGGCGGCTTCTCCTCGAGCCGCGACGATTTCGACGACGCGGTCGACTTCGTCGGCTGGTATCATGGGAAGACGGCCAAGACCTACGGCGTCGCCCCCAACGATGCCTACAGCCTCTACCTCGCCTATTATTCCGGCTGGTCCGCCTTCGGCAAGGGTACCTGGCGCTCGAACGCGGGTCTCCAGCGCACCGCGCGCGAGACGGCCGAAATGGCGATCCGCTACGAGAAGCAGCTGGAAAGCTGCCGCTGACCCGAGCGATCAATGCCGCGTGCGGTTGCCTTCGGTGCCGTCGTCGAAGGCCGACGGGACGTCCGCGTCGTCTGCCTGACGGCCCTCACCCACCTGCCCCGGCATGACTGGCAGAACGCCGGCATTGGCCTCGTCCGCCGCGGGGGGATCGTCGTCCCGCAGCGCTTCGCGACGGGCATCGGCTTCGTTCTCGTCCTCGATGATTTCCCCCGCGAGCACCCCGGCCGCCGCGCTTCCAGACTTGCCGTGGGGGCGCTGCGGGGGCTTGCCCGCGAAACCTGGCCCCGATCCGTGCGGCGCATCGTCCGGAATGCCGTCCGAAACCTCGCCGGCGAACGAGATCACGTTTTCCATCCCTTCGAATATTTCCTGCGACAGATGGCACTTCACCTGGTGGCCGCCACCGAGATCGCGCATCGGCGGCACCTCGCGCTCGCACAAGTCGCCTGGCACCAGCTTCTTGTAGTTGCAGCGCGTCTGGAACGGACAGCCGGGCGGCGGGTTCATCGCAGACGGGATGTCGCCTTCGAGCACCACGTGCTTCTTCACCACGCTCGTGTCGGCGATCGGGATCGCCGAGAGCAGTGCTTCCGTATAGGGATGGTAGGGCGGCTGGAATATCTGGTCGGTGGTCCCCTGCTCCACGATATGGCCGAGATACATCACCACCACCCGGTCGGCGATGTAGCGCACCACCGACAGGTCGTGGCTAATGAACAGCATCGTCGTCTTGTTCTTGCGCTGGATGTCCATCAGCAGTTCGGTCACCGCGGCCTGCACGGACACGTCGAGCGCCGACACCGGCTCGTCGGCCACCACCACCTTGGCCATGCCGGCAAAAGCTCGCGCCACACCGATGCGCTGCTTCTGCCCGCCAGAGAGTTGGCGCGGCATGCGCGTCTCGAACGCGCGGGGTAGCTTGACCAGGTCGAGCAGCTCCAGCATCCGCGACCGCCGCTCCGCCACAGTCTTGCCGACGCCGAATTTCTCCAGCGTGCGGATGATCTGCGAGCCGACCGAATGGCTGGGGTTCAGCGTGTCGAACGGGTTCTGGAACACCATCTGGATCGACGAGATCGTCTCGACGTCGCGCTTCTCGATCGACGTGTCGGCGATCTGACGGTTGCCCAGCGTCACGCCTCCCTCGGTCGCCGTCTCCAGCCCGAGCAGGATCTTGGCGAGGGTCGACTTGCCGCAGCCGGACTCGCCGACGATCGCCACCGTCTCGCTTTCGCGCGCGAGGAAGGAGATCGTCTCGTTGGCCTTGACGGTGCGGGATTCAGCGCCGCCGAAGATCTCGTTGGCCGACACCTTATAGTATTTCTTCAGCTCCTCGATCTTCAGCATCGGCGCGCCCGGCTTCACCGGTTCCTTGGCCGTCGTCGCATTGGGCGGCAGCGCCTCCCAGTCGATCTCGTTGAAGCGCACGCAGCGGCTGAAATGGTTGTCGTGGCCCTCGACTGCGATCATCGGAATCTCGGCGGCGTTGCACAGGCCCTCGACGAAGTGATGGCAGCGCGGCCCGAAATTGCAGCCCTTCGGCCGCTCGTGCGGCAGCGGCAGTTGGCCGGGGATCGCCACCAGCGGCCGCGAATTCTTGTCGGCGCCAGGCAGCGGGATCGAGCGGAACAACCCTTGCGTATAAGGGTGCCGCATCCGGTCGAACACGTCCTTGATCTTGCCGGTCTCCACCGCCTCGCCGGAATACATCACCGTGATCCGGTCGCAGGTCTCGAGGATCAGCCCGAGATTGTGCGACACGAAGATCATCGACGTGCCGAACTCCTTGCCGAGCCCCTTCACCAGTTCGACGATGCCGGCCTCGACCGTCACGTCGAGCGCGGTCGTGGGCTCGTCGAGAAGCAGCAGCGCCGGCTTCGACAGCAGCGCCATGGCGATGACGATGCGCTGCTGCTGCCCGCCGGAGAGCTGGTGCGGATAGGAATTCATCATCCGCGGCGGGTCGGGCAGGCGCACCGCCTTCAGCATCGCCAGCGAGCGCTCGTAAGCCTCTTCCTTCGACACCTTCTCGTGGATGATCGGCACTTCCATCAATTGCTGACCGATCTTCATCGCCGGGTTCAGCGACGCCATCGGCTCCTGGTAGATCATCGCGATCTTGTTGCCGCGGATCTGGCGCAGTTCCTCCTCCGACATGTCGCCCATGTCACGGCCCTGGAACTTGATCCGCCCGCCGACGATCTTCCCGACGTTCGACAGGTCGCGCATGATGCCGAGCGAGACGGTCGACTTGCCGCAGCCGCTCTCGCCGACGATCCCCATCGCCTCGCCCGGCATCACCGTGCAGGAGAAGTCCATCACGGCGGGAATCTCGCCGCGCTTGGTGAAGAAGGAGATCGACAGGTTCTCGATCTCGATGATCGGCTGGGCACCGGCGACGGTCGTGGCTTTGACGGCTTCGTTCATCGTCTGCCTCTCAATCCTTCAGCGACTGCTCGCGCAGCGCATCCGCCAGCAGGTTCAATCCCAGCACGAAACTCATCAGCGCGATCGTCGGCGGCAGTGCGGGATGGATGAAGGAACGCAGGAGCCGCGAGGCGTCCTTGATCGCGGTTCCCCAGTCCGGGCTTTCCGGTGCCAGCCCGAGGCCGAAATAGCCGAGCGTCCCGAGCAGGATCGTGGTGTAGCCGATACGCAGACAGGCATCGACGATCAGCGGGCCGCGGGCGTTGGGCAGGATCTCCCAGATCATGATGTACCACGGGCTCTCGCCGCGCGTCTGCGCCGCCGCCACGTAGTCGCGCGTCTTGATGTCCATGACGAGGCCGCGGACGATTCGGAACACGCCGGGCGAGGAGGCGAACACCACAGCGACGAAGATGTTGAGCGTCGACGGCTCGATCGAGATCAGTCCGAACGGATCGACCGAGAAGACAAGGCCGAGATAGACCCAGCCGCCGATGAGGATCGTCAAGGCCAGTTGGATCCACAGCCGGTCAGGCCGGTTCTTGAACCGCGTCCAGAACAGCACGACGAAGAAGACGATCGGGAACAGGAAGAAGAAGGCGGCAAGCGCGCGGGGGATGGAAACCCCTATGCCCGTCATCTGACTGAACCAGCTGTCAAAGGAAAGTTGCCGGATCTCCGGCGTGACCAACAGGTAGAACAGCAGGATCACCGGGAAGGCCAGGACGAGGTTGGCCAGGAACGACAGGAAGGAATCTATGCGGCCGCCGTAATAGCCGGCCGGCAGGCCGAGCGTGATGCCGACCATCAACGCGAACAGCGTGGCGAACGGGGCGATGACGAGCACGATCTGGCTGCCGTAGACCATGCGGGAGAACACGTCCCGCGCCAGCTTGTCGCCGCCGAAATAGTAGACGTCGCTCGTGTCCGGCACCACCGTCCCGGGCAGCGCGTCCTTCATCACCGCGACCTGGCTGAGCGGGTCGAACGGGGCGATCAGCGGCGCGAAGATCGCCGTAAACAGCCAGAACAGGCAGATCGTTACACCGGCGACGCCGACCGAGTTGGAAAACAGTTCGCCGTAGAGCCCGAGCCGTTTGCGGTAGACGAAACTGGCGCTCAGCACGATCGCCAGCGCCAGCCAGACCGGCCAGAAACGCGCGATCACGCCGATGAGGACCTGAAACCCGCCTATGTTTTCGAACTGCATCCCCTGCCCTTCGTCACTGCACGCGGATGCGCGGGTTGAGATAGGCGTAGCCGATATCGGAGATCAGCTGGGTGAACAGCACGACGAATACCGATACCAGCGAGCAGCCGAGCAAAAGGTCGATGTCGTTGTTGCCGGCTGCCTCCACCAGCGTAAAGCCGAAGCCCTGGTAGCGGAACATCGTCTCGACGATGACGACGCCGGTCAGAAGCCATGGAAACTGCAACATGATGACCGTGAAGGGTGCGATCAGCGCGTTGCGCAGGGCGTGCTTGATGACGACCGAGGAGAAGCTCAGGCCTTTCAGCCGCGCCGTGCGAATATATTGCTGTGTCATCACCTCGACCATCGAGGCCCGCGTCATGCGGGCGATGTAGCCGATGCCGTAGATCGCCATCGTCATGACCGGCAGGGTGAAGTTGTAGAAATTGACTCCCTGCGCCGTCGCGGACGCGGCCGAGCCGTTGAGCCAGCCGAGCCAGGAGGCGAAGATGACGGTGAAGATGACGCCGGAGACATATTCCGGCGTCGCCGTCGTCGCGATCGACGCCACGGACAGGCTGCGGTCGGTGCGCGAGCCTTCGCGCATCCCCGCCAGGATGCCGATCAGCAGCGAGATCGGCACCATGGTTACCATAACCCAGAACATCAGCACGCCGGTGGCGCCGAGCGCCGGCCAGAGCTTCGCCTCGACGGTGGTCTTGAACTTGGTCGAACAGCCGAATTCGCCCTGCAGGATGCCGCCGTAATAGGGCTCGTTGGGCTGCGGGCAGGCTTTGTAGCGTGGCGCCGCCTTGCCGGTCGCCGGGTCGACGTCGGGTGTGCGCTTGATCACGCCGAGCCACTGGCCGTAGCGGACGAAGAAGTTTTCGCGGAAGCCGTTCTTCACCAGCCACTGCTCGATGTGCTCGTCCGACGAGCGCATGTCGAGCTGGCTGATCGACAGCTTCCTCAGGTTCGGCTCGAGATTGACCATGTAGAAGACGACCATGGTCAGGCAGAGCATGGTGATCACCATGGTGCCAAGCCGCCTGATGATGAATGCGAGCATACTATCCCCTGCCGTTGCGGTTGGGGGGTCACGAAGTCACCCGTCGAAATGAGGGAGGGGCGCAAGCGCCCCTCCCGGTGTTCGTCCGATCAGGCGTCGAGCCAGACCTTGCCGAAGTCGTGCTCGAAGGTCGGATGCATGCCGTGGTTCTTCACGGCCGGAACCGAGCTGTTGTAGAGCTTGCGCCAGTAGGGCTGGATGATGATGCCCGAATCCTGGAGGATCTTCTCGATCTTCTCCATCACCACCTTGCGCTTCTCGGCATCGGCGATCGACAGCGCCTCGCCGACTGCGGCGTCGAGTTCGGGATTCGAATAGGCGGCTTCGTTCCAGGCTTCCCCGGTGCGGTAGGCGATCGCGATCACCTGCACGCCCAGCGGACGCATGTTCCAGTTCGTCATCGAATAGGGATACTTGGTCCAGTCGTTCCAGAAGGTCGAGCCCGGCAGGACCGTGCGCTTGACCTTGATGCCGGCTTCGCGCAGCTGCGCGGCTATCGCATCGCCGGTGTTCTTGTGCCAGTCCTCGTCGACGGTGATGAGCTCGTGCTCGAAGTCGGCCTGGCCGGCTTCCGCCATCAGCGCCTTGGCCTTCTCGATGTCGCGCGCCACCTTCGGCAAAGCCACGTATTCCGGATGGATCGGGCAGACATGGTGGTTTTCCGCCGGCTCGCCGGCATTGCCGTAGCCGAGCTGCAGCACCACCGCATTGTCGACGGCGAGCTGGAGCGCGTTGCGCACCTTCTGGTCGTCATAGGGCTTGTTGGCGACGTTGGTGCGCGCCACGATCGTCGAGGCCGTCACCACTTCCGACGTGACCGCGCCGACGCCTTCCAGGATCGACACGTAGTCGGCCGTCGTCTCGTGGTTGGTGTGCACTTCGCCCGCTTCAAAGGCCGAGACCATCGCCGACGGATCGGTGCCGTAATCGATGAACTCGACGCCGTCGAGCATCACCTCGCCGCCCCACCAGGCGCCGTTCTCGCGGCGCTTGTAGACGACCTTCTGGCCGACGTCGTACGAGACCAGTTCGAACGGACCGGTGCCGATCGGCTTGTCCGCGAAATTCGCGCCGGTTTCGTCGAAGGAGCGGTGGACGACCAGTGCGGGGTAGTCGCACAGGCTCGGGATCAGCGCGATGTCGGGCTTGGTCAGCGTGATCTTGACGGTCATGTCGTCGACCTTGGTCACCGCGCCCTCGCGCAGCTTGCCGGAAGCCTCGTCGACGATGGTGCCGAGACGTCCGGGCATGGAGTTGCCCTCGGCGCTCTTGTCCGCCCAGCGGGTCAGGTTGAAGATCACGTCGTCGGCGTTGAACGTGTCGCCGTTCGTCCAGGCGACGTTCGGACGGCAGTGGAAGACATATTCCGTCGCGTCGTCATTCACGTCCCAGCTGGCCAGCAGATAGGGCTCGAAGGTGAAGTCGCGGGTGTATTTCACCAGCGGCTCGAGCGTCTGGCGCTGGGCATTGGCGATTTCCGACCAGTCGGCCGTGCGCGGATCCTTGGGGTCCTTGATCGACATCGCGACCTTGAGAACACCGCCCTTCTTCGGCTCCTGGGCCACTGCGGGTGTCGGTGCCGCGAGCCCGATCATCGAATAGGCGAGTGCGGTGGACGCACCGAACGCGCTGGCAAGCGCCAGGAACTCGCGCCGGTCCATGCCGCCTTCGCGGACCGATTTCGCCATCTTCACAATGTGATCGGGAACTCGGTCACCATTGCTCTTGTACATCGTCATCTTGACTCTCCCATTGTGCACGTCGGTGGCGTTCTGCCGAAGAACATTCCGTATCCGGCCGGCTTTGTCAAAAAAGCAGACACGTCCGGAAATTGGATGACAGTCTGCAACGCAGCGTGAAGGAGAGAAGGCGCGATTGCGACAAACTTGACGCAAATGTCGCAATCGTCGCGAAAATCAGACTTTTTTATCAATCACCAGGATGGCAACCGGCAACGGGAAGCTGTCAGTATTCTCGTTCGAAAAAGATGCCGCCCTTGGTCTCCCCACCGTCCGTGGCTTCGCCGCGCAGCTTCACGCCGCGGCCGACATTGAGGTCGATTGCAGCCTTGCCCGATCCGGGCTGGGAGCCTTTCTCGATCGACAGATAGGTGCGGTCGTTGAGATATTTGCCGACCGAGACGGACGTGTCGCCCGTCTCCTCGTCGGTCTTCACGTCGATGTCGTCGACGCCGAGCTTGCCCTGCAGGTTGTCGAGCAGCGATGTCGAACCGCCCACACCCGCCAGTACCGCGGCCGCCTGCGCCAGCTGCGCGATCTGAACGGCCGACAGGCTGCCCATCGCCCGGCCGAAGACGAGCTGTGCCAACACCTCGTCCTCGGGCGCCGCGGGGCTCGAGGAGAAGGAGAATTTGGGGTTTGTCGCTTCTCCGCTGATCGTCACGGTCACCGTCGAACTGTTGACGCTCGACGTCGCGGCGAAATCGAGCGTCGGCACCAGCGAACCCGAAAAGCCGATCGAACCCTCGGAGAAATCCAGCCGTCGCCCGAGGATGCCGAGCCGCCCGCGCCGCAGCTTGAACAGCCCCGTCGCGGACGGCGACGAGGCCGGGCCGGTGAGCTTGATGCTCCCGCCAAGCTCGGCGTTCAGCCCCCGCCCCTGCACGAACAGCTGGTTCGGTGCATTGACGGTAAGGTCGAGCATCAGCCCGCCGCTGCCGCCGCCGGCCGTGGCCGGCGCGAGTGCCTCGGCCTGCGTCCTGACCGCTCCGCTTGCATTGCGATGCTGGACGTTGAGCCGCGACAGTGAAGGCGAGAGCTTTTCGGGAATGGTGATGACGGTGCGGCCGAGATTGATCGTGCCGCCGAGGGTCGGCGCCGCCGCAAGCGGCCCCTTGACCGCGATGTCACCGCTGAAATTGGCCGTCACGACGCGCCCGTCGGTGTAGCGGCCGTCCGCCACTTTGATGGACAGGTCGGCCGGAAATCCGGCCGCCGCATCGAGGCCGACGGTGCCGCCGGCCGAAACGCGACCGCCGGTCGAGATCGTGCCGGTGAAACTGCGTAGCGTCGCCGTGTTTCGCGCCAAAGCGATGTCGGCATCGATGCCGTCGATGGCGATTCCCGAGCCGGAATCAACGAAACGGGCGCCAGATGCCCTAACCGCACCGCCAATGGCGGGGGCGGCCGTCGTGCCGCCCACGGTGAGCGACACGTCCGCCGCGCCGCTCAGCGCCAGCCCCTGCGCGGCGAGGCGCCGGGTGAGGAAGCCGAACGGCACGCGGCCGGCGAATTTAACGTCGAGCGCGCGCGAGCCGCCCGTCTGGACCGTGCCGCCGCCCTTCATCGACAGGCCGCCACCCTCGCCGACATCGGCCTGGAATCGCAGCGTGCCGCCCTCGAACGTGCCGGTCGAGGCGATGGTCATCGCGCCGAATCCGGCCGAGCGGGTCTGGCTCGTCTCGGCGCCCGCCAGCCGGACGTCGTAGCCGATCGTCGGCGCCGACGGCGCGCCGCTGACGCGGACCGTGCCCGACACCGTCCCGGCCGCGCCGAGGCCCGGAGCGAATCCGTTGGCGATCGATGCCGGAACCCTGGCGAGCTGCGCCGTCAGCGCCAGCGTATCGCCCGCCGTGCCGCTGACTGTCGCCGTCCCGCCGGACAGGCCGAGCACGAGCTTGTCGATCCGCGTGACGCCGCCGGCGTTGACGATGGTCGACGGGGCGGCGACGGTCGCCGCCACGCCCTGCACGGTCGCACCGCCGCGCGTGAGCTCAACCGTCGCCTGCCCATCCTCGAATTTCGCGCGTCCGGCCGCCTTGGCTGCAATGCCGTTGACGGTCGCACCACCGTCGAAACCCGTCCAGGCGCCGTCGCGCGACAGCGTCACGTCGAGCGCCGTGATCGCCGCCCCGGCGTCGACCGCGCCGGCGCGGATGCGGCCGGAGATGGCAGGTGCGGCCAGGTAGTTGGCGACCTGCGCTTCGATCGAAATGTCCTTGCCGCTGACCGTGTCGCGAGAGAAGGCGGGCACCTTGGCGTCGATACGAGCCGAAGGGCCGCCCGCGCCGCTGTCGAACGAAATGCTTCCCGTCGCGCTGCCCGACACCTGCTGCAGGGCAAGTGCGGCCAGGGGTGCGATATCGGGCAGTTCGAAGGCGATGCGGCCCTTGGGCAGGAACGCGTCGTCGAGGTCAAGGTCGCCGCTGATGCGGTTCTGGCCGAGCGAGAGGTTCAGCCCCGACACGACGCGCTTGCCCCCCTCGGTCGACAGCCTGGCCTCGCCCTCGAGCGCCTGCTCGCCAACCTTGCCTGTAAGGCTCACGTCCGCCGCCGGATTGGCCGCATCGGCCTTGCCGGCTGCCTTGAGCGACAGGCCGGTGATGGCGTAACCGCCGCTTTCGACGCGTTCGCTCGACAGGGTGACGGAGACCTCGGGGGCAAACAGTGCCCCGGTCGCCGACAGCTCGAACCTCGCCGCGCCCGACACGTCGGCGGCAAGCCGCGACAGGTCCGCGAACGCGCCTGCGAGATCCGCCGCTACCTTGCCGTCGGCGACGCGGATCGATCCGCCCGTCGACAGCGGTCCGGACGAGACCTTCAGGTCGGTGGCACCGATGTTCCGCTCGGCATCGCGCGTCACGCGGGCGGCCAGCGCGACGCGCTCGTCCAGCACGGAATGCGTGCCGGCGGGCAGCGCCGACCGGGCCACGTCCGCCTTCACGTCGAAATTCGCTTGGCCGTCCAGGCGCGAAAGCGTGCCGGCCGCCGACGCCTTGATCGCGTCATTCTCGATCGATGCCGCGCGCACCTCGATGGCGCCGTCGCTGATCTCCGCGTCCGCCGCGAGCGCAATCTGTCCCACCAGAAAGGGCACCAGCGGCGCGATCAGCGTCTCGGCGGCGCCGATCCGGCCGCGAACAATGACCGGCCCCGTGCGCGTCGCCACGTCGAAGCCAGGCGACGACAGGTCGACGCCGACGTCTCGCAGCGTCGCTTGCGGATGGACCAGCGAGGCGAGCGACACGGTAGCGTCGAGGCTGGGCTTTGCGCCGGTTCCCGCGATGCTGCCCTCGGCGCTGCGGATCGCCAGCGAGATCCGGTTCTCTCCCTCGGCAAACGACAGCGCCACCGGCTCGCCGGCCGCCCGTATGTCGAATGTCAGGTCGCTCACGCCGGCAGGATCGACGCTGCCCGAGGCCTTGCCCGTCAGCGAGGCGGAGGCGATCGAAGCAGCCTCGATCGCAATCCCGCCGTCGGTGCGGATCGTGCCGGCGAAGGCGACCTGCGTCTGCCCGGCGGCGAGTGCCTGGAATTGCGGCGGAACGAACTGCGCGAACTCCCCTTCCGCGTTCAGTTCGACGCGGCTGCCGCCGTCGACGAACTGGTGGCGCCCGGAGAACTTGGCCGCGACCGCCTCGTCGACGGCAACCGCGCCCCGGCCCCGCCAGTCGGACGCCGGCCCGCTGCCTTCGACGGCGATCGACACCGGCGGCGCGCCGGGCAGCTTGAGCAGGTTGGCGATCACGCCGCCCTGCGGCTCATGCCCTTCGACCTTCAGGTCCAGCCGGTTCTCTTCGGGCGCGAAGACCAGTGTCAGGTCGAGATCGCCCTGCCGCTGGTCTGTGCGCGACACCTGCGTTTCGGTCTCGATCCTGAGCGGCGAGGCCGTCGCGACGAGCTTCGACGTGGCGCTCAGCGTCGCGACTTCTCCTGCCAGGTCCGCGCCAAGCGCGATCTCGGGAAGGTCGATCTTCTCGATGTCGATGTCGACCGGGAGCTGGAAGGAGCCGGTGGAGCCATCGTCCGGAGCTGCCACCGGGCGGCGCGCCGCCTCGATGCGGCCGACGCGCAGCGTCTCGGCGCTGACTTTCTTCGAGATCAGGTCGAGATAGGAAATGTCCGTGCTGATCTCGCGCAGCGCCAGCCAGGGGCCTGCGCTATCCTCGACGATCACCGTCTCGACCGTCAGCGGCCCGCTCCAGATGCCGCCGATGCCGCTGATCCTGACGGTCCTGCCCTCGCCCGACGCCAGATTCGATGCGATCGAGGCCAGCATGCCGAGGCCGGGCGGGGTCAGCGTCAAGAAGCCGATCGCGAGAGCCGCTACGGCGACGACGGTCAGGACGAGGTTTCGAATGATCCGCAGGCTGCGCGGCAACAAACTTCTCCGGGAATCAGATCAGAACGCCTGACCGATGCCCGCATATATACCGAATGAGGCGTCACCGGGACGCCTGTTGAGCGGCACCGCGGCGTCGACCCTGAGCGGCCCGAACGGCGTGATGTAGCGCACGCCAACGCCCGCGCCGACGCGCACGTCGTCGAAATCGGGGAAGTGGTCTTCCGACACCGTGCCCGCGTCGACGAAGGGCACGACGCCGAAGCTCTCGGTAACCTGCACGCGCAGTTCCGCCGAGGCCTCGGCATAGGAGCGGCCGCCGGTGGGGACGAATTCGCCGGGGTTGGCCGGATCGGGGATGCGCGGACCGATCGCCTGGTAGCCATAACCGCGCACCGAGCCGCCGCCACCGGAATAGAAGCGCCGGTCGGCGGGAATGTCGTCGAGGGCGGCCCCGACGATACTTCCCGCCGCGACGCGCCCCGCCGCGACGATCCGGCCGTCGCCGTCGAGGGCTTTGTAGGCCGATCCCTCGCCCCTGAGCTTGACGAAGGCAGCACCGGAATACGCGTCATAGGTCGGCTCGGCGAAGGCGAGCGCGCGCCAGCCCTTCTTCGGGTTCAGCTTGTTGTCGCGCGTGTCGTAGACATATTCGATTGGCGTCGAGACGAGCAGATACTTCCGGCCACCCGGGTTCAGCGGCTCGTAGCTGATGTCGGTGTATTCGACGCGCAGTTGCCCGGACAGCGTCTGCTGCTTGGTGATCTCGTAGGAGATTCCGGTGCTGGTGCTGAATGACAAACGGTCATACGCGTCAGGATGTTCGGAAACGAGCTTGATGTCGTAGGTGAACTTCGAGGCAGGTCCGACGAGTCCCGGCTTCTCGAACAGCAGCGCCGCCTTGTAGTCGAGGTCCTTGTAATCGCCCGTCTCGCCGATACGGCTGACCGAGCCTTCGATCCTCAGCTTCTCGGCCCGTCCGAACAGGTTGCGGTGTCCCCAATAGCCCTCGATGCCGGCGCCGTCGGTGCTGGACAGGGTGGCGCCGACGCCAAAGAAGCGGAACTTGCGCTCGCTCACCTGCACGTCGACGGGGATCGACCCGTCGGGATCGAGCGCGTCGCGCTCCTTGACCGTCACGGAATCGAACACGCCGAGCGCCAGAAGCCGCTCGCGCGCGTCGTCGATATCCTCCGGCGAATAGGTCTTGCCGCGCTCGATGTCGGCCATATAGGCCGTGAATTCCGCGTCGACCGCCTCCGTCCCCTCGACGGCCGTGTCTCCGAAGGGCGCGATCGGCCCCGAGGCGAAGACCATCATCAGGTCGAGCGTCTTGGTGGCGTGGTCGGCGATCACCTCGCGCTCCGCCACGGCCGCGAGCGGCCGACCCTCTTTCTTCAACGCGCGCAGGATCTGGTTCTCGGCCCGCAGGATGGCCGTCGAACTGGCATCGCCTCCGGTCACCAGGCCAAACTGCTCCGGCTGGACGCCGCCCACGTCGCCGTTGACGACGACGTCGCCGAGCGTGAACCGTTCGCCGGCGTCGACCGTCACCGTGATCGGCACCGGCCGCGACGTGTCGAACTGGGCGTCCGGCTCCAGTTCATCGATCGAGCGCCCGTCGATCGCGATCTCGACCGTGCCGTCGTAGCGCGCTTCCTCGTAGAGCGCGGCGACGAGCAGCTCGCGCTCGTTGCGCGCCTTGGCGAGGATGCCGAGCGAGCCGGAGACGGGCCGGTCTTCGTCGGCGACCAGCGTCGAAGCTTTCCTGAGCTTGCCGTGGAGGGAATCGTCGGTTCGGCCTAGGTCGAGATTCACCGTGTAGCGCACCGGATCGGCGATGTCGGCATCCTCGTCCTTGCCGCCGAACAGCTTCATGCCGAACAGCTCGAAGGCCTGCGCCGGCACGATCGTCGCGGCCGCGGCCATGCCCAGCACGCCCGCCGCCAGCGAAAGACGCAAGGCCACCCGCGCAACCGCGCCGGCCCTCCGCACATCCGCTACGCAACACAACATGGCCGGACACTAGCTCCAATCGTTAAAATTGCGGTGAACTTCGAGAGCCTTCGTTATCCATGCCCGCCGCCACGGCATGGCGCGGATACAAACGGTGCTTACCACGCAGTCCGAAGCAGCGGCAAACCGATTGCACCCTCGGAGGCTCACGCCTTGGACACGTTCTTTAAGATTTTGTTATCCGCAAACAGAATCCCGCCACGATTCTGGCAAAGCTTACCTAACTGGAACAATCTCAGGCTCGGCCCGGAAGCATCATGATGCGCCGGTTGCATCGACCGCATTCCACATCGGGGGAAAACCACATGGCGAAGAGATTTCTGGCGCGCGCCTTCGCGGCACTCGGTCTGGTTGTCGGCCTGGCCGGCGGCGCGGCGGCGCAGATGGACACGAGAACCATCGAGAGGAGCCAGAATTCGGATTATTTCGGCTTCGACCTGCGCACCGTCCAGAGCGTCACGCTCGACCAGTGCGAGGCGGCCTGCCTCGGCGATTCGTCCTGCCGCGCCTTCACCTACAACACGCGGGTGAAATGGTGCTTCCTCAAGTCCGACTACAACAAGCTGAACACTTTCGCCGGCGCCGTCGCCGGCAAGGTCGTCACCCGCTCCTCCGATCCCGACATCGGCGCGCCTCAGACGCTGTCCTTCGTCCCCGCCTACATGCTCGACGAGACGGTGCGCTATCGCCAGGGGATCGAGAACGCGGCGGCGTCGCCAGAACTCGGCCTGGCCGGCCTGGTGGAGAGCGCCACCAACATGGCGGCCGGCGGCGATCCGCGTGGGGCCGCGGGCGCCTGGTCGGCCGCGATCTCGATCTCGAAGACCGATCCCGCGCTGTGGATGGGCCTCGCCCGCGCCGCGATGGGCGTCGTCGCGCTGAACCAGAACGATTCCTGGAGCTGGCGCCAGAACGCGACCTCGGCGGCGATCGCCGCCTACCAGCTCACCCGCACGACCGGCAGCCGCGCCGAGTCTCTTGCGCTGCTCGCCCAGGCGCTCGAAACGCGCAGCAACCCGCGCCCGGCGCTTGAAGCCTATAAGGCGAGCCTCGCGCTTGTGGCCGATGCCGGCGTCCAGTCCGCCTTCGACAGCCTCTACGAGAAGCATGGCTTCCGCGTCGTCGACCACACCATCGATTCCGACAACCGCACGCCGCGCGTCTGCGTCCAGTTCTCGGAAGCCCTGGTCAAATCGGGTGTCGACTACGCCAGCTTCGTCACGGTCGACGGCCAGGACAAGCCGGCCATCGTCCCCGGCGACCGCGAGATCTGCGCCGAAGGCCTGGAACACGGCAAGAACTATACGATCAGCGTCCGCCAGGGCCTGCCCGCCGCCATCGGCGAGGTCATCGAACGCCCGGTCACGCTCAACATCTACATCCGCGACCGCCTGCCGTCGGCCCGCTTCACCGGCGAGAACTTCATCCTGCCCTCGACGGCGCGCCGCGGTATTCCGCTCGTCACCGTCAACGCCCGCGCGGCGAAATTGTCGCTCTACCGCATCGGCGACCGTGGGCTGGCCGACGCAATCGCCAACGAGCGCTTCCTGCGCCAGCTCGACGGCTACGACGCCGGCCGTATCGGCGACGAGAGCGGCGAGCCGGTCTGGTCCGGCACGATCGACATCGAGCCGAAGCTGAACGAGGAAGTCACCACCTCCTTCCCGGTCGACGAGGCCCTGCCCGAGCGCAAGCCCGGCGTCTACGTGCTGGTCGCCGAACCCGCCGACGGCAATGTCGACGAATGGGACACCAAGGCGACGCAGTGGTTCGTCGTCTCCGACATCGGCCTTGCCACCTACACCGCCGAGGACGGGCTGACCGTCTTCGCCCGCTCGCTGTCGACCGCGAAACCGCTCGCCAATGTCGAGCTGCAGCTTCTCGCCCGCAACAACGAGGTTCTCGGCAAGGCGACGACCGACGCTGACGGCCGTGCCGCCTTCACCCCCGGCCTCGTGCGGGGCGAAGGCGGCCTGACGCCCGCCCTGGTCACCGCCCAGGCCTCCGGCGATTTCGTCTTCCTCGACATGACCCGCGCCGGTTTCGACCTCTCCGACCGCGGCGTCGAGGGCCGCGAGACGCCCGGCGCCATCGACATCTATGCCTGGACCGAGCGCGGCATCTACCGCGCCGGCGAGACGGTCCACCTTCAGGCGCTCGCCCGCGACGACCGCGCCAAGGCGATTTCCGGCCTGCCGATGACCATCGTCTTCTCGCGCCCCGATGGCGTGGAGAACAGCCGCGTGGTGACCACCGGCGCCGAACTCGGCGGCCATCACGCCGAGCTGGCGCTCACCGACAATGCCATGCGCGGCACCTGGACGGCGCGCGTCTACACCGATCCCAAGGCCGCGCCGCTGTCGGAGATCTCCTTCCTGGTCGAGGATTTCACCCCCGACCGGATCGAGTTCGACATGACCAGCGAGCAGGACGAAGTCGCCGTCGGCGAACCCGCGACGATCAACATCGACGGCCGCTATCTTTACGGCGCGCCCGCCGCCGGCCTGTCGATGGAAGGCGAGGTCAACGTCTCGACCACCCGCGAATGGGACGGGTTCGACGGCTACCAGTTCGGCCTCGCCGACGAGGAAGGCGGCGACGACGGCCAGTCGACGCGCAGCGAGATCGACGAGATCCCGCTCACCGACGAGGACGGCAAGGCGACCTTCGAGGTCACGATCGACGAAGTCCCCTCCACTACCCGCCTGCTCGTCGGCGAGGTGGTCGTGCGGATGCGCGAGGGCGGCGGCCGCGCCGTCGAGCGCTCGCTCGATCTCGGCATCAAGACCGAAGGCCCGGTCATCGGCATCAAGCCGGAATTCGAGGGCGACACCGTCCGCGAAGGCACCAGCGCCGCCTTCAAGGTCATCGCCGTCGATCCCGACGGCGAACGCCAGGATCTGGCCAACATGGACTGGTCGCTGGTGCGCGTCGAGCGCAACTACCAGTGGTACCGCTCCAACGATGCCTGGGCCTACGAACCGGTGACCTTCACCACCAAGATCGCCGACGGCAAGCTGGATGCGAAAGCCGGCGAAGAGGCCTCCCTGTCGCTGCCCGTCACCTGGGGCCGCTACCGTCTCGAGATCACCGCGCCGGACGCGTCGGGTCCCGCCACCAGCGTCGAGTTCGACGCCGGCTGGTATGTCTCCGCCACCTCGACCGAGACGCCCGACGGGCTCGAAGTCGCGCTCGACAAGCCGGCCTATGCGCCCGGCGATACGGCAAAGCTCAACATCTCGCCGCGCTTCGCCGGCGAGGTGCTCGTCACCGTCGGCGCCGACCGGCTGCTCGCCACCTACACGGCGACCGTGCCCGAAGGCGGCGCGACGATCGACATCCCGGTCAGCGCCGACTGGGGCGCCGGCGCCTATGTCACGGCGGCACTCTACCGGCCGGGCGAGGCGCAGGATTCGCGCATGCCCATGCGCGCCATCGGCCTGAAATGGCTGCAGGTCGACCCGGCCTCGCGCACCATCGGCGTGTCGCTCGAGACGCCGCAGAAGATGGAGCCGCGCGGTCCGCTGGTCATCCCCGTGGCGCTCACCAACGTGCCCGCCGGCGAGAAGGCCTATGTTACGGTGGCGGCCGTCGACGTCGGCATCCTCAACCTGACCTCCTATACCCCGCCGGACGCCGGCAAGTGGTATTATGGCCAGCGCAAGCTCGGCATCGAGATGCGCGACATCTACGGCAGGCTGATCGACGGCTCGCTCGGCGCCATGGGACGCCTGCGCACTGGCGGCGACGGCGGCATGCAGTCGACCGGCAGCCCGCCGACGGAGAAGCTCGTCGCCTTCTTCTCCGGCATCGTCGAAGTCGGCCCCGACGGCCGCGCGAGCGTCTCCTTCGACATTCCGCAATTCAATGGCACGGCGCGCGTCATGGCCGTCGCCTGGTCCGGCTCAGCACTTGGCCGCGCCCAGGCCGACGTGATCATCCGCGATCCGGTCGTGGTCACGGCCTCGATGCCCAAGTTCCTCACCCCGGGCGACCGGGCGGAACTGAGGCTCGACATCGCCAACACCGACGGACCCGCCGGCGACTACAAGCTGGCGTTGAAAGGCAGCGGCCTGATCCTCGACGGCGGCGACGAGACGTTGAACCTGGCGGCCGGCAAGACCGAGACCGTCACCGTGCCGCTCGCGGCCGGCGACGGGGCCTTTGCCACGATCGACGTTTCGCTCACGCACGCCAGCGGCGTCAGCGTCGCGCAGACGCTCACCGCGCCGATCCGCCCGGCTGTCCTGCCGGTCACCACCCGCCAGGTGGTCACGCTCGCCGCCAACACCGGCAGCGTCACCGTCGACGGCGGCCTGCTCGCCGAAAGCGTCAGGCAGGGGGCGACCGTCTCGGTCGGCGTCTCCCGCTCGGCCGCGCTCGACATCCCCGCCATGCTGATGACGCTCGACCGCTACCCCTATGGCTGCGCCGAGCAGACCACCAGCCGCGCCCTGCCGCTGCTCTATCTGTCCGAATTGTCGGCCGAGGCCGGCATGGCCGACGATCCGGACGTGCGCCAGCGCGTCCAGGATGCGATCGCGCGCGTGCTTTCCTACCAGTCCTCGTCCGGCTCGTTCGGCCTGTGGGGGCCGGGCTACGGCGACCTCTGGCTCGACGCCTACGTCACCGACTTCCTGACCCGCGCACGCGAGCAGAAATACGACGTGCCGGCGGAGGGCTTCGACCAGGCGCTGCGCAACCTGCAGAACGCGCTCTCCTACGACGTCAACATCGAGGAGAAGGGCAACGAGATCGCCTATGCGCTCTACGTGCTCGCCCGCAACAAGAAGGCCTCGGTCGGCGACCTGCGCTACTATTCCGATACGCAGATCGGCGAGTTCCGCACGCCGCTGGCGCGCGCGCATCTGGCGGCGGGCCTCGCGCTCTACGGCGACACTATCCGCTCGGAGGCCGCGTTCGGCTCGGCCTTCCAGCTGGCACGGGCCACCGAGGGCAAGACGCTCGACCGCTCCGACTACGGCTCGGCGCTGCGCGACGGCGCGGCGATGCTGGCGCTTGCTGCGGAGTCACGCCCGGCGCCGGCGCTGATCCCGTCGATGGTCCAGCTCGTCTCGCAGGAGCGCAACATGTCGCGCTGGACCTCGACGCAGGAGGAAGCCTGGATGCTGCTCGCCGCCCGCGCCATCAAGGCCGGCAGCAACGACATCAAGCTCCACGTCAACGGCCAGCCGCACACCGGCAACTTCTCGGTGCGCAAGACGGCCGACGACCTGGATGCCGCGCCCGTGATCATCGCCAACACCTCGAACGAGCCGCTCGAGGCCGTCCTGACGACCGTCGCAGCACCGCTCGACCCGCTCCCGGCGGGCGGCGACGGCTTCGCTATCGAGCGCTCCTACTACACGCTCGACGGCGAGGAGGCGAACATCACCGAAGCGGCGCAGAACGAGCGCTATGTCGTGGTGCTCAAGGTGACCGAGCGCAACGCCTGGCCGTCGCGCGTGCTGGTCTCCGACCTGCTGCCGGCCGGCTTCCAGATCGACAATCCGTCGATCGTCGGCAGCGCCAGCCTCGTCAACTTCGACTGGCTGGGCGACATCGAGCCGGTCCATGTCGAGTTTCGCGACGACCGCTTCATCGCCGCGTTCAACCGCGACGGCTCGTCCGACCGCGAGTTCAACCTCGCTTATGTCGTCCGCGCCGTCACGCCCGGCGACTACGCGCATCCGGCCGCGACCGTGGAGGACATGTACCGTCCGCAGTTCTCGGCCCGCACCGCCACCGGCCGCATGCAGGTGCTGGCCGCGCAATGACTGCGCGATCGGGAATCTCGGTATGATGATGCATCATACCCCCACCCCTAACCCCTCCCCACAAGGTGGAGGGGAACGAGCGAAGACGGAGCTCACCATGACGGCGCCGTCATCCTCGGGCTTGTCCCGAGGATCTGCCGGCGCCGGCAGGTTGGCCGCGACCGCGACATCATCGCGGAAGTACGTAGATCCTCGGGACAAGCCCGAGGATGACGGGGAGCAAGGGAGAGCGGCGCGCCACCCGGAGCACGGCGCATGAGCGTGCTGCCCTCCCCCCGACTGCCAACCCTGCGAACCACCCTCTTCGCGCTGACCGCCTTTCTGTTCATCGTGGCCGCAGCCGGCCTATTCGGCCTCGACCGCCTCGACCGCGCCTACCCGCCTCCCCTCGACACGGCGATGGAGCGCTCGGGCGAAGTGGTCGACCGCGACGGCCTGCTCTTGCGCGCTTTTGCCACGAGCGAAGGCCGCTGGCGGCTCGAGCCCGATATGGCGGACGTCGACCGCCGCTTCATCGAAATGCTCATCGCTTTCGAGGACAGGCGCTTCCGCGAGCATTCGGGCGTCGATCTGAAGGCTCTTGCCCGCGCCGCGATCCAGTTCGCGTCCAACGGCCGCATCATCTCCGGCGGCTCGACGCTCTCCATGCAGCTCGCCCGCCTGATCGAGCCGCGCGAGCGCCGCTCGGTCCCCGCCAAGATCATGCAGATCGCCCGCGCGGTCCAGATCGAGCGGCGGCTGTCCAAGGACGAGATCCTGCGCCTCTATCTGACGCTCGCCCCGTACGGCGGCAATCTGGAGGGTATCCGCGCGGCCTCGCTCGCCTGGTTCGGCAAGGAGCCGCGCCGCCTGACGCTCGCCGAATCCGCGCTGCTGGTGGCCATCCCCCAGTTGCCCGAGCTGCGCCGACCCGACCGCAACTTCAACGCGGCGAAGGCCGCGCGCTCGCGCGTGCTGGCCCGCGCCGTCGAAGCCGGCATTGTCGGCGAGGCCGAGGCGCGGCTGGCCGAACTCGAACCCTTGCCGACTTCCCGCGTCGCGCTCCCGTCGCTCGCGCCGCATCTGGCCGAGACGGTCAGGCGCAGCGAGCCCAATCAGCTGCGCCACATGGTGACGCTCAGCCGCCCGGTGCAGCAGGGGCTGGAAGCCGCCGCCGACGCCGCGGCCCGCTCCCTCGGCCCGAGACTCTCCGTCGCCATGGTCCTGGCCGACGCCGAAACCGGCGAGATCCTCGGCGAGGTCGGCTCGGCTTCCTATCTCGACCGCGCCCGCCAAGGCTATGTCGACATGACCCGCGCCGTGCGGTCCCCCGGCTCGACGCTGAAACCCTTCATCTACGGCCTCGCCTTCGAGGACGGCCGCATCGCGCAGGAAACGATCATCGAGGATCGTCCGGCCAATTTCGCCGGCTACCGGCCACGCAACTTCGACATGGACTACCAGGGCGACATCTCCATCCGCGCCGCGCTGCAGATGTCGGTCAACGTGCCGGCGATCCGCCTGCTCGACGCGGTCGGCCCGCACCGCTTGTTGGCCCGCTTTCGCGAGGCCGGCGTCGACGCCAGGATGCCGAACGGCAAGGCCGCGGGCCTGGCGATCGGCCTGGGCGGTATCGGGCTCACGCTGCGCGACCTCGTCCAGCTCTACACCGGTCTCGCCAATGGCGGCCAGGCGGTCAGGCTCGTCAACCGCCCGCGGGCCAAAGGCGAAACCCCGCGCCGGGCGCAGATCCTGCCCGCGGCGTCGGCCTGGCAGATCGCCGACATCCTGACCGGCGTCACCCCGCCCAAGGGCGCCATGCGCAACGGCCTCGCCTACAAGACCGGCACCAGCTACGGCTACCGCGACGCCTGGGCGATCGGCTTCGACGGCCGGCACGTCTTGGGCGTATGGGTCGGCCGCGCCGACGGCAGCGCCGTCCCCGGCATTTCGGGCTTCGGTACCGCGGCCCCTCTCCTCTTCGACGCCTTCGTCAAATCCGGCCTGCCGGTGACCTCGCTGCCACGGGCTCCGGCCGGCGCGCTGCGCCAGGCGTTCTCCGAACTCCCGGTCACTCTGCGCCGCTTCGAGAGCACCGCCTCGGAGACGAAACCGCGCGGCGTCGCCGAGGCAGCACCCCAGATCGTCTTCCCGCCGCAGGGCGCGCGCGTCTCTCTCGCCGACGGCGCCGACGGATTCTCGCCGCTGGTGCTGAAGCTGCAGGGCGGCCGCGCGCCGTTCCGCTGGCTCGCCAATGGCAAGCCCTGGCCCGAGGCCGAGCGCCGCCGCACCTCCCGCTGGCAGCCCGACGGCGCCGGTCAGCAGACGCTGACCGTCATCGACGCGGCAGGACGGGCGGCGAGTGTCAGGGTGTATGTGGAGTAGACGCTTGGGACAGTTTACTTTTTCCCGCATAAAGGCGCGGCACCGCAATGCTGGCGCAGGCGAGAAAAAGTAAACTGTCCCCGGTGGTTACGCCCGATAGCTACGCCAGCCACTCCCCCAGCGCCGCCTGCCGCACGTCCTCCAGCAGCCGCACGAAGCCGGCCGCCTGGTGCTCGGCGGTCAGCCGGCCCTTTTCCGCCGTCGCCTTCGACGCCTCCCCCACCACGCCGTTCGGGTTCAAGTCGCTGGCGATCCAGGCAAACGCGTGCGTACCGGTGTGGCGCAACAGGCCGAACGCCTCTTCCGCCGCCTCGACCCGCGAAACGAAATCCTGCGCCTTGCGCATGTCGACGAGATCGGGCCGGAAATGCAGCATCAGCGAGGTCTCGACGTCGCCGCCATGGATGCCGTAGCGGCCTTCGATGTCGGAATAGAGCCCGTCCGGCTTGCCGAAGCGCATCCAGCTCGTCTTCACCGACAGCATCTGGAATCGCACGCGCAGCTCGCGCGACACGATCCCCATGATCTCCTCGTTGCCGCCGTGCGAGTTGACGATGACGAGCTTCCTCACCCCTGCGCGTGCCACCGAAGCGCCGAGCTCCGTCCAGACCTCGATCAGCGTCGTCGCCGGCAGGGTCAGCGTGCCCGGCGCATGCAGGTGTTCGTTCGACTTGCCGACCGCCTGGACGGGCAAGATGCGGATGTCGAGCGCTGCCGGCAGCCGGTCGATGACGGTCGAGAGCATGCCGTTCATGATCGACGTGTCCGTCGACACCGGCAGATGCGGCCCGTGCTGCTCGATCGCCGCCACGGGCAGGACGGCGATCGTCGCCTCCGGGTCGATCGAGGCATAGTCCGTCGTCGGGAAATCGCCCCACCAGACGCGCCGTTGATACTGCATGATTGCCTCCGTCACGCCGCCGCGATCACTTCGATCTCGACCTTGAACTCCGGCCGCGTGAACCCGCCGACGATCATCAGCGTCGAGGCCGGCGGCGGATCGGCGACGATCCTGTCGCGCACCTCCATATAGGGCTTCATATAGGCGCGGTGTGTCACATAGGCGTTGATTCGCACGATTTCGGCGAGCGTCATGCCCGCCTCGGCGAGTATCGCCGCGATATTGGCGAAGCAGAGTTCCGCCTGTTCCGCCACGTTTTCCGGCACCGTGTCGTCGGCGTTGACGCCGAGCTGCCCCGACACCGCGACGATCCGTTTGCCGGCCGCGACCTCGACGCCGTGGCTGTAGCGGGCGAAGGGCGGTCTGATGGAGGCGGGATTGAGCGGGCTGTGCATCGGCTTTTCCTGTGTTCGTGGCCTCCTATGCCCCTGGCCGGTCGCACATTCAACATTGATTGTTGGACGACGCCGACGGCGATGGACAGCCGCTCAAAATTTGGGCACCGTGCCCGCCGCAGCACCAGCCTCGACCGGACGCCGGCGGCATTTCCCTCGTCCGCGACCGCTTTCGTCGCGACCGGACCTTGGCACGGGCTTTGCATTTTGTTCCTCTGGATTCCAGAAGCCGGCGCGTCCCGTCGACCGGCTCAACAAGGGGTGGTGTAATGAAGACGAAACTGTTGATGTCGGCCGCGGCGCTGTCGCTGCTGGGGGCCCCGGGTCTGGCTTCGGCCCAGGAGAAGGTGACCTTCCAGACCAACTGGTTCGCCCAGGCCGAGCATGGCGGCTACTACCAGTCGGTTGCCGACGGCACCTACAAGGCCTGCGGCCTCGACGTGACCATCGCCATGGGCGGCCCGCAGGTGTCGGGCCGGCCGCTGCTGCTCGCCGGCAAGATCGACTTCTACATGGGCGGCAACATGCTGCAGGCCTTCTCGGCCGTTCAGGAGAACATCCCCGTCGTCATCGTCGCCGCCTCCTTCCAGAAGGAGCCGCAGGTGCTGATGAGCCATCCCGGCCAGGGCCTCGACACCTGGGAGAGCCTGAAGGACGCGGAGCAGTACATTCTCGGCGACGAAGGCTTCCAGTCCTACTTCCAGTGGATGATCACCGAGTTCGGCTTCGACGCGTCGAAGCGCATTCCTTACACCTTCAACCCAGCGCCCTTCATCGCCAACAAGAAGTCGGTGCAGCAGGGCTACGTCACCTCCGAACCCTACGCGGTCGAGAAGGAAGGCGGCTTCGTGCCCAACCAGTTCCTCCTCGCCGACTATGGCTTCGACACCTACGCCACCACGATCGAGACCATGCGCGACACGATCGACAAGCGCCCCGAGGTCGTGAAATGTTTCGTCGATGGCTCGGCCAAGGGCTGGTACAATTATCTCTACGGCGACAACAAGGCCGCCAACGAGATGATCAAGAAGGATAATCCCGAGATCACCGACGAGCAGATCGCCTTCTCGATCGAGCAGATGAAGAAGTTCGGCATCGTCGATTCCGGCGACACCGAAAAGCTCGGCATCGGCGCCATGACCGACGAGCGGATGAAGAGCTTCTACGACAAGATGGTCGCGGCGAAGGTTCTGCCCGAAGGCATCGACATCAAGAAGGCCTATACGCTCGACTTCGTCAACAAGGGCGTCGGTCTCGACCTCAAGAAGTGAACCATCTTGCCTGACATGAAACCGGCCGGCGGCGCGCCGCTCCTCATCCTGCGCGCCGTCGGAAAGACCTTTTCCAACGGCGTGACGGCGCTCGACCACGTCGATCTCACGCTGCGCGAGGGCGATTTCCTGAGCCTGCTCGGGCCGTCCGGCTGCGGCAAGTCGACGGCGTTGCGCATTATCGCCGGCCTGTCGTCGCCGACCACCGGCCTGCTCGACTGGCGCGGCCCGCCGCTTGCGCAGACGGACATCGGCTTCGTCTTCCAGGAGCCGACGCTGATGCCCTGGGCGAGCGTCTTCGACAATGTCTGGCTGCCGCTCAGGCTCAAGGGCGTGTCGCGCCGCGAGGCGACGCCGGCCATTTCCGAACTCCTGGAGCGCGTGCATCTGACCGGCTTCGAGAATGCCGTGCCGCGCGAACTTTCGGGCGGCATGAAGATGCGCGTCTCGATCGCCCGCGGCCTGGTCACCAGGCCGCGCGTGCTGTTGATGGACGAGCCGTTCGCCGCGCTCGACGAGATTACCCGCTTCAAGCTCAACAACGACCTTTTGGACCTCTGGCAGGACGAGCGCTTCACCGTCGTCTTCGTCACCCATAGCGTGTTCGAGAGCGTCTTCCTTTCGAACCGCATCGTCGTCATGGCCGCACGTCCGGGCCGCGTGTTCGAGGAGGTCGAGGTCGACGCGCCCTACCCGCGCGACGAGGCCTTCCGCACCTCGCCGGAATATGCCGCGCTCTGCCGTAAGGCATCCGACGTTCTCAGCCGGGCGATGGACGCTCCGGCTCTCACCACGGCGGGAGCGTTCGATGGCGTCCATTGACCAGCCTGCGCCAGTTCCGCTCGACGCCGAGGAGATGCGCCGGCTGCGCGTCGCGCGTGTCGAGCGGATCGGCAAATGGGTGCTGCCGATCGCCATCATGTGCCTCGCGATCTTCCTGTGGGACCGTATCGTGGTCTGGAACGAGATCCCGCATTACATCCTGCCGCGCCCGGTCGATGTTATGGGCGCGCTGATCGACGACCGCGAACTCCTGTTCACCTCGCTGCTCACCACCTTGCGCATCACCGGCCTCAGCCTTCTGCTTGCCGTTGTTGGCGGTGTCGGTCTCTCCGTGCTCTTCGCCCAGTCGAAATGGGTCGAGATGTCGTTCTTCCCCTTCGCCATCGTGCTGCAGGTGACGCCGATCGTCGCCATCTTCCCGCTCATCAACATCTACGTCGACAACCAGACGGCGAAGCTGCTGCTCTGCGCATGGATCGTCGCTTTCTTTCCGATCCTGTCGAATACGACGCTCGGCCTCAACTCCGTCGACCGCAACCTGCGCGACTTGTTCAAGCTCAACGGTGCGACGCGCTGGCAGGAGCTGTGGCACCTGCGCCTGCCGGCCGCCATGCCCTACTTCCTCGGCGGCCTGAAGATCGCCGGCGGCCTGGCGCTGATCGGCGCCGTGGTGGCCGAGTTCGTCGCCGGTTCCGCCGGCCAGTCCTCGGGGCTTGCCTCGCGCATCATCGAGAGCGGCTACCGCCTGCGCACGGCACGTCTCTTCGCCGCCCTGATCCTGATCTCGCTAACCGGCATCGTCATCTTCATGACGCTCACCTGGATCTCGCACATGATGCTGCGCCGCTGGCACGAAAGTGCGCTGAAGCAGGAGCGGTGAGACCGACATGACCGCCCTCTCCATCCCGACAACCGGCTGGTACGTGCTTGCCGACGCCCGGCTACACAGCTCGACCCTCGAGGGTCTCGACGCTCAGCCCGACCGCGACGGTTTCGTCCGCGCCGACATCTCGATCGCCGACGGCCGGATCAAGGCGATCGCCGCGCGCGGAGACAAGCCGCTGCCGCCCCGCGCGGTCAACCTCGCCGGCCGCATCGTCCTGCCCGCCTTCGTCGACTGCCACACCCATCTCGACAAGGGCCACATCTGGCCGCGCATGCCCAATCCAGACGGCTCCTTCATGGGTGCGCTGACCGCCGTCGGCACGGACCGGATGGCGTTCTGGAACGCGGCAGATGTCGAGCGGCGCATGGATTTCTCCCTGCGTACTGCCTATGCGCATGGCACCAAGGCGATCCGCACGCATCTCGACAGTGTGCCGCCGCAGGAGACCATCTCCTGGGACGTCTTCACTGCGACGCGTGAGCGCTGGAAGGGCCGCATCGACCTGCAGGCCGCCTCCCTCGCCGGGGTCGAGACGATCCGCGACGGCGCATGGTTTGCGGGCCTCGCCGACCGCGTCGCCCGCGCGGGTGGCGTGCTCGGCGCCGTCACCTACATGGTTCCCGACGTGGTCGAGATGATCGACCGGGTCTTTGCCGAGGCGATGGAGCGTGGCCTCGATCTCGATTTCCACGCCGACGAGACCGACGATGTCGAAGCCGTTTCGCTGCGCCTGATCGCGGAAGCCGCCATCCGCCACGGCTTCACCGGCAAGATCCTCGTCGGCCATTGCTGCTCGCTCGCCCGCCAGCCCGACGCCGACGTGCTGCGCACGCTCGACCTGGTGGCGCAGGCCGGCTTGTCGGTCGTGTCGCTGCCGATGTGCAACATGTATCTGCAGGACCGCCGCCACGACCGCACCACCCCGCGCTGGCGCGGCATCACGCTTCTGCACGAGATGAAGGCCCGCGGCATCAACGTGTCGGTCGCCTCCGACAACACCCGCGATCCGTTCTACGCCTATGGCGACCTCGACATGCTGGAAGTCTACCGCATGGCGACCCGCATCGCCCAGTTCGACCATCCGGTCGCCGACTGGCCCAGGACCGTCGGCGCCTTCCCGGCAAAGGCGATGGGGCTGGACGACGCCGGCATGCTGAAGCCTGGCGGCACCGCCGATCTGGTGATCTTCAAAGGCCGGTCATGGACCGAACTCCTCTCGCGTCCCGAGAGCGACCGGACGGTGATCCGCGCCGGTGCCGCGATCGAACGCGTCATCCCCGATTACTCAGAACTCGACGAAACGGTGGGACAACCCTGATGGACATCGCGGCACTCAAGACGGACCTCGCCGGCATCAAGGTCGAGGACAATCCGGCCATCGTCCAGCAGAAGAGCCGCGATTTCTACTGGTACAGCCCGGTCCTGAAAAAGCAGCTCGACGCAGTCACCGGCGACCTCGTCGTCTCGCCGAAGACGGAAGCCGAACTGATCCGCGTGCTGAAAGCCTGCTACCGCCGCGGCATCCCGGTCACCCCGCGCGGCACCGGCACCGGCAATTACGGCCAGGCCATGCCGCTCTCGGGTGGCGTCGTCCTGTCGCTCGCCGAGATGAACGAGATCCGCCTGATCGCGCCCGGCCGCGTCGTCACCGGCCCCGGCGCGGTCATTGCCGACATCGACAAGGCGACACGGGCGCATTCGGCGCAGGAACTGCGCATCCACCCGTCCACCTACCACACCGCCTCCATCGGCGGCTTTGTCGCGGGCGGCTCCGGCGGCGTCGGCTCGATCAAATGGGGCGGGCTTCGCGACTTCGGCAACATCATCCGGTTACGCGTGGTGACGATGGAAGAAGTGCCGCGCATTCTGGAGCTGACGGGGGAAGACCTGCACAAGGTGACGCATGCCTACGGCACCAACGGCATCATCTCCGAGGTCGAGATGCCGCTGACGGCCGCCTATGACTGGGTCGACGTCATCGTCGGTTTCGACTCGTTCATGGACGCGGCGCGCTACGGCAACGCCGTCGGCTTGCAGGACGGGCTCTTGACCAAGCTGATCTCGCCGATCGCCGCTCCTGCCCCCTTCGCCTGGTTCAAGCGCCACCAGAAATTCTTCCGCGAGTGCCAGAGCATCTGCCTGGTCACCGTCGCCGCACAATCGCTCGACGCCTTCCTTGCCTTCACCCGCCGCTGGGGCGCCGAGATCGTCTTCAACGCCGCGACCGAGGCCGATCTCAAGGGTCTGCCGCCCAACTTCGAACTGTCCTGGAACCACACCACCTTGCGCGCACTGCGCGTCGATCCCTCGATCACCTACCTCCAGGTTCTCTACCCGTTCCCGAACCAGCTCGAGCGCGTCGAGAAGATCCACGCTTTGATCGGCGACGAGATGATCGGCCATCTCGAATTCGTCCGCTTCGACGGCAACGTAACCTGCTTCGGCCTGCCGATGATCCGCTACACGACGGAGGAGCGCCTCGACGAGATCATGCGCCTGCACGAGGAGAACGGCTGCCCGATCTTCAATGCGCACCGCTACACGCTGGAGGAAGGCGGAATGAAGCAGACGGACGAGGTCCAGCTCGCCTTCAAGCGCGAGGCCGATCCGAAGGGCCTGCTCAATCCCGGCAAGATGATCGCCTGGGAAAACCCGGACTACGACTACAAGTCGGGCAAGCTTTTTCTGTTCAAGGGTCTGGAGCAGGCATAGAGCGGCAATGGCTCGGCACGATCTTGCATCCGAATTGTATAGATCATTAGAACGACTAGCACAGATTGTGGTAGGCACTTACGAAGCATATTGCGTTTTCAGTATATTGGATAAAAAAGCTGACGATATCAATGGATTAGCAATTGGCAGACCGTTTCGATACATTCAGAATCTGGCGATAGACAGAATGATACTGAATTATGGAAAGGCAACATCCAAGATCAGTGGCGACCTCTCGTTTAGGTCATTACGAGCGAAAATGAGCGAATCCGACGTCGTGGATAGGAAACCGATTGATAGCTATCTCAATCGCTTCGGGATCAGTGCGAGCAACAATGCTCGGAAACGGTATTGCTCATTTCGCGATGAGTTCTGCGATTTTGACGACGTTGAATTTACACGCTTAACGGATGCACGAAACAAGTTTGTTGCCCACTCCGACAAAGTCGCCAAGTGGGAGGACATTGGCGTTCTATTTTCTGACGTCGAGAAATATTTATATGTATCAGAAGCGCGCATTGATACATTCTTTCATGTATTTTTTGATCTAAGCGATCCAAAGCAAAGTCTATTCAATTTATGTAAAGAAGAACCAAATATGAATGCTCGATCTTTCGAGCAACTTGTTGAAGTTTCGCTAGTATCGGCACAAAACAAATGAAAGTCCTCGTCCTTCACGCCCACCCTGTCGAGACGAGCTACAACGCCGTGCTGCATCGCCTGATTCTTGATCGGCTCGCCGCCCGCGGCCACCGGGTCGACGACTGCGATCTCTATGCGGAGAACTTCGATCCGCGCATGACGCGCGAGGAGCGGCTCAACTATCATGAGGTCGAGCACAATCTCGGTCCCATCTCCTCCTATGTCGACCGCCTGCGCGCCGCCGAGGCGCTCGTTCTCTCTTTCCCTGTCTGGAACTTCGGCTATCCGGCCATCCTGAAAGGCTTCTTCGACCGGGTCTTTGTCCCCGGCGTATCGTTCGAAATGGTCGACGGCCGAGCCAGAACCTGCTTGCACAACATTTCGAAGGTGGCGACGGTGACGACCTATGGCGGGGCGCGCTGGCGCGCCTTCCTAATGGGCGACCCGCCGCGCAAGCTGGTCACCCGGCTGCTGCGCGCCACCGTAAAGCCGCGCGCGCCTTTCACCTATCTCGCCCACTACGACATGAACCGCTCGACCGACGACACGCGCGCCGTGTTCATGCGCAAGGTCACGGCCGCGATGGACCGGTTCTGAAGCTAGCCCGCATGCGCATCCTCGTCGTCTACTGCCATCCCGTGCCCGAGAGCTTCACCGCCGCGGTGCGGGATGAAGTTCTGGCGACGCTGGACCGGCTCGGCCACGAAACGCGGCTGACCGACCTCTACGGCGAAGGGTTCGACCCGGTGATGACCGCCGACGAGCGCCGCCACTACAACGACCGGGCCCCCTCGGACCCGGCGCTGCAGCCGCACATCGAGGCGCTGCGCTGGGCCGAAGGCCTCGTTTTCGTCTACCCAACCTGGTGGTATGGCCTGCCGGCGATGCTGAAAGGCTGGTTCGACCGCGTCTGGGGCCTCGAGGTCGCCTTCCGGCTGGCGCCGACGGGGGGCATCGTGCCGACCCTTACCCACATGCGCCTGGTGGCCGTCATCACCACCTGCGGCGCGCCGTTCTGGATCTCCGTCCTCATCGGCCATCCCGGCCGCAAGACCATCCTGCGTGGCATCCGCGCCCTGTGCGGCTGGAAATGCCGCACCGTCTACATGGCGCACTACCTGATGGACGTCTCGACGCCGCAAAGCCGCGAGCGCTTTCTCGCGCGTGTGAGAAAGAAGCTGGCGAAGGTGTAACGGGCGCCGGTCCTTCCCCCCTTGTGGGGGAAGGACATGCCCCTCCTGCCAACCCATTGTCAGCAGCCACTCCCTTCGCGCCGTTTTCGGGTTGCCGCCTTCCGTCCTTTCCTCAAATCTCCGGGCAGGAGATTCCTTTGCGCGAAAAACTGTCCATCGCCGCCGCCCGCCGCGTCGCGCTCGCCGCCCAGGGCTTTGCCGAGCCGCGGCCCGACGGGGTGCCGACGCGCCGCCACCTGAACAAGGTTCTCGCGCGGCTCGGCCTGTTCCAGATCGATTCCGTCTCGGTCATCGTGCGCGCCCACTACATGCCGCTGTTCTCGCGGCTCGGTCCCTATCCGCAGGCGCTGCTCGAGGACAATGCCTGGTCGAAGCGCCGCGTCCTATTCGAGTACTGGGCCCACGAGGCCTCGCTGCTGCCGCTGGAAGCCTGGCCGCTGTGGCAATGGCGCATGCGCCGCGCCGAGCGACACGAGAACATCTACGGACGGCTGGCCGAATTCGGCCGCGAGCGCCGCGACTTCATCGCCGACCTCCTCCGCCGGATCGAGAGCGAAGGCGGCCTGGCCGCCTCCGACATCGAGGGCGACAGGGGCCAGGGCGGCTGGTGGGGCTGGAGCGACACCAAGCATGCGCTCGAATGGCTGTTCTGGGCCGGACAGATCACCGCCTCCACGCGCCGGCCGAGCTTCGAGCGCGTCTACGACCTGCCGCATCGGGTCATCCCGCAGGCTGTCCGCGATCTGCCCGTGCCCGACGAGGCGGAGGCGCATCGCGAACTCACCCGTATCGCCGCGCGGGCGCTCGGGGTCGCCACCGCGTCCGACCTGCGCGACTATTTCCGCCTGCCGGCCGAAGGCTACAAGGACCGCATCGCCGAGCTGGTCGAGGAGGGCTCGCTCCTCCCCGTCGCTGTCGAGGGCTGGAGCCAGCAGGCGTGGCTCTCGCCGGATGCGCGCTTTCCACGAAAGGTCGAAGCCCGCGCGCTTCTCGCTCCCTTCGACCCGCTGGTCTGGGAGCGTTCCCGCGCCGAGCGCCTGTTCGACTTCCGCTACCGCATCGAGATCTACACGCCGGCGGAAAAGCGCGCCTACGGCTATTACGTCCTGCCCTTCCTGCTCGGCGAGCGCATCGTCGCCCGCGTCGACCTCAAGGCCGACCGCGCGGCATCCGTGCTCAGGGTCCAGTCGGCCCATTCCGAGCCGCACGCCCCGGCCGAAACCGCCGAACAACTGCTGGCCGAGCTGCGCCTCATGGCCGACTGGCTTGGCCTGGAGACGATCGAGATTGCCGGCGCCGGCGACCTCGCGCCGGCCTTGTCGCGCGCCCTGGCAACCGCCTGAGCGCCTACCGCTCCGCCAGGAAACCCGCCGCGCTCTTTCCGTCTTTGCCGTAGCGGTCGCGGGCCAGCGCGCAGGCGTCCTTGTAGTCGAGGAGGACGTAGTGCAGCGCCATCGACTGGCTGCGCTGGGTCACCTCGCCGATGAGCGGCGCGATGTTGATCCCAGCCTTAGCCAGCGTGCGCGACACCGTCTCCTTGTCCAGTTGCAGGCTTGGGCACGATTTCGACAGCGCGATCGCGTCCGCGAGTTTGCCCACCGCGTCGAGCGGCGGCAGATCCGCCACGCCCAGTTCTACCGTCGCGGCGACGCCCAGCGCCGCCAGCACAGTCCCCACCATGTCCCTGCCCCTTGCCGAGCCGTTTTCACTGATGCTGAAGGATTCGGCACGGATCACAACCCGCGTTCTTCACGAGGCTCTCGCTTTGCTCATCGTGTTGCAGGATGGTCACAATCACCACGTCGCCAGCAGCGAAGTGACACCCTTCCCCTGCCCTGAATGAAGCGCGAAGCTAAGGCTTCCTAGTCAGGCTTGTCCGAAACGTGATTGTGCACCCCGTCAGATCGTCCCACTTCTGGAAGCCACCCACCTGGGTAATCGATGTCGTCGCAATCGTGGGAACCGCCGGCACCTGTGAGGTGAACCGCATCTTTGTCCCGTTGAACGTGTACGCGCCGCGATGAACCTTATACCCCTGCACAGAGCGGAAAGTCGTACCGACGAGCGACCCGACGGGCAGGACGTAGCCAGCAGCAAAGTTATGACTGAACACAGAAAAGCCGGTACTTGGGCCGTTGCCGCCCAGGTTTGGCGGCCCAAACCTGACTCCAACGCAAGTTCCTACGGTCCATCCCCAACTCGGGCAAATCGGGGTTATGGAGGTGATGCATAACGATCCCTGGAATTCGACGGCTGCCAAGGACATTGTTGATGACAGGCACAGAGCGGCGAACGCTACAGGAAGCCTTTTCATGATCTCCCCCTACGAAATGGCTGCCGTAAGGGAAGATATCGCTGGGGGATGTTTTTCGCAAGACTTGCATGGAAGGTGCTTCCCACGCGCCGCATGCCGAAACTTCGACGGCCGTAGTACCGGCGGGATCCTCTAAGAAAGCATCGTCACAACCCGTTGAACAGGCCGCTGGCATTGCAATAGTTGTAGCGTAGTGGCACGGCGCTCATCGCCAGCCACACCTCGGCCTCCTCGCCCGAAAGCAGCGCGACCGCCGCCTCGGTCGTGACCACCCCGCCGCCATAGAGCCGGTTGGCGAGGTTGAGGATAGCCGTTTCGTGCATCGTCCGCGTGCCGCTGGCGCAGGCGTCCTTGACCACCAGCACACGGAACCCCAGCGCCTGCGCGTCCTTCACCGTCTCGTAGACGCAGGCCCCGGTCCAGACGCCGCAAACGACGATCCACTCGACGCCGCGCGACTTCAATTCCGGCCCGAAATCGTCCCGGAACGAACTCGCCCGGTCCTTGACCGCCACACGCTCGCCCGGCAGCGGCGCCACCTCCGGGCAGATGGCCGAATTGGGATCCTCCTTGTCGGAGAAGACGGGACGCCCATCAGCCTTGGTCGGGCGAAAGCTCCCTGCATCGGTCCTGCCGTCGACCACATAGGCATAGTGATACAGCGGTACGCCCGACGCCCGCGCCGCCGCTTGCAGCGCCACCGCGTTGGCAAGCACGTCGTCGAATCCCTCCGCCAGGAACCCGCATCGCGCCGGTGCTCTTCCTGCAGGTCGATGAAGATTGCGGCAGTGCGGCCGAGGGGGAGGGACAGAGGAGATTTCATCGAATTGCCCTCGAGGAGTCCGATTGCAGCACACACTGCCATTTCACCCGTCAGGCCAGATCGGTCTGCGAAAAATCGCCACCCTTGTACAGAAGCTCGAGATCGGCCCGCTTCGCCAATGCGTAGGAGAAGCAATCGCCGAAATTCAGTCTGGCCGGGTGGCCGGTGCCCTTCCCGTAGCGCAGATAGGTATCGACAATCCCATCGAGCGCGTCCGCCGGAATACCCTCCACCTGCAGCCGAGCTTCCTCCATGAAGGATCGGACAAGGACCCAAGCCCGCTCATAGTTGCGGATCTGCTTTCCGACGCTGATCGTAGCCTCGACAGCATTGACGACGCTTGTCGTTGGCGCAGGATCGATTTCGATCCGTTCCAGAAGGTGCGGAGCGTCGGGCTCTTCTAGGAGGATGGCAACGATGGCCGACGTCTCGATGAACATCAGTCGTTTTCACCCCACAGATCGTCCATCAATGCCTTGTGGTCCACAGGCTCGACGCCGATCCGTCGCGCACGCACCTCCTCGACGAGCGGCCTTATCCGTTCTGCCAACGACCCGGCACGAGGCGGCTTCTTCGCTTCGGCGATCGCGTTGGCCTCCGTCACCGCCACTTTCACTGCAGCTGTCAACCCGATGCCCCGCTTGCGCGCAAACTCACGCAGCAGGCGATCGGCTTCCCTATCCTGGATGTGCAGTGCCATCGCTGCCTCTCGGTTTCTTGTACATAATCCAGCCTACCATGTACAAACTCAGCTCGCAACGAATTCGGGCCTGCCTGCTGTGCTCCAATGTCTGTCGCAGATCCGCATCGCGGCGACGAACGCCTACCCCCGCATCCGCGTCTGCTCCGGGTCGAACAGCGGCGCCGCTTGCACGGCCGCCTTGTGCCGCCTTCCCAACAGCTCGATCTCGAACCCCGCCGTCGAATCCGCGACCTCCCTAGGCACGTAGCCCAGCGCCACCGACCTGCCCGACGCATGCGCATAGCCGCCCGACGTCACCCAGCCGACCACCCTGCCGTCGTGCCAGATCGCCTCGTCGCCGATCACGTCGGCGTCGGTCGCCTCCATGATGAACGTCCTGAGGCGATATTTCCCACCGTTGGCCTTCGCCGCCGCGGCCGACGCCTTGCCGATGAAGGCGGCCTCCTTGTTCCAGGCGACGAACCGGTCCAGCCCCGCTTCGACCGGCGAATAGATCGGCCGGTATTCGCGCGCCCAGGAGCCGTAGCCCTTCTCGAGCCGCAGCGCGTTGAGCGCGCGCGACCCGAACAGGCCGATGCCGAACTCCTCGCCTGCGGCCATCAGCGTCTGGAAGACGTGGCGCTGGTATTCCGGCGCCATCCAGATCTCGTAGCCGAGGTCGCCCGTATAGCTGACGCGCCCGACCAGGCACGGCGCCATGCCGATGTCGATCTTCGCGATCGCCATGAACGGAAACGACGCGTTCGACAGATCCGCGCGCGTCACCTTCTGCAGGACCTCGCGAGCCCTCGGCCCCGCGAGCCCCAGCCCGACCAGCTTCATCCCCAACGCCTCGATCCTCACCGATCCATCCGCCGGCAGGTGCTTCTCGAACCAGCGCATATGGAATTCCTCGGCCACGCCCGAACCGGCAATGAACCACTCGGACAAAGCCCCCTCACCCGGCCCATCGGGCCACCCTCTCCCCGCCGGGGAGAGGAGGGACGCCGCCGTCTGCCCTTTTTCCTTCTCCCCTCGGGGAGAAAGTGGCGAGCGCAGCGAGCCGGATGAGGGGGCATCAGGCGCCAACCGCGCCAGCGTGAAATCGCCGATGATCCCGCCGTCCTCCTTCAGCATCGGCGCCAGCGTCATGCGCCCTTCCTTCGGCAGGCGGCAGGCGAGCATCCGGTCCAGCCACGCCTCGGCGCCCGGCCCGGTCACCTTGTATTTGGCGAAGACGGAAATATCCGACAGGCCGACGCCCTCGCGCACCCGTTTTGCCTCCCGCCCGACATGGGCAAAATCGCTCGAGCGCCGCCAGGAAAACTCGTCCTTCACTCCCTCCGGCGCATACCAGAGCGGCACTTCGAGCCCGAAGCTCGCGCCGAACTGCGCGCCCTTGGCCTCCAGCAGGTCATGGATCGGCACCGTTTTCAGCGGGCGCCCGGCCGGCAGTTCTTCGTTCGGGAACCGGATGGAGAAACGCCGAGAATAATTCTCGCGCACCTTGGCATTGGTATAGGCCATGGTCGCCCAGCTGCCGTAGCGCGCCACGTCCATCGCCCAGATGTCGGCGCCAGGATCCCCGTTGATCATCCACTGCGCGAGCGACAATCCGACGCCGCCGCCCTGCGAAAAGCCCGCCATCACGCCGCAGGCGACCCAGAACCCCGGCAGTCCGCGCACCGGCCCGACAAGCGGGTTGCCGTCCGGCGCAAAGGTGAACGGCCCGTTGATGATCTGCTTGATGCCGGTGTTCTGGAAGGCCGGGAAGTGCCGGAACCCCACCTCCAGCGACGGCGCGATGCGGTCGATGTCCGGCTCCAGCAGCTCGTGGCCGAAATTCCACGGCGTCGAAAATTCCGACCACGGCTTGTTGGCCTTCTCGTAGGTGCCCATCAGCATGCCGCCGCGCTCCTGGCGTAGATAGAGTTCGCCGTCGAAATCGACCGCGTGGATCACCTCCTTGCCGGTGGTGCGGTTCACCTCCGCCACTTCCGGCATGTTCTCGGTGATCAGGTACATGTGTTCCATGGCGAGCACCGGCAGTTCGAGCCCGACCATGCGCCCGACCTCGCGCGCCCAAAGCCCGCCGCAGTTGACCACACGCTCGGCCACAACCTCGCCCTTGTTGGTGATGACGCGCCACATCCCGTCCTCGCGGCGCACGATGTCCTCCACCTTGGTGAAGCGCTCGATCTCCGCGCCCAGTTTCCGCGCCGCCTTGGCATAGGCATGCGTTACGCCCGACGGATCGAGATGCCCGTCCTCGGAATTGCGAACCGCCCCGACGAACTGCGACGGATCGAGCAGTGGCATCAGGTGATGCGCCTCCTCAGCCGAGATTTCCTCCAGGTCGAGCCCGAGATAGCGCCCCTTGGCCACCACGCCGCGCAGCCAGTCCATCCGCGCCTCGGTGGCCGCGAGCAGCACGCCGCCGGTGATGTGCACGCCCGTCGCCTGGCCGGACAGCTCCTCGATCTCCTTGTAGAGCTCGATCGTATATTTCTGCAGCTTGGCGACGTTCGGGTCGCCGTTGATCGTGTGCATGCCCCCCGCTGCGTGCCAGGTCGAGCCGCTGGTCAGCTCGTCGCGCTCGATGAGAACGACATCGGTCCAGCCGAACCGCGCCAGATGATAGAGCACCGAGGCGCCGACGACGCCTCCGCCGATGACCACGACCCGTGCATGCGATTTCATGAAATGTCTCTTCGTTCAGGGACTTGCGGACCGAAACCGATTCGGCTCGCAAAGGGTTTGATTCAGATGTTGAGCTTGGCGACCCGCTGGCGTATCGCCGGGACAGGCAGCGCCGCGCCGCAGGAGAAATGAATGTCCGACTTCGTGTTCCCGCCAGCTCCGGTCGCTACCGTCCCGATCGACGACGGCCGGCTGTTTCCTGTCCGGCGCATCTTCTGCGTCGGCCGCAACTACGCCGCGCACGCGTTGGAGATGGGCGGCGCGCCCGACCGTGAGCCGCCCTTCTTCTTCACCAAGCCGGCCGACGCCGTCGTCACCGGCGGCGCCGACGTGCCCTATCCGACCGCGACCGCCAATTTGCACCACGAGATGGAGCTGGTCGTCGCCATCGGCCAGGGCGGCGCCGACATCTCCGAAGCTGACGCGCTCGACCATGTCTTCGGCTATGCCGCCGGCATCGACCTGACCCGCCGCGACCTGCAGGACGAGGCGAAGGCCGCCCGCCGCCCCTGGGACATGTCGAAGGGCTTCGACCACTCCGCCCCCATCGGCGACATCGCGCCGGCCGCCCGCATCGGTCACCCGGCGAAGGGCGCCATCGCGCTCGCCGTCGACGGCGCCCTGCGTCAGTCTTCGGACATCTCGCTGATGGTCTGGTCCGTCCCCGAAATCGTCGCCTACCTCTCCCGCCTCGTGCGGCTCGAAGCCGGCGACCTGATCTTCACCGGCACGCCCGAAGGCGTCGGGGCCGTGAAGGCGGGAGAGACGATGGAAGGAAAGATCGAAGGGATCGGCACGGTGACGGCGAAGATCGTCGGGCGATAATTTTCGGCGCAGATCGAAGCCTCGACCCCCACCCCTGGCCCCTCCCCACAAGGGGGAGGGGGACGCTAGCCGGGCTATGCTGACATTTCCCGGCTCGTTAGCCTTGCTGAGAAGGTCAAGCGCCAGATTCCCCTCCCCCTTGTGGGGAGGGGTTAGGGGTGGGGGTATCAAGCCAATCGCGTTCTTCAAGTCTCTATATACGAACGCCCTCCCCTCACCCGGCCTCCGCTTCGCTCGGCCACCCTCTCCCCGAGGGGAGAGGAGGTCGCCGACGGCCTCACCCTTCCTCTTCTCCCCAGCGGGGAGAAGGTGGCCGCGAAGCGGCCGAATGAGGGGGAAAATGCGTGCCGCCCTCTCCGTCATTTCGCTGCGCGGCCCCGGAATGACGGACGCGCTCCTCACGGCTCGCCTCCCCCAATCTCCTCCTTGCGCTTGGCCACATAGGCCTCCAGCGCCTCCAGCCTGTCCGGCTCCATCGCCGGCTGCTCATACTCTTCCAGCGCCTTTTTCCAGACCCGCGTCGCCCGCGCCGTGGCATCCAGCGACCCCGCTTCCTGCCAGGCCTCGAAATTCTGCCAGTTCGACAGGATCGGCTGGTAGAACGCTGTCGCGTAGCGCGCCAGCGTGTGCTCGTCGCCGAAGAAGTGGCCGCCGGTCGGCACCCGCCCCAGCGCATCGAGCGCGAGTTCCCCTTCGTTCACGTCGATCGGCTTCAGAAACTCCGTCATGTGCTGGATCATCTCCACGTCCATGACGAATTTCTCGAACGACGCGGTCAACCCGCCTTCCTGCCAGCCGGCGGCGTGGTAGATCAGGTTGCCGTGGCCGAGCACCGCGCCCCACAGCGCCATCATCGTCTCCCACGCCCCTTGCGCGTCGGGCGCGTTGGAGGCCGAGCCGGGCGTCGTGCGATAGGGCAGGCTATAGCGCCGCGCCAATTGCCCCGACGCGACGTTCGCCTTGGTGTTCTCCGGCGTGCCGAAGGCCGGCGCGCCCGACTTCATGTCGACGTTCGACGTGAACGCGCCATACATCACTGGCGCACCCCGCCGCACCAGCTGCGTCAGCACCACTCCGAACAACGCCTCGGCATTCTGCTGCGCCAGCGCACCGGCCAAGGTCACCGGGCTCATCGCCCCCATCAGGGTGAACGGCGTCACCGCCACCGACTGGCCGTGCTCGGCCATCGCCATCAGCCCCTCGGCCATCTCGCCGTCGAAGCGGCGCGGCGAATTGACCGAGATGATCGTCGTCACACCCGGATCCTCACGCATCTGGTCGAGCGTGATCCCGCGCGAAATCGCCATCATGCGCACGCCATCCAGCGCCCTGCCCCGCCCGATCGCCGAGACGTGGAACGATTTGTCCGACAGCGTGAGATTGGCGAGATAGGTGTCGAGATGGCGGTTGTTGGCCGGCAGTTCCACCGGCGCGCAGACCTGGTTGCCGAGCATGGTGATCGCGTTGAAATGCTGCGCCAACCGGATGAAGTCGCGGTAGTCGGCGAGGTTTCCTGCGCGCCTGCCCCGCTCCATGTCGTGCACGTTGGGCGGGCCGGCCACCAGCGTGAAGTTTAGCGTGTCGCCGCCGAGATGGACCGTGTTTTCCGCATTGCGGGGCGTCAGCGCATAGGCCGACGGCACGGTCGCGATCCGCTCCGCCACCAGCCCGCGGTCGAGCCGCACGGTCTGCGTCGCGTGGTCGACCTCCGCACCCGCCGCTTCGAACAGCGACAGCGCGCGGGCGCTCATCACCTCGATGCCATACTCTTCGAGGATCCGCATCGACGCATCATGGATCGCCTCGACCTGGTCGGCCGAGAGCATCTGCATCGGCGGATAGGGATTGCGCACCCGCTGGCGGGGCAGTTGCGGAATGGCCGACTGGCCCTTGGGAACGCGCTCTCTGCGGCGCTGGCGGGGTTCTGACATGGCCGCGAGCATTGGCCCTTTGGTTGCACTTCGATGTCGGAAAAGCGGCACATGTCGCCGTCGATTTAGACATTGCGGCATCGCACGCGCGCACAACGTCGTTTTTCCTAAAATCGACGTCGCTTTTCTTGACTGCCCTCAGATCCTTATCCCGAACCTAATCCCGTCATAGACCGCGGCGTGGATGTTGCGGCTCGCCACGGCGTCGCCGATCCTCAGCAGTGTGAAGGCCGCCGCCGCATCCCTGACCGGAAACACCTCCCCGCCGCCGACCAGCTTCTCGTAATCCACCGCGCCGCGGTTCTTGGACTTGGGCTTCAGCGCCAGATAGAGATCGTCCAGCGGCAGCGTGCCGTGCTCGACCACCACCTGGTCGACCCGCCGCTCCTCGCGCCAGCCCTCCGCGAAGTCCGAACCGAGGACGGCCACAAGCGTGTTACCCTCGCGCCGCACGGATCTCAGCCGCGTGTTGATGGTGATCCTGACCCCCGTCTCGTGGAAAGCCTTCATGTAGGGCACGTGGTTCATGCCGCCCATTTCCGGCGCAAAGAACCGCTCCGGCGAGACGAGTTCCACCGTAGCACCCCCCCGCGCCGCCATCTCCGCCGCCGTCATGCCGGCATGCGAACCGTTGTCGTCGTAGACGAGCACTGTTTCCGCCGACTTCGTCGACCCCGACACGATGTCCCAGCTCGAGGTAACCAGGTCGCCGCCCGCCTCCAGCGGCGGGTTCTGCGGCAGCCCGCCGGTCGCGACGATCACCATCTCGGGCCCGAGCGTCAGGACGTCCTCTGCTTCCGCCCATGCATCGTATCTCACTTCGACGCCGAGCCGTTCCAGCTCCCCGACGCGCCAGTCGACGATGCCGATCAGTTCCTTCCGGCGCGGGTTCTGCGCTGCGAGCCGGACTTGCCCGCCCGCCTGGCCGGCCGCCTCGAGTACCGTCACCCGATGCCCCCGCTCGGCCGTCACCCGTGCCGCCTCCAGCCCCGCCGGTCCGGCGCCGATCACCACGACATGCTTCAGCGGTCCGTCCGTCCGCGTAATCACATGCGGGATCGTCGCTTCCCGCCCGGTCGCCGCGTTGTGGATGCACAACGCCTCGCCGCCCTCGTAGATTCGGTCGAGGCAGTAGGTCGCGCCGACGCAGGGACGGATGCGGTGCTCCTCGCCGGCCATCACCTTCTCCAGGATATGCGGCTCGGCCAGATGCGCCCGCGTCATTCCCACCATGTCGAGCTTGCCGGTCGCGATCGCGTGCCTCGCCGTCGCCACATCCTGGATGCGCGCCGCATGGAACACCGGAAACTTCGTCGCCGCCCTCACCTCGCCCGCGAAATCGAGATGCGGCGCCGAGCGCATGCCGGTGATCGGGATGACATTGGTCAGGGCAGCATCCGTCTCGATCGAGCCGCGGATGATGTTGAGAAAATCGACCTTTCCGCCGCCCGCCAGCCGCCGCGCGATCTCCACGCCTTCCTCTCTGGAAAGGCCCGCCGCGAGTTCCTCGTCGGCGACCATGCGGATGCCTACGATGAAGTCCGGCCCGACCGCCGCCCGCACCGCGTCCACGACCCGGTGGGTGAAGCGCAGCCGGTTATCGAGCGACTCGCCATACTCGTCGTCGCGGGTGTTGGTCGCCGGCGACCAGAACTGGTCCATCAGGTGGCCGTAGGCCTCGAACTCGATCCCATCGAGGCCGGCCGCCTGCATGCGCTGCGCAGCGCTCGCATAGTCCGCTACGATCCGCTCGATGTCCCAGTCTTCCGCCGTCTTCGGAAACGCCCGGTGCGCCGGCTCCCTGACCGGCGAAGGTGCCAGCACCGGCAGCCAGTCGGCCTTGTTCCAGCCGGTGCGTCGACCGAGGTGGGTGAGCTGGATCATCACCTTGCAGTCGTGCTCGTGGCACGCATCGACCAGCTCGCGCATCCAGGAGACGATCTCGTCGCGATAGGCCTGCAAATTGCCGAACGCCGCCGGGCTGTCGCGCGAGACGATCGCCGAGCCCGCCGTCATCGTCATCGCCATGCCGCCTTTCGCCTTCTCGGCGTGGTAGAGCCGGTAGCGCTGCTTCGGCATCCCGTCTTCCGAATAGGCCGGCTCGTGGGCGGTCGACATGACGCGGTTCTTCAGCGTCAGGTGCTTGAGCCGGTAGGGCTGGAGGAGCGGGTCGTTGCTGGCGGTCATGGCTTGCCCCGTGAGGATGAGGCCAGCGTGGCTCTTGCCGGGTTCCGGAACAAGCGCCTGCAGCGCCATATACTTGGATCAGGGCGTCATCTCAGCGCGGCCGCGCAGGCATCGAGCGCGGACTGCGGGCGCCGTGGATGATGCGAACTACGACCAATTCGGCCTTCTGTACCCGATAAAATACGAGATAGGGGTATGGACTCGTGTTCCGTATTCGGACGGTTCTTCTGCTGGTGGATCGACCGCCGGCAGGAAATTCAAGAGCGTCGCGCAGGACTGTTCGGAGTCGCTCCTCAAACCCTCTGCGAGCGGACGGAGACTCGACGGTTAGATATTCAAGAATCTGATCAAGATCACGCTGTGCTGTTCGAGTGTATCGGAGTTTCACGCGCGGTATTTCGCGAAGATTGCTTCGATTTCTTCCTCCGAAGCGAATTCGCCACGATCCGCTTCCGCTAGGCCGACCTCTAGCGCGGCCTCCTCCTCTTCGGAAAGCACATAGACCCCCTCCTCGCCGCCATGCACGATCTCCATGATCGTGCGGGCGAGTTGATCCTGTTCTTCCGGCGAGAGTTGCCTTGCCGCTTCGACGGCCAATTCAAGCAATCGAGTCATTGCTGAACAATATCACAACCCCCTGCGCACCGACAGTCTCACGCGAGCGGCAGCCTGCGGAACCGCCCCGGCATCGCAGGGTCGTGGAAATGATCGATCGGCCCGTTGTCGACGAAGTGCCGGTGCCAGCGCGCAAGTTCCGTCCTGTCCAGCATGACGCCCAGCCCCGGCCCCTCGGGCACTCGAACCACGTTGTCCCTCTGCCGGAACGGTCCGCCCTCGATCACGTCGCCCACCTGCCAGCGGAACAGCGATTGCGACGGCTCGGTGATCCACGGCATCGCCGCCGTCATGTGCAGATAGCCGGCCGTCGCGATCCCAGCGTCGCCGGAATAGCACCAGAAGCCGACGCCCATCGCCTCGCAGGCGCCGATGAAGCGCACCGCCCGCCCGATCCCGCCCAATACCGCGAAATTGGTGACGATGTAGTCCGGTGCGCCGAGCGCGACCGCGCGGCGGATGTCGGGCACATGCGTCGAGAACGGAATCGCCGAGTGCTGCCTGAGCGCCGCCATCTCCTCGAACGTCGCGACCGGATCCTCGTAGTTGCGGATGTCGTAGGGCTCGAGGTCGCGCAGCAGGCGTCGCGCGGTCGTCAGCGACCATTGCATGTTTGAATCGAGCCGGATCATTGCCGATGGGCCGAGCGCTTCGCGTATCGCCTTCACGGTGGCCAGTTCCAGCGCAGGATCGCCCTTGATCAGCTTGCCCTCGAAGAAGGTCGAGCCGTGCTCCTCGCGCATCCTGAGGCAGTAGTCGGCGACCTCGTCCGGCGAGCTTTCCCCGCCATCGCGGAAACCGAAATACTCGGTGAAGGCAATGTCCTTGCGCACCGCGCCGCCGAGCAACTGGTAGAGCGGCTGGTTCCAGAGCTTGCCCCGTATGTCCCAAAGCGCTATCTCGATCGCACCGAACGCCTTCACCACGGAAGAGTCGTCGGTGTTCTGGACGATCTGCCAGGGCGGCACGCAGCGGCTCTCGCAACCGGCGATATCGATCGGATCGCAGCCTCTCAGCCGTTCTCCCATCGCGGCGATCGTCGCGACCACGTCCGTCGAAGGTGCCTCACCGAGCCCGACGATTCCCTCGTCAGTCTCGACCTCGACGATCGTCTTCGAGGTGCCCGGATAGTGGCCGCCGGTCCACCAGAGCGGTTTCTCCAGCGGGATGTTGACCGGCGTCGCGACGATCCGGGTGATCTTCATCCGCGTCCCTTCACCCCTCCGGCAGGCATTCCAGCTCGCTCAATTTCCAGCCGCTCGTCACGGACACGATGTCGGCGATCTTCCATTTGCCGTCTTCCTTCGCCAGCACCCATTGAATCTCGCGCTTGGCTTCCTCGGAGTGGTCAGGGAAGAGGGTAAATCTCGCGGTCACGGTGGCCTGGTCGCCGCTCACCTCCTCCGACAACTTCAGCGTCTTCTTGATGGTGGCGTCGTCATAGTCCTGCGCATCGATACCCGGGCCGAAGTCGATGCAGCCGATCTCGCCTTCGGGCATCTTGTCGTTGAGGTCGAACAGTTCTTTCGCCGGCCCTGTGAAGCGGTCGCGGAACTGCGGATCGGCCTCCCACTGCACCGGCACGTAGAAGAAGCGCACCAGGTCGGATGCCGGTCCCGCGAACGCGGGGACGCACGCGAGCGAGAGGAAAGCGGCAAGAGCGAGATGGCGTTTCATGGGGCGTCCTCCGGGATTCGTCGGCCCTCAATACCACGCATCGTCCATCGACGCCTTCCGTCTGGCGATGAAATCCTGAAGCGCCTCGTCGATCCCCTCGTCGAGCGGCGGCGCTTCGTATTCGGCCAGCATCTTCTTCCACTTGGCATTGGCGCGGGTGGCCGCATCCACGCTGCCCGCCGCCTCCCATTTCTCGAACGGCTCGTTGTCCGCCATCTCCGAATCCCAGAATGCGGTCTCGTAGTTCGCCAGAGTGTGCTGCGAGCCGAAGAAATGGCTGCCTGGGCCGACCTCGCGGAAGGCGTCGAGCGCCAGCTGGTTGTCGTCGATCCTCACCCCGTCGAGATAGGTGTGCAGCGCGCCGCAGAAATCGGCGTCCATGACGAACTTCTCGTAGGACATGGACAGGAGCCCGTCGAGGAAACCGGCCGAATGCAGGATGAAGTTCGCCCCGCACTGCACCGCCGCCAGCATCGACATCGTGCCCTCGTTCATCGCCTGCGCGTCCGGCAGCTTCGACGTGGTGAAATTGCCCGAGCACCTGAGCGGCAGGTTCAGCCGCCGCGCGAGCTGCCCCACCACCATCGAGCCGATCGCCGGCTCCGGCGTGCCGAAGGTCGGCGAGCCCGAGCGCAGCGACATCGACGACAGGAAGTTGCCGTAGATCACCGGGCAGCCCTTGCGTTCCAGCTGAGTGAGCGCGCAGCCGGCCATCGTCTCGGCATGCGCCTGCGCGATGGCGCCGGCATTCGTCACCGGCCCCATCGCGCCGCCGAGGATGAACGGCACCACCACCGCCGCCTGGTTGGCGCGCGCATAGGCGCGCAGCGCCGTCGTCATCGTCGCGTCCCAGACCAGCGGCGAGTTGACGTTGACATTGCCGAGGATGACGCAGTTCTCGTCGACGAAATCGCGGCCGAAGACGATCCGCGCCATCTCGATCGAGTCCTCGGCTCTGGCTTCCGCCGTCACCGAGCCCATGAAGGCGCGGTCGGAATACCTGATGTGGCTGTAGACCATGTCGAGATGGCGTTTGTTCACCGGCACGTCGACCGGCTCGCAGATCGTGCCGCCCGAATGATGCAGCCAGGGCGAGGACTGCGCCAGCTTCACGAAATTGCGGAAATCCTCGATCGTGCCGTAGCGGCGGCCCTTGTCCAGGTCCATCACGAAAGGCGAGCCATAGGCCGGCGAGAACACCACTGACTTGCCGCCGATCTCGACCGACCGCGCCGGATTGCGCGCATGCTGTGTGAAGCTCGGCGGCGCGACCTTCAGGATCTCGCGCAGCATGCCCGGCTCGAACTTCACCAGCACGCCGTCGACCGACGCGCCAGCCTTCCTCCAGTGGTCGAGCGAGACGGGATCGTCGCGGAATTCGATGCCGATCTCCGCCAGGATCCGGTCGGCCGTCTCTTCGATGCGGACGAGGCTCTCTTCGCCCAGGATGTCGTAGGTCGGGATATTGCGCACGATAAAGGGCCGGCCGAGATCGCGCGAGCCGTGGCTGCGCTGCTCGCGCCGTGCCCCGCGCCCGGCCCGCTCGCGTTTCGGCTGCACCGTCTGTTCACGCACATCCATCGGAACCTCCCAGGCGTCAGGCCAGCCTAGCCCGCGGCGATGGCGCGCCGCCAGCGGCCGCAGCGTCACGCGCTGGCGCATCTGCGCCTCGATACCCGAGCGGGAACGGAGTTCGCTGCCAATACGTTTTGGTGTGTTGACCTTCCCCTTGCTGGAAGGCCTACGCGGTTTTCACCGACAACAGAGGAGACCAGAATGCTCACCGCCAGGACGAAAATCGGCGCACTTGCGCTCATCGCCTCGCTCGCGCTGTCCCAATCGCCCGCATTCGCCCAGATGGACCATTCGAAGATGGGCGAGATGAGCGCGGCGTCGACCGCCTACATGGAGGCTATGGAGAAGATGGACGCCGACATGGATGCGATGCACATGACCGGCAAGCCCGGCGCCGATTTCGCGATGATGATGATCCCGCATCACCAGAGCGCCATCGACATGGCCAAAGCCTATCTCGCCAGCGACGAGAAAGACCCCGAACTGACGAAGCTGTCCGAGGAGATCATCGCCGCCCAGGAAAAGGAGATCGCCTTCATCAAGGACTGGCTGGCCAGAAAGGGCAAGTGATCAGCCCATCGCCGGTTCGGCCGAACGTTCTCCGGCGATCCGGGCGAGCCACATGCCGGCAAACATCGCCGGCACGAAGATGAGCGTGCCCGGGGCCGCCAGGCTTAGCGCCGTCAGCGCCGGCCCCGGGCAAAAGCCGGCGAGCCCCCAGCCGAAGCCGAAGATCGCAGGGCCGACGAAGATGCGCGGCTCCAGTTCCGTCCGCGCCGGGATGCGGAATTTCGTTCCGACCACCGGCCCGTCGCGCTTGAGCACCAGCCTGTAGCCGAAAAACGCCACGATCACCGCTCCGCCCATGACGAAGGCGAGCGACGGATCCCAGCTGCCGGCGAGATCGAGGAAGTTGAGCACCTTGGCCGGGTCCGACATGCCGGAGACGACCAGGCCGATGCCGAACAGGAGGCCGAGCGCGAGATTGACGACGAAGCTCATGGCTCAGCTCCCGAACACGTGACGGGTGACGAAGACAGTCGCGAAGGCCACCGCCATGAACACGCCCGTGGCGACGAAGGATCGCAGCGACAGCCGCGACAGGCCGCACACGCCGTGGCCGCTCGTGCAGCCGAATCCCCACACCGAGCCGAAGCCGACGACCAGGCCGGCCGCCGCCATCAGCGGCAGGTTGCCGGACACGGTCTGCATGACCGGCTGCCCGGTAGCCGCCTGCACCGCGAGCGGTGCGATAACCAGGCCGACGACGAAGCCGAGTCGCGACAGGAACGCGCCGTCGCGATAGGGCGGAAGCAGGCGTCCGGAAATGCCGCTGATGCCCGCGATCCGGCCTTCATAGGCCATCAGCAGTACCGACGAGAGGCCGATCAGCGCGCCGCCGATCAACGAGGCAAGGGGTGTGAATTCGGTCAAACCATGCTCCTTATCGTCTGCAAAATAGCCGGCGGTTGCCTCAGTCCCACGTCGCGCCGGTCAACCGGTCGAGCGGGATCTTGAGATAGCGCGTCCCGTTCGCCTCCGGCTCCGGCAACCGGCCGCCATTGATGTTCACCTGCAGCGCATGCAGGATCAGCTTGGGCATCGGCAGCGTGCGGTCGCGCGCGTCGCGCAATGCGCAGTATTCTGCCTCGGTCGACACCTTCGAGACGTGGATGTTCTTTGCTTTTTGCTCGGCAACCGTGGATTCCCATTGCGGCTCGCGGCCTCCCGGCTGGTAATCGTGTCCGGTGAAGAGCCGCGTCTCGTCCGGCAGCGAGAGAATCTGCTGGATCGAGCGCCATAGGCGCTTTGAGCTTCCGCCCGGAAAATCCGCCCGCGCAGTGCCGGAATCGGGCATGAACAGCGTGTCGTGGACGAAGGCCGCGTCGCCGATCACATAGGTGATCGAGGCGAGCGTGTGGCCGGGCGAGAACATGATCCGCCCGCGCATATCTCCGATGGAGAACTCCTCCCCCTCGGCGAACAGCTTGTCCCACTGCGATCCGTCGGCGGGAAAGCCGGGCCAGTTGTAGATGTCCTTCCAGAGTTTCTGCACCTCCACGACGTGATCTCCGATCGCCGTCGGTGCGCCCGTCTTCTGGCTCAGGTAGCGCGCCGCCGAAAAATGGTCGGCGTGCGGGTGGGTGTCGAGGATCCACTCGACCGTAAGCCCTTGCCCGGCGATGTAGTCGAGGATCGCATCGGCGCTGCGCGTCGCCGTCTGTCCCGACTTCTCGTCATAGTCGAGCACCGGGTCGATGATCGCGCAGCGCTTGGTGGCCGGGTCGGAGGCGACGTACTGGATCGAGAAGGTTCGCTTGTCGAAGAACCCGGCCACGTCTGGTCTGGAGATATTTGTCACCCATCGCCCTCGAATTGCGGATCAGTCGCGACGGCGAACCGACCGACGGTATTTGGTTGTTTGCATACGGGCGAAAAACCGATCCCGCAATCGGCGTCTTGACGAAATTCCATTCCGTTGCACGAACGGTTGCCATCCTCGGCCGTATGCCTATTTTCGATGCGATGACGGATATCCAGGAAACCGAACTGGTACCCGGCGCGCCGGCGCAGCTTGAGGGGCACGCCGGTCTCCCTACCCTGATCGACGGCTGGGCGGTTTTCCTCGACGTCGACGGCACTCTACTGGACATCGCGCCCCGCCCTGACGCGATCGTCGTGCCGGACGGCCTGCTGGAGGACCTGCGCCGGCTCGCGGCCCGCACGAGCGGAGCGCTTGCCCTCGTATCCGGCCGCAACCTCGCCCTGCTGAAGCGCCTGTTTCCCGCCCTGCCCTGCAGCCTGGCGGGCCTTCACGGTGTCGAGATCGAGTTTCCGGACGGAACCTCCTTCGCCATTCCACGTTCGGACGAACTCCATGCGGCCGTTAAGGATCTGGTTCTCGCTGCGGCGCACTGGCCCGGCGTGGTCGTCGAGGATAAGGGGGCGGCGTTCGCCGCCCATTATCGCCTCGCACCGGACTTTGCTCCCGCCGTCGAGGCGCGGATGGTGGAAATCGCTGAGAAGCTGGGGGACAAGGCAATCGTGCAGAGGGGAAAGAGTGTTGTCGAGATTCGTCCGTCGGGCCACGACAAGGGAACCGCGCTGAAGGCCTTGATGACCAGCCCGCCCTTTGCCGGTCGTCGCCCGCTGGCCATCGGCGACGATCTGACTGACGAAGCGATGTTCGAGGCGGCTAACGGCTTCGACGGGTTGTCCGTGCGGGTGGGCGAGCCGCGCGCGACGCTGGCCCGTCTGGCCGTGTCCACACCCGCCGATGTCCGCTCATGGATCCGGAGCCTCGTTCGCTGATGCCCGACATGTCTCTCGATCTCGGCGTCATCGGCAATGCGGCCGCCGCCGCCCTCATCGACCGCAACGCCCGATTGGTCTGGATGTGCGCGCCGCGCATGGACGGCGATCCGGTCTTCTGCCGGCTGCTCGGCGGCGACAACGTCCCGCCCGCGGACGAACGCGGCGACTGGACCTTCGCCATCGAAAACCACGCGGACAGCCGCCAGTCCTATCTCCGCAATACTGCCATCCTCGAAACCATTCTCCGCGACGAGAACGGCAACGCATTGCGCATCACCGATTTCGCGCCGCGCTTCAAATCGGGTGGCCGGCTGTTCCGGCCGCTCACCATCATCCGCATCGTCGAGCCCCTGACCGGCACGCCGCGCATCTCTGTCCATATGCGGCCGCGATGGGACTACGGCGCGCAGGCGCCCGAGACGACACGCGGCTCGAACCACATCCGTTTCATCCTCGGCGACCAGGTGCTGCGCCTGACGACGAATGCCCCCGTCGAATTCGTCCAGCGCGGCACGCCCTTCCTGGTCGACCGGCCCTATGCATTCGTCTTCGGCCCCGACGAGCGCCTCACCGCCCACCCTCTCGACACCGCCCGCTCCCTCTTCCAGGACACGCGCGATTACTGGATCGACTGGGCCCGCAGCCTGCATCTTCCGGCTGACTGGCAGGACGTGGTGATCCGCTCCGCCATTACCCTCAAGCTCTGCTCGCACGAGGAGACCGGCGGCATCGTCGCGGCGCTCACCACCTCGATCCCCGAATACGGGGCAACCGGCCGCACCTGGGATTATCGCTTCTGCTGGCTGCGCGATTCCTTCTTCACCGTGAAGGCGCTCAACGCACTCGGTGCGACCCGCACGATGGAGGACTATCTGTCCTACGTCTCCAACATCGCCGCCGCTTCGCCCGACGGCTACCTCCAGCCGCTCTTCGGCATCGGCCTGGAGCGTCGCGTCGACGAGGAGGTCGCGGCTTTCCTCGGCGGCTATCGTGGCCTCGGGCCGGTGCGGCGCGGCAACGCCGCCTACACCCAGGTCCAGAACGACGGCTATGGCTCGGTCATCCTCTCCATCATCCAGTATTTTTTCGACGAGCGACTGCCAGGCATGGGCGAGGAATCTCTGTTCCGCCGCCTGGAGCCACTGGGCGACCAGGCGTTTGCCCGCTGGAACGTGCCGGATGCCGGACTGTGGGAATTCCGCACCCGCAACTCGGTCCACACCCATTCCAGCCTGATGTGCTGGGCGGGCTGCGACCGCCTGGCGCGGATCGCCCGGAAGCTCGGTCTTGCCGACCGCGAGACTTTCTGGCGCGAACGCGCCGACACAATCCGGGAAGGCATCCTCGCCCGCGCCTGGAACGAGAAGCTCGGCTCCTTCGTCTCGTCGTTCGAGGGAGCGGATCTCGACGCCAGTCTGCTGCTCATTCCCGAAATCGGCCTGCTGCCGGCCGATGACCCACGTTTCCTGTCGACGCTGGCGACAATTGAAAATCACCTGCGCTTCGGCAACCACCTCTACCGCTACCGCACTCCCGACGATTTCGGCGAACCGGAAACCGCCTTCACCGCCTGCACCTTCTGGCTGATCGACGCGCTCGCCCGCGTCGGCCGAGCCGATGACGCACGGGAAATATTCGAGGACGTGCTGAAGCACCGAAACCATCTGGGCCTATTGTCTGAGGGAATCCACGTCGACAGCGGCGAACTCTGGGGCAACTACCCCCAGACCTATTCGATGGTCGGTCTCATCAACGCCGCCATGCGACTGTCGCGCCGGTGGGAGGACGTGCTGTGAGCCGGCTCGTCGTCGTTTCCAACCGCGTTCCGGCGCCGAGCAAGAGCAAGGTGCATGCCGGCGGACTGGCGGTCGCACTTCAGGCTGCGCTCAACGCCCGCGGCGGTCTGTGGATGGGCTGGTCGGGCGTCTCGAGCGGCGCGCGCGAGCCGGGCGCCATGACGATCCGGCAGGAAGGGCCGATCACCTATGCGCTGACCGACCTCAGCCGGAAGGATATCGACGAATACTATGCCGGTTTCGCCAATTCGACGCTCTGGCCGCTGTGTCACTACCGGCTCGACATCACCGACTATGCGCGCAAGGACATGGCCGGCTACTTCCGCGTCAACCGCTTCTTCGCCCGGCAGCTCGGGCCGCAGCTCGCCGCCGACGACGTCGTCTGGATCCACGACTACCATCTGATCCCGCTCGCCGCGGAATTGCGCCGGATGGGCGTGAAGAACCGAATCGGCTTCTTCCTGCATATTCCCTTTCCGCCCCCCGACGTGTTCTTCGCCCTGCCCGTCTATGCGTCGATCCTCGAAGGTCTGGTGGATTACGACGTCGTCGGATTCCAGACGCGGCACGATGCCGACAACTTCGCCGCCTGCATCGAGCGTGAAGGCATCGGCCACCCTCGGGAGCCGGGCATGATCGAGACTCGCGGCGGCGGCCGCCGCGTCAAGGTCGGCGTCTTCCCCATCGGCATCGACACCCGCGGCTTCGAGAAGATGGCCACGGAGGCTGTCGCCAACCCGGCGGTGCGCAAGATCGCCCGATCGCTGCGCGATCGCGAGGTTGTCGTCGGGGTCGACCGGCTCGACTATTCGAAAGGCATTCCGCAGCGCATGCAGGCGTTTGAGCGCTTCCTGCGCGACAACCCGGCCTACAAGGGTCGCGCGACCCTGTTGCAGGTGACGCCGAAATCCCGCTCCGACGTTCCGCACTACCTGGACATGCAGCGAGAGGTCGCCGAACTTGCAGGCCGCGTCAACGGCGAGCTTGCCACCCTCGACTGGACCCCGATCCGCTACGTCAATTCCTCGATCAACCACAGCATACTGGCCGGTCTCTACCGGCTGGCCAAGGTCGGCCTGGTCACGCCGATGCGCGACGGCATGAACCTTGTCGCGAAGGAATACATCGCCGCCCAGGATCCGGCCGATCCCGGCGTTCTGGTTCTCTCGCGCTTCGCCGGCGCGGCGCGCGAACTGCAATCGGCGATTCTGGTCAATCCCTACGACACCGAGGCGGTCTCGCAGGCGATCGCGCAGGCATTGTCCCTGCCGCTTGCCGCGCGTATCGAGCGGCATGCTGCCATGCTGCGCCACCTGCGCCGGCATGACATCTCCGCCTGGTGCGACGCCTTCCTCGACGCGCTGGCCGCCACCGAGGAGCGCCGGTAACCCGAGCCCGACCGGCCGGTGCTCCGATACCCGCACGGAATTTGTTGCAGCGCAAAGAACGCCGCCCGAAGCGCGCGTAGCCTTTTGCTTGTCAAAATGGATGGATCACAAGGAGAACCGATATGTTCACGCGTCGCCAAGCCCTTCTGGGAGCAGCGGCCGCAACCATGCTGGCGGGGGCATTGCCCAGGCTGGCCACCGCCGCTCCGGTCACCGAGGCCGAGATCGCAGCACTTCCGCGCCAGAAGATCACTCTGGTTGCTCCGCCATTCGTCCACGCGCATGAGCAGGTCGCGACGAGCGGACCGAAGGTGGTCGAGTTCGTCATGCCGATCGAGGAGAAGAAGGTCGTCATCGACGACGAAGGAACCGAATTCCAGGCCATGACCTTCAATGGCTCGATGCCCGGTCCGATGATGGTCGTCCACGAGGGCGACTATGTCGAGCTGACGCTGATCAACCCCGACACCAACTCCATGCCGCACAACATCGACTTCCACGCGGCGACCGGGGCGCTCGGCGGCGGGGCACTCACGCTCATCAATCCCGGCGAGCAGGTCAAGCTGCGCTTCAAGGCCACCCGCTCGGGGACCTTCGTCTACCACTGCGCGCCTGAAGGGGCGATGATCCCTTGGCACGTCGTCTCCGGCATGAGCGGCACGATCATGGTCCTGCCCCGCGACGGCCTTAAGAACGAAAAGGGCGAGGCGCTGCGCTACGACAAGGTCTTCTACATCGGCGAGAACGACTTCTACGTTCCGCGCGACGAGGAGGGCAACTACAAGACCTATGAATCGCATGGCGAATCCTATGCCGACACGGTCCAGGTCATGCGCGGCCTGATCCCCACCCACGTCGTCTTCAACGGCGCCAAGGGTGCGCTGACGGGCGACAACGCCATGAAGTCGAAGGTCGGCGAGACGGTGCTCATCGTCCACTCGCAGGCCAACCGCGACACCCGCCCGCACCTGATCGGCGGCCATGGCGACTATGTCTGGGAAGAAGGCAAGTTCGCCAACCCGCCTGCCAAGGATCTGGAAACCTGGTTCATCCGCGGCGGATCGGCCGGCGCGGCGCTCTACACCTTCCTCCAGCCGGGCGTCTACGCCTACGTCAACCACAACCTGATCGAGGCGGTGGAACTGGGCGCCACGGCGCACTTCGTGGTCGACGGCGAATGGAACGACGATCTGATGAAGCAGGTCGTGGCTCCGAGCCCGATCACGACCAACTGATCGTCCGGGGCGCGGCCGGCTCGTCCGGCCGCGCCACTCATCGGGGGCTGTCATGCACGTCAACCTGTTTGAAGTCGCAATGGGCGCGGTCGCCTCACTCGCGGTGCCGTTCGCCGCGATGGGTGTGGCGGGCAAGCCGGTCGACACTCCCCGTCTCCCCCTCGCCGAGACGGTGGAAATCGCCGCGACGGCCATCGACTATCCCCTTCCCGGCGAATTCCTCCTCGATGCGCGGCCGGCAACCGCGCCTTCCATGAAGATCGAAACCCCGGCCTTCCGCATCATGAAGCGCCAAGTGAGTCTCGCCGACTACGAGCGTTGCGTCACCGATGGTGCCTGCCGTCCGGCCGATGCGCGGCCCAACCCCCTCGACGTCCCCGTCACCGGCGTGAACTGGCTCGACGCACAGGCCTATGCCAGCTGGTATTCGCGCGGCACCGGCGCAAACTGGCGGCTGCCGACGGCGCTCGAGGCCGCGGTCGCCGCCGGCGAGCGCTTTGGTGGCGAGAGTTTTACGGCACAGGCCGACGATCCGGCCAACCCGGCGGTCCGCTGGCTCAGGCGCTACCGCGAGGAGGCCGCGTCGAAGCGTCCGCCCGACCCGGAGCCCAAGCCGCGCGGCCACTACGGTCCGAATTCCATCGGCATCGAGGATTTCGGCGGCAACGTCTGGGAGTGGACCTCGACCTGCTACCAACGCGTTACGCTGTCGGGCGACCGCAAGACTGTGCTCAGCACGACGGAAAACTGCGGCGTGCACGTGCTTGAAGGCCGCCACCGCGCCTACATGTCCAACTTCGTCCGCGACGGCAAGAGCGGCGGCTGCGCCGTCGGCACGCCGCCCGAGAACCTCGGTTTCCGGCTCGTCCGCGACGCCGATTTCCCCTTGATCGCGTGGGCCGACGCGCGGCTGCGCAGCCTGTTGGGTCAGCATTCGACCCCCTTCTGAGAGATGCTTCAATGACGATAAGAGCAGAATTCGGCCGTGGTGCGGTATCGGTGGAATCATTCCCGGACGGTCGCGAGAGCGTCGTCGACCGGTTGAGACGTGGCCTCTCCGAAGCGAACCTCGACTGCGGCTGCCGCGAGGCTGCGAACGAGATGCTCGACCAGGTCGGCGCGGAGGCCGAGCTGGTCCGGCGTGCCGACGCCCTGGTCGATGCCCGCAAGATGCGCGATGCGATCGTCCTGGTGCTGGCCCTCCTCGGCGAACTGGACGATCTGATGCCGGACGAACCGGACCGGTCGGCCTTCGACGAGATCGCCGGCCTGTTCCAGGACGTCGCCGATTTCGCCGCGTTCGGGGCCGCTGCCGCGCGCCGTGCGGCCGGAGGCCGTGCCTGATGTCCGTTTCCGCCCCCGCCGACCGTTCCGTGCCGCGAGCGGCCCGCAAGGCCGGCGACACCTCCCGCGACGGCCGTGGACGCCTTCTGACGACGCCGCCCATCCTGCAATATGGCTTTCGCCCTTTCTTCTTCCTCGCCGCGCTCTATGCCGGGCTGGCAATCCCGCTCTGGCTTTTCGTCTATCTCGGCGGCGTCGAATTGCCGAGCCCTTTCGACGGTCTGCACTGGCATGCGCACGAGATGCTGTTCGGCTATCTCGGCGCGGTCATCGCGGGTTTCGTCCTGACTGCCATCCCCAACTGGACCGGGCGGCTGCCGATCAGCGGCCGGCCGCTCGCCCTGCTCGTCGCTCTCTGGCTTGCCGGCCGGTTGGCCAATCTCCTGTCGCCAGATCCCCATCTGGCGCTCGCCGTCGACCTCGCCTTCCCGGCGTTGCTGGCGTTCGCCGTCTGGCGTGAGGTCGTCGCAGGACGCAACTGGAAGAACGCGCCGGTGGCGGTGATGATCTCGCTGTTCGGCCTGGCCAACGCGGCCGACCACGCCGCCAACCTCTATCTGCTGCCGCACGAACTCGGCCATCAGCTGGCTGTCGCCGTGGCAGCGGCTTTGATCGCGCTGATCGGCGGCCGTATCGTCCCGAGCTTCACCCGCAACTGGCTGGCGCGGGAAAAGGTCGCCAAGCTGCCGGCGAGTTTTGGGGCCGTCGACAAGGCAGCTCTCGTTGCAACGGTCGTGGCGATGGCGGCCTGGGTCGTGGCCGCCGAATCGCCCTTCACCGGCGTCCTGCTGGTCGCGGCCGGTGCCCTGCTCGCCCTGCGCCTGGCGCGGTGGCAGGGACTGCGAACGCTGTCCGAAGCGATCCTGTTCGTGCTGCATCTGGCCTATGGCTGGCTGGCCGCCGCACTTGCCCTGCTTGGCCTGTCGATCCTGACGCCTGCCGTGCCGTCGAGCGCGGCGCTCCATGCTCTGACAGCCGGCGCAGTCGGCACGATGACGCTCGCGGTGATGACAAGGGCAAGCCTCGGCCATACCGGGCGGACGATCGTCGCGGACCGTTCCATCGTGGGCATGTATGTGCTTGTCACCCTCGGCGCCGTGCTCCGCGTCGCCGCGCCGTTCGCCGACAGCTGGTACATCGCGACCCTTGCCGCCGGCGGCAGCCTCTGGAGCGCCGGTTTTCTGTTGTTTGCCGTCCGGTACGCTCCAATCCTGTGGGGCCGGCGCATCGGTGCCTGACATCCCGTTGGGAGAAGACATGATAAGGGCTTGCCAAAGCGGCATCTGCCTATAGGTTGACCATATGGTCCGTCGCTCGGCGGATCATTCTGTCCCAGGCCTATGAGGGAGTCATGACCCAGGACAGCCGAGAGGCAGTCGCATACCCCGACCTTTCCCCGAGGAAGGCGAGACGCCGGGAATTCCTGGCCTTTCTCGTTCTCGCCTTCGGCATCTGGCCGATCGTCGCCGTCGGCGTGGTGGGCGGATACGGCTTCCTTGTCTGGATGTGGCAGATCGTCTTCGGTCCGCCCGGACCTCCGGGAGGCTAGCGGATGCGTCAGACACCCACCCTCACTCGCCGCGCCCTGCTGACCGGAGCCGGCAAAGAGGCCCACCACATCTCCTCCGCCGTCGTCGTCGCGCTCCCGGCCCGCCGGGAGGATGTCAGTGCGCGTCTTGCGCAGATGCCGGGCGTCGAGGTCCACGCCGCCGAAGGTACCCGCCTCGTCGTCACCATCGAGGGTCCGACCACCGGCATGCTGGGCGAGACGCTGACCCGCATTGCCCTCCTCGACGGCGTGATCGCGGCGAACATGGTGTTCGAACATATCGAAGCGCATAAGGAGACCGGATCATGACGGAACTCACCCGCCGCGATCTCCTGAAGGCGCATGCGGCGGCGCTTGCCGCCGCGTCCGCGGGCATTTCGCTTCCGGCGTCGGCGCAACCCGTACCCGGCGGTGTCGAAGCACTCGAGATCAAGTGGTCCAAGGCCCCCTGCCGCTTCTGCGGCACCGGATGCGGCGTCATGGTGGGGGTGAAGGAGGGCAAGGTCGTCGCCACCCACGGCGACACGCAGGCCGAGGTCAATCGCGGCCTGAACTGCGTCAAGGGCTATTTCCTGTCAAAGATCATGTACGGCCAGGACCGCCTGACGACGCCTTTGATGCGCAAGCGCGACGGCGCCTACAGCAAGGACGGCGAGTTCGAGCCTGTCTCCTGGGACGAGGCGTTCGACGTCATGGCCGACCAGTGCAAGCGGGTGCTCCGGGAAAAGGGCCCGACCGCCGTCGGCATGTTCGGCTCCGGCCAGTGGACGATCTTCGAGGGCTATGCCGCGACCAAGCTCATGCGCGCCGGCTTCCGCTCCAACAACCTCGACCCCAACGCCCGCCACTGCATGGCCTCGGCCGCCGTCGCCTTCATGCGCAGCTTCGGCATGGACGAACCGATGGGCTGCTACGACGATTTCGAGCATGCCGACGCCTTCGTGCTGTGGGGCTCGAACATGGCGGAGATGCACCCGATCCTGTGGACCCGGCTCGCCGACCGCCGGCTCGGCCACCCCCACGTCCGCTGCGCGGTTCTGTCCACCTTCACCCACCGCTCGATGGACCTGGCCGACATCCCGATCGTCTTTAAGCCCGGCACGGATCTGGCGATCCTCAACTACATCGCCAACCACATCATCCAGACCGGCCGCGTCAACGAGGCTTTCGTTCGCGACCATGCCGTCTTCATGAGCGGCGCGACCGATATCGGCTACGGCCTGCGGCCCGACAATCCGGTGGAAATGGCGGCCAAAGGTGCTGCCGACCCCGGCAAGATGGAACCCATCGATTTCGAGGCGTTCAAGGCGCTGGTGTCGGAATACACGCTGGAAAAAGTGTCCGAACTCTCGGGTGTGGAACCCGGCTTCCTCGAACAACTGGCCGAACTCTATGCCGACCCCGGCGTCAAGGTCATGTCGCTCTGGACCATGGGCTTCAACCAGCACGTCCGCGGCGTCTGGGCGAACCAGATGGTCTACAATATCCATCTCCTCACCGGAAAAATCTCCGAACCCGGCAACAGCCCGTTCTCGCTGACAGGCCAGCCCTCGGCCTGCGGCACCGCGCGCGAGGTCGGCACCTTCGCCCACCGCCTCCCCGCCGACATGGTGGTCACGAACCCCGAACACCGCCGCCATACCGAAGAGGTTTGGCGCGTGCCGGAAGGCCTCCTGCCCGACAAGCCCGGCTTTCACGCCGTCCAGCAGGACCGGATGCTGAAGGACGGCAAGCTCAACTTCTATTGGGTGCAGGTCAACAACAACGTCCAGGCGGCCCCTAACAGCTCGAACGAGACCTATCCGGGCTACCGCAATCCGGACAATTTCATCGTCGTCTCGGACGCCTATCCGACAGTGACCGCGCTGTCGGCCGACGTCATCCTTCCCGCTGCGATGTGGGTGGAGAAGGAAGGCGCCTACGGCAACGCGGAACGCCGCACCCATGTCTGGCACCAGCTCGTCAATGCGCCCGGCGAGGCCCGCTCCGACGTCTGGCAGCTCGTCGAATTTTCGAAGCGCTTCACCACCGACGAGGTCTGGCCGGCCGAGATCCTCGCCGCCAATCCGGACTACAAGGGCAAGACGCTGTTCGACGTCCTGTTCCGCAATGGCAAGGTCGACCGGTTCCCGCTGTCGGAGCTCAACGCCGAATACGAGAACCAGGAATCGAAGGAATTCGGCTTCTACCTCCACAAGGGCCTGTTCGAGGAATATGCCGAGTTCGGTCGCGGCCACGGCCACGATCTCGCGCCCTACGACACCTATCACGAGGTTCGCGGCCTGCGCTGGCCGGTCGTCGACGGCAAGGAGACCAAGTGGCGCTACCGCGAGGGCCTCGATCCCTACGTCAAACCCGGCGAGGGCGTGAAGTTCTACGGCCGGCCCGACGGCAAGGCGGTGATCCTCGCCGTCCCCTACGAACCGCCGGCCGAAACGCCCGACGACGAATACGACGTGTGGCTCGTCACCGGCCGCGTTCTCGAGCACTGGCATTCCGGCTCGATGACGATGCGTGTGCCCGAACTCTACAAGGCGTTTCCCGGTGCGGTGTGCTTCATGAACGCCGACGATGCGCGGCGGCGCGGCATCAATCAGGGCGGCGAGGTTCGCGTCGTCTCCCGCCGCGGCGAGATCCGTGTCCGGGTCGAGACGCGGGGCCGCAACCGCATGCCGCGCGGCGTTGTCTTCGTGCCCTGGTTCGACGCCAGCAAGCTCATCAACAAGGTCACGCTCGACGCCACCGATCCCATCTCCAAGCAGACGGATTTCAAGAAATGCGCGGTCAAGGTCGTCCCCGTCTGACGCGCCGCATGCGCGTCGCATTTGCCGCCGGCTTGCTTGCTGCAGCCGCAACCGTGGCCTTTGCGCAGATGTCGGTCGAGATCGTGCCGCCACTGACCGGCGCCGGCCAGCCGATGGATGTGGAGCCGGCGAACCCGATCCCGCGCTGGACGGTCGACGATGTCCGCCAGATGCGCGCCTATCCCGAGCAGCCGCCGGTGATCCCACATTCGATCGAAGGCTACCAGCTCTCGGTCAACACCAATCGCTGCATGTCCTGCCACAAGCGCGAATTCACTCAAGGCTCCGGCGCGCCGATGATCAGCGTCACCCACTACCAGACCCGCGATGGCCAGATGCTCGCCGACGTCTCGCCTCGGCGCTATTTCTGCACTGCCTGCCACGTGCCGCAGGCAGATACGCCGGCGCTGATCGGCAACACGTTCGTCGACATGAGCGAGCTCGGCGTCGGCCACGCCGGGGATCAATAGGATGTGGGAGAGGCTCAAGCGAGCGGCACTCTGGGCCTGGAACATCGTCTCGACGCCCGCCGGCACGCTGAGCCTCGGGTTCCTTACCCTTGGCGGCTTCCTCGGCGGCGTGATCTTCTGGGGCGCCTTCAACACGGCGCTCGAGATCACCAACACCGAGGCTTTCTGCATCTCGTGCCACGAGATGGAGAACAACGTCTACGAAGAGCTCAGCCGCACGGTGCACTTCTCCAACCGCTCCGGCGTTCGCGCCTCGTGCCCCGATTGCCACGTGCCGCACGAATGGACGGACAAGATCGCGCGCAAGATGCAGGCGTCCAAGGAGGTTTGGGGCAAAATCTTCGGCACGATCAACACGCGCGAGAAATTCCTCGACAAGCGGCTTGAGCTCGCCCAGCACGAATGGGCGCGGCTCAGGGCCAATGACAGCCTCGAATGCCGCAACTGCCACTCGTCCGTTGCGATGGACCTGTCGAAACAGGCACCGCGCGCCGCCGAGATCCACACGCGCTATCTACTCTCCGGCGAGGCGACCTGCATCGACTGCCACAAGGGAATCGCGCATGAGCTTCCGGACATGCGCGGCGTCGATCCAGGCTGGAAAGTGCCTCCGGAAATGCAGGGAGACTCGCTGCCGCAGGCTTCCGTCTTCGACGAGCTCGAGCGCTTCACTGCCGTCCACGCCTTTGTCGACTGATCTCTATCGAGCGATGCAATCGACCAGACGCCCCGCCGCGCCAGGCGGCGGGACCTCGGTTCGGCTGCCTACTTTGCGGCGACGACCTGGGTGAACAGGTCCTGGAAGGCCGCCTTGGCCTTGCCCGACTGCTTCACGGCGCTCGCCTGATCGAGATTTGTCGCCTCGCCGACACGGATCAGCGCCACCATGCCCATTGCGTAGTGCGGAGCGCACTTCACGCCGTAGACGCCTTCCTTGTCGAGCGTCACCGAGAATTCCTCGTTGAACTTGCTCTTGAAGGCCTCTGCGCCGTCCGGGAACATGCCTTTGATGGTCTCGACATTGTGCCCCTTGTCCGTCGGCACGAAGCGGATGGTGTCGCCGGGGGCCGCGACAATCAGGTCCGGCTCGAACACCATCACCCCCTTGGCGCCCTTGTTCAGCATCTTGACCTCGAACTCGGCGGCACCCGCCGCGCCGGTGAAGACGAAAGCCGCTCCGAGAGCCAGCGCTGCGATGATTCTGTTCATGTCTTTGCCTCTTTTCTTGCCTGCGGCCGGTTGGCCGTTGGTGTGCGTATAGGCGCTGGCGGCGCCGCCGTATTTGCGCTGAAGCAAACTCCGGGTAGAAAGGTGGCGAGCACGCCCGAGTGAAGGACTGAAGCCGATGCCGACCCTCGACCGGTCCCTGATCGCAGGCCTGCCCGGCTTTGCCGGATTGCCGCCCGAGTCGCTCGACCATATCCTTGCCGCGGCCCGCTCCGCCCGCTTTCCGAAGGATGCCGAGATCTTCTCGCAGGACGGGGAAGCGACCTCCTTCTTCCTCCTCCTGTCCGGTCACATTCGCGTCGTCAGGACGACGCCCGGCGGGGACCAGGTGATCGCCCGTTATATCAACGAGGGTGAATTGTTCGGCATCGCGGTCGCCATGGGACGCACGACCTATCCGGCGAGCGCGGTTGCCGCCGTCGACTGCGTGATCCTGTCCTGGCCGAACAGCGCCTGGCCGGATCTCCAGTCACGCGTTCCCGCCTTCGGCGCCGCCGCCTACCAGACGATCGGCACACGCCTTCAGGAGACTCAGTCGCGAGTCATCGAAATGTCGACGCAGCAGGTCGAGCAGAGAATCGCGAGCGCGGTGTTGCGGCTCGTCAGCCAGTCCGGTCGCAAGACGCCCGAGGGCATCGAAATCGATTTCCCGATCACGCGCCAGGACATCGCCGAAATGACCGGCACGACCCTCCATACCGTCAGCCGTCTGCTCAGCGCCTGGGAAGACGAAGGCATCGTCAAGAGCGGACGGCAAAAGGTCACCGTCACCGACCCGCATACGCTGATGCTGGTGGCGGAGAACCGACGACGGAAGTGAACCCGCTCAGTACGCGAGTTGCGGATCGCCCGTCCGCGTCGCCTCGGCCCGCTGGTAGATGGCCTTGTTCGGGCAAAAACCCGGAATTCCCGCCCTGTCGGCGGCAATCCATTGCCGGCATTCCTCCCCGTGCCGGCAGGTCAGGCAGCGCCATATCGTGCTGCGGATCTCGTGCTCCAGAGACAGTTCCCCGCAGCCGAGCTGCATGCCCGCCTTGTCCATGATCGTGACGGACTGATCCAGTCTCGCTCCGAGTCTATCCAGCAGTCGCATGTTCTACACTCCTGTCCCAAGTTCGTCTGTCAGCGCGCGCCCGCGAACGAACGCCGACGGTGAATGTGCCTCAGTATCGCGCCGCATCGCGTCCAGCAGTTCGGCGCAGAACGCATCCTCGTCCAGTCCGTGCGCGGCGCACGCATCGGTGACGGTGTGAAAAATGCCGATCGGGCAACCCACGCAGAGCATTCCGTGCCGGATCGCGACGCCGATAGTCGACGGCCAGCGACGCATGATTTCGTCGACGGTCATGTCGGGATCGATTCTGATCGGCTTCATCGTCTGGCTCCGCGAGTTGATATAAAAAACCTTCGACGCGGGTCGAACGTTGTTCTGGATCAAAGAGCCGAGCGTCTTTTTATGACCTGTGCGACAATCGGTTCGCCGTCGAATGAGGGCTGCGGGCTTATCAATCGACATCCAGGCTACTACTTCAGGACCATGTTCCCCCGCCCGACTCCGGTTCCAGCTCCCGAAGAGCGAGCTCTCGTCCATCCCGACGTCGACCGCGCATTCATCGGCGGGCTCGTCAGGGATTTCTACGGCCGCGTCCGCGCCGACGCCCGGCTCGGCCCGATTTTCGCAGCCGAAATCCAGGGCGACTGGAACCCGCATCTGGAGAAGATGACGGACTTCTGGTGCTCGGTGATCTTGAAGAACGGCGCCTACAGCGGCCGTCCGGTTCCCGCCCATGTCCGCCTCAAGCAGGTCGTGGAGTCTGACTTCGACATATGGCTCGGCCTGTTTCGCGAAACCGCCGAGGCGCGCTGCCCGCCCGGCGTCGCCGAAATCTTCGTCGACCGCGCCGAACGGATCGCGCGCAGCCTCAAGCTGGCGATGTTCTTCAAGCTTGAACGTTCGTCTGCCGGATAATGCTCAGATGTGAAGCGCGTGGCCCAGCGCCTTGAGCGCCGCCTCCGCGAATCCCTCGCTCATCGTCGGGTGGGCATGGATCGTGCCGGAAATATCCTCCAGCCGCGCGCCCATTTCGATCGCCAGCGAAAACGCCGCTGAGAGTTCCGAAACCCCGGTTCCGACAGCCTGGATGCCGAGCACGACATGATCGTCGGCCCTCGCGACCACCCGCACGAAGCCGTCGTCGCCCTGAAGCGTCATGGCGCGGCCGTTGGCGGTGAAGGGGAACTGCCCGATCTTCATCTCGCGGCCGGACTTTCGCGCCTCATCGGGTAAGAGCCCGACGGAGACGATTTCGGGATCGGTGAAGCAGACCGCGGGAATGGCGCGCCTGTCCCAGCTCCGCCTCTTCCCGGCGACGATCTCCGCCACCATCTCGCCCTGCGCCATCGCCCGGTGCGCCAGCATCGGCTCGCCGGTCACGTCGCCGATCGCATAAATGCCGCGCATCGAGGTCCGGCACTGGTCGTCGATGCGGAGGAAGCGGCCTTCGCGGTCGAGGTCGATCTCCTCCAGGCCCCAGTCCTCGACCACCGGGCGTCGGCCGACGGTCACCAGCACCTTCTCCGCCTCGATCCTTTCCTCCGTCCCGTTGGCGCGCTCGATCAAAAGCGCTCCGGCGCCGGAGACGAGGCCACGGGCCTTAGTTTCCGTCAAAACGGTTACGCCGAGCGCCTCGAGCCGCTTCACCACCGGCCGCGTCAGTTCCGCGTCCCACAACGGCAGGATGCGCGGCGTCGCCTCGATAACGGTCACCTTGCTGCCGAGCTTGGCAAAGGCGGTGCCCATCTCCAGGCCGATATAGCCGCCGCCGACGACGGCGAGGCTCCGCGGGACCTCTGCCAGCGACAGCGCCTCGGTGGACGAAATCACCGGACCGCCGAAGGGCAGGAACGGCAGTTCGACGGGCGCCGAGCCGGTGGCGATGACGATCGTCTCGGCCCGGATGATCTGCTCGCCGGTCTCCGTCTCGACCGCCACCGTCTTGCCGTCCCGGAACCGCGCCGTGCCCTGGACCGTCTTCACACCCGCCTTCTTCAACAGGCCTGACACGCCCATCGTCAGGCGGCCGACGATGCGATCCTTCCAGGCGACGGTCTTCTTCAGGTCGATCGCCGGCGAGGCAAGCGTGATGCCGAGTGGATCGCTCCCGCCGGCGAAGTGCCTCGCCTTCAGGAACTCGTCCGCCGCGTGGATCAGCGCCTTGGACGGAATGCAGCCGATATTGAGGCAGGTGCCGCCGGCTTTGGCTTTCTCGACGATCACCGTGTCGATGCCGAGTTGGCCGGCGCGTATCGCGCAGACATATCCCCCCGGTCCCGCGCCGATGACGAGCAGCTTGCAGACGATGTCCTTCATCTCAGCCCTCCAGGAAGATCAGCGCCGGCGTCTCGAGCAGCGTCTTCAAGCGCTGCACGAAGACCGCCGCGTCCCAGCCGTCGATGACGCGATGGTCGAAGGAGGACGACAGGTTCATCATCTTGCGGGGAACGAACCGGCTCCCGTCCCAGACCGGGCGGACCATCATCTTGTTGACGCCGACGATCGCCACCTCAGGATAGTTCACCACGGGCGTCGTCGACACGCCGCCCATCGCGCCGAGCGACGTGATGGTGATGGTCGAACCGCCCATTTCCTCGCGCGTCGCAGTGCCGTTCCGGGCCGCCTCCGCCAGGCGAAGCATTTCCGCCGCACAGTCGAACAGGTCGCGCGCCTCGGCGTGCCGCACCACCGGCACGACCAGCCCTGACGGCGTCTGCGTCGCGATGCCGATATGGATCGCGGCGTGGCGGTTGATCACCCCCGCCTCGTCGTCGAACGTCGCGTTCATGGCGGGCTGCTCACCGAGCGCCTTGACCATCGCCCGCATAAGGAAGGGCAGCAGCGTCACCTTCGGCCGGTCGGGCTTCTTCTCGCCGTTCAGCTTCGCCCGCAATTCCTCGACCGCGGTGACGTCGATCTCCTCGACATAGGTGATATGGGCGATGCGCGATTTCGCCAGCGCCATCTTCTCGGCGATCTTGCGGCGAAGGCCGACCACCTTCACCTCTTCGACGCCGTCCCTGCGCAGCAGCCCGGCGCCGGCGGGCGCCTGCGGACCGCGCGAGACGAACGCGTCGACGTCCTCATGCGTGATCCGTCCGGCCGGACCGCTGCCGACGACCTGCCGCAGATCTATTCCGGCCTCCTTCGCGCGCAGCCGCACGGCCGGCGAGGCCAGCGGCTTCTCGCCCTCCGGGCGAGGCGCACCGTGGGGCGGGGTCGTGGAACCAGCACCCCCACCCCTGACCCCTCCCCACAAGGGGGAGGGAGACCCTAAACCTGCCTGCTTCGGCGACATCTGCGCCGGGATCTCAGCCGTTGGCAAGGAACCACGTTCCCCTCCCCCTTGTGGGGAGGGGTCAGGGGTGGGGGTATCCCTTCCGCTGTCGCCGACTCGAGCAGACTGCGTCCCGTCCCCCGCCACGTCGATCTTCACGATCGGCGAGCCGATCGCCACCGTGTCGCCGATCTCGGCGCCGAGCCACGTGACCCTGCCCTCCACCGGCGACGGGATCTCGACGGTCGCCTTGTCGGTCATCACCGCGCCAAGCACCGCGTCCTCGCGCACGATGTCGCCGACCTTGACGCTCCATTCGACCAGCTCGGCCTCGGCGATCCCCTCGCCCACGTCCGGCAGCTTGATGACATGTTCGGCCATGGTCATGCCTCCATCGCGGCGACGAGCGCTTCGCCGACACGTTTCGGACCGGGGAAGTAGTCCCATTCCTGCGCGTGCGGATAGGGCGTATCCCATCCCGTCACCCGCTGGATCGGCGCCTCGAGATGGTAGAAGCAGTGCTCCTGCACCAGCGCCGCGAGTTCCGCGCCGAAGCCTGAGGTCAGCGTCGCCTCATGCACGATGACGCAGCGCCCCGTCTTCTTCACCGACGCGACGACGGCGTCGAGGTCGAGCGGCAGGAGCGTCCTGAGATCGATGATCTCGGCGTCGACGCCCGTCTCCTCGGCCGCCGCCTGCGCGACATAGACCATGGTCCCGTAGGCGAGCACCGTCACCGCGCCGCCCTCGCGGCGAACCGCCGCCTTGCCGAGCGGCACGGAGTAGTGGCCGTCCGGCACCTCGCTCAGCTCATGTTTCGACCAGGCCATGATCGGCCGGTCGTGATGGCCGTCGAAGGGGCCGTTGTAGAGCCGCTTCGGCTCCAGGAAGATCACCGGATCCGGGTCCTCGATCGCCGCGATCAGCAGGCCCTTGGCATCGGCCGGATTTGACGGCACCACGACCTTCAGCCCGGAGACATGCGTGAACAGCGCCTCGGGGCTCTGGCTGTGCGTCTGCCCCCCGAAGATGCCGCCGCCGGTCGGCATGCGGATGACGATCGGGCAGGTAAACTGCCCCGCCGAGCGGTAGCGCAGGCGCGCCGCTTCCGAGACGATCTGGTCGTAGGCCGGATAGACGTAGTCGGCGAACTGCACTTCCACGCAGGGCTTGAGCCCGTAGGCGGCCATGCCGATGGCCGCACCCACGATGCCCAGCTCCGAGATCGGCGTGTCGAAGCAGCGCGACGTTCCGTATTTCTGCTGCAGCCCAGCCGTGCAGCGGAACACGCCGCCGAAATAGCCGACGTCCTCGCCGAACACGACGACCTTCTCGTCGCGCCCCATCGACACGTCCATCGCCGAGCGTATCGCCTCGATCATCGTCATGCGCGGCATCGCTCAGACCCCCGCCTTCTGGCGCTGGCGCCTCAGATGCGGCGGCATCTCGGCATAGACGCCCTCGAACATGTCGCGCACGGACGGCTTGCCGCCCGCGTGCAGGGTGCCGTGCTTCTCGGCCTGTTTCTGGGCCGCGATCACCGTGTCCAGGATCTCCGCCTCGATCTGCTTGTGCCGCTCGACCGACCAGGTGCCCAGGCGGATCAGATGGTTCTTCAGCCTCAGAATCGGATCGCCGAGCGGCCAGGCGTCGGATTCCGTCTTCGGCCGGTAGGCGGAGGGATCGTCGGAGGTCGAATGCGCGCCGACCCGGTAGGTGACATGCTCGACCAGCGTCGGCCCGAGCCCGCGGCGCGCCCGCTCCACCGCCCATTTGGCCACCGCATGCACCGCGAGATAGTCGTTGCCGTCGACGCGCAGCGCCGGAATGCCGAATCCGAGACCGCGCGCGGCAAAGGTTCCTGACCCGCCGCGCGCGATGCCCTGGAAGGTCGAGATCGCCCACTGGTTGTTGACGATGTTGAGAACGACCGGCGCCCGGTAGGTCGAGGCGAAGACGAGTGCCGCGTGGAAGTCGCTCTCGGCGGTCGAGCCGTCGCCGATCCAGCCCGCCGCGATCCTGGTGTCGCGGCTGATGGCAGAGGCCATCGCCCAGCCGACGGCCTGGATGAACTGCGTGCCGAGATTGCCGGAGATCGAGAAGAAGCCATGCTCCTTGGACGAATACATCACCGGCAACTGGCGACCCTTGATCGGATCGGCCTCGTTGGAGAAGATCTGGTTCATCATGTCGACCATCGGATAGTCGTCCGCAATCAGGAGACCCGCCTGGCGATAGGTCGGGAAGTTCATGTCCCCCGGCTCCATGGCGCGGCGGAAGGCGCAGGACACCGCCTCCTCGCCCATATGCTGCATGTAGAACGACGTCTTACCCTGGCGCTGCGCCGTCACCATGCGCGCGTCGAAGGCGCGCAGCGTCATCATGTGGCGAAGGCCGGCCATCAATTCGTCGGGTGAAAGCGAGCCGGCCCAGGGACCGACGGCCTCGCCCTCGCGGTTGAGGACGCGGATGATCGAATAGGCGAGGTCGCGTATGTCGCGCGGATCCGCGTCGATGTCGGGACGGGGAACGGATCCGGCCTTCGGTATCTTCACGCTCGAAAAATCGGGCGTGTCGCCGGGCCTGACCTCCGGTTCCGGGACATGCAGGGAAAGGGGTCCGAAGGTCTGCATTCTATCCCTCCTGTTCGGTGCGGCATTCGGTTTTCGGCAGGACAACGCGGCCGCGGCGCCGAAGATGCGGATCGGGCTCATCTTCGATCGAGACTGAGCTTACACCCTCGATGAGCGAGATTCTCTTCCCGAATGTGTGCGACGCGCTTCGGGGCGGGTCGACAACGACGAGTTCGACACCGGCGCTCGCCTTGCCGGTGTCGGCAATGACGGCGCCGACCTCGATCCCCATCCTCCGGGTCTGGTCCAGCGTTCGCGAAAGCACCCCCACGAGATCGTCGCATTCGATGAAGACGCGCATGACCCACCCGCCTCGTTCGAGAGATCATGCCTTGCGGTTTACGAAATATGCTGCTGTTTTATCGTCCATGCTAGTGATCTGCAGCAGATCGTGCTGTTTATCCGCGCCAACTCAAAAGGAATGTCCGAATGGCCGAACTGAAGCTGGACCGCACCGATCGGGCGATCGTCGCGGCGCTGCTCGCCGACGGCCGCATCTCGAACGCCCAGCTTGCCGAGAAGGTCGGCCTGTCCCCTTCCCCGTGCTGGCAGCGGGTGCGCAAGCTCGAGGATGCCGGCATCATCTCCGGCTACACGGCGGTCGTCGACTCGAGCCGTCTCGGGATCACGGAAACCGTCTTCGTCGAGGTGATGATGGAGCGCCACGACGAAGACGTCCTCGACGCATTCGGGCGCAGGCTGGCCGCCTTGCCGGAGGTGCTGGAGATCTATCTGACCACCGGCGAATACGACTATCTGATCAAGGTCGCGGTCGCCGGCACGGCCGGATACGAGGAGTTCCTCCGCCACAAGCTCTACAAGGTGCCGGGAATCCGGCATACGCGGTCGAGCTTCGCGCTGAGGTGCCTCAAGCGGGTTCAATCCTTCGTTCCCTAGAGCCGCCTTCCCGCGTCGCCCTATTTAGGGTCTAAGGTGCCGACGCGGCTTCGGAGGATTCCGAAACTCCAGAACAAACCGTCCGATGCCGGCATGATGGGAGCATTCATGACATATTCGAGACTGCATGGCGTGATCGCCGCTGTTCCAACCCCTGTCACGGCCGAGGGCGAGCCTGACATCGCCCGCTTCCTGCGCCATGCAAATTGGGCGCTCGCCAATGGCTGCGATGCGCTCAACGTGCTGGGAACCACCGGCGAAGCCAATTCCTTCTCCGCCGATCAGCGCAAGGTGGTGATGGCAGCAGCCGCGGCCGAGCTGGATACGAGCCGTCTGATGGTCGGCACCGGCACGCCCGATATCGCGACCACGATCGCGCTCACCGGATATGCCTCCGAGCTGGGCTTCGCCGCTGCCCTTGTGCTGCCGCCGTACTACTACAAAGGCGTTTCGGACGACGGACTGTTCGCCTGGTTCGAGCGCCTGATCATGGCGACGCGAGACAAGCCAGGCACAATATACCTCTACAATTTTCCGCAGTTGACCGGCGTCCCGTTCTCGGTCGAATTCGCCCGGCGGCTGAAGGCCGCCTTCCCGGAGCGAATCGCTGGCGCCAAGGACAGTTCCGGCGACCTCGCCTATGCGTCGCGGCTTGCCGAAATTGCCGACTTCGATGTCTTTCCGAGCAGCGAAACGTCGATCGCGAAAGCCGCTTCCGAAGGCTATGCCGGATGCATCTCGGCCTCCGTCAGCGTCACCGCGCCGCTGGTCGGCAGGTTTTGGGCCGATCCTGCCGATGCTGCCCTGGCGACCGGCGTCGCCGTATCGCGCGCGGCCATCTCCGCCTATCCGCTCATCCCGGCGGTGAAGCATCTGACCGCGGTCCTTCACGGCGACCCGTCATTCGAACGCGTCCTGCCGCCGCATCTGCCGCTGACCGGGGCGCAGAAGGATGCGCTCGCGGCTACGATCGACCTCAAAGGCATGCTGTGATCGCGCCCAGGCGACGCGTCGCCGGACTATAGATATAAGGCCGTTCAGCCAGCGTCCGCGCGATCGAGAAGGGCCAGCAGGCCTTTGAGCAGCGCGGTCGGAGAAGGCGGGTTTCCGGGGATGTGCAGATCGACCGGCACCACGTCCCCCACCCCGCCTGCCACCGCATAGCTGCCGGCGAAGCAGCCGCCGTCGAGGGCGTCGTCACCGACGGCCACCACCCATTTCGGACCGGGTGTCGCTGCAAAGGTGCGCTCCAGCGCCTGGCGCATGTTCTTCGTCACCGGACCCGTCACCAGCAAGACGTCCGCATGCCTGGGCGAGGCAACGAAGCGTATGCCGAAGCGCTCGACGTCATAGAAGGCGTTGTTGAGCGCGTGGATCTCCAGTTCGCTGTCATTGCTCGACCCGGCGTCGACCTCGCGGATCGACAGGCTGCGGCCAAGCCGCTTTCGCGCCGTATGCGCGACCGCCGCGGCAAGCTCCGCCACCGCTGCCTCATCAGAGGACGGCCGCCTCTCTGTCAGGATTGGCTTGAGCAGGCTTTCGAACAGCAGCTTGCGCATCAGAGGTCGTGGCCCGAATAGGAGCAGTTGAAGGATTTGTTGCAGAGCGGGAAGTCGGCGACGATATTGCCTTCGATCACGGCCTCCAGCAGCGGCCACTGGAACCAGGACGGATCGCGCGGATGGCAGCGCTCCACCAGTCCGTCGGCGCCGATCCTCAGCCACACCAGCACGTCGCCGCGGAAGCCCTCGACCATCGCCGCCGCCTCGACAGGCATCCCGGGCGGGGCTGTCTCGACCCGCAGCGGGCCTCGCGGCATCGTGTCGAGGATCTGATCGAGCAGCGACAGGCTCTGCTCGATCTCCCTGATCCGCACCCATACGCGCGCATTGACGTCGCCTTCCGGCAGAGCCGGCACCTCGAAGGTCAGCCGGTCGTAGGGCGCATAGGCCAATGCCCGCCTCGCATCGAAGGCACGGCCCGAAGCCCGGCCGACATAGCCGCCGGCGCCGAACTGCCGGGCCAGTTCCGGCTTGAGGTAGCCCGTGCCGACCGTCCTGTCCTGCAGCGAAGCCGTGTTGTCGTAGAGGTCGATCAGGGCCGGCAGCTTCGCCCGGATCTCCTTGACGAGCGACGCGACAGCCGCTGCACCGGCCGGTTCAAGATCGACGGCCACCCCGCCCGGAACGATACGGTCGCGCATCATCCGGTGGCCCAAGCTTGCTTCCGCCGTACGCAGCACCTGTTCGCGCAGGACAGCGCAATGGGCGAGCATCAGCGCAAAGGCGGCATCGTTGCAGATCGCGCCGAAGTCGCCGAGATGGTTGGCGACGCGTTCAAGCTCCGCCATCAGAGCCCGCAGCATGACCGCGCGCGAAGGCGCTTCGATGCCGAGAGCCGCCTCCGCCGCCCGCGCGAAGGCAAGTGCGTAGGCCACCGTGCTGTCGCCGGAGACGCGGCCGGCGAGTTCCGCGGCGCGGGAAAGCGTCGCGCCCTGCATCAGGCCCTCGATCCCCTTGTGCACGTATCCCAGCCGCGCCTCGAGCCGCACCACCGTTTCGCCGTTGGCGGTAAAGCGGAAATGGCCGGGCTCGATGATGCCGGCATGCACCGGGCCGACCGGGATCTGGTGCAGGCCATCGCCCTCGACGGGAAGGAACGTGTACGGCGCCCCGTCCGCCGGCGCCGGCTCGCAGGCACCGAGCGGAAAGCGGACACCCCAGCGCCCGTGGTCGAGCCAGGGGCGCGTGTCCGGCGCGCCTTCCGGCACGAGGCCGAACAGGTCGTGAACCGTGCGCTCCAGCCGGATCGCCGGCGGATGCAGGCGCCCGACCGACGGGAAGGTCAGGTTCGGGCAGGCGAGCGTCAGCACCGCGGCGCTGCCGCCGTCCTCCGCCAGCACCGCCATGTGGATGGCGGCCTTTTCGCCCCACAGGCCGGCAAGGGTGAGCCGCCCCTCCGCGAGCGTCTCCGCCGCACGAATCCAGCCGTCCCGGTCGACCTCGAAGCGCGGCCAGCCGTGGTGGCGCTCCACCCTCTTGCCCGTCCCGATCACTTCCCGGATGTCCGTCATCGCGTGTCTCCGCGCTCAGCCGAGAAGCCGGGCGACGTGCTGGAACCAGCCGACCAGCGGCGGCGGCAGGTAGAGGCCCGCGCCGAGAACCAGGATGAGGTGTGCGTAGATCGGCAGATAGGATGCATTGGACGGTGCCGTGCTGCCGGTCGGCTCGCCGAAGGCGATGCCGGTGCCGCGAAGGACCAGCGCGCCGAAGGCAACGAGCAGGCCGAAGACCAGCGGGATCGCCAGCAGCGGCTGGGCGGCGAAGGTCGATGAGACGATCAGGAACTCGCTCATGAAGACCCCGAGCGGCGGCAGCCCGGCGATGGCGACGACGCCGACCAGGAAAGCCCAGCCGAGTCCCGGATGGGTTTCCGTAAGCCCCCTGATGTCGGCGATCTTCTGCGTTCCCTTGATCTGCGCGATGTGTCCGACGCAATAGAAGATCGCAGACTTGGTCAGGCTGTGCATCACCATGTGCAGAAGGCCGGCGAAATTGGCGAGCGGCCCACCCATGCCGAAGGCGAAGACGATGATCCCCATGTGCTCGATGGAGGAATAGGCGAACATGCGTTTGATGTCGCGCCGGCGGTAGAGCATGAACGCGGCGAAGATCAGCGACGTCAGTCCCATCGTGATCATCAGCGGTCCGGGTGCGATGGCGTCCGGGCTGGCGGCGAGCAGGATCTTGAAGCGCAGCACGACATAGAGCGCGACGTTGAGCAGCAGGCCCGACAGCACCGCCGAGATCGGCGTCGGGCCTTCCGCATGCGCGTCCGGCAGCCAGGCGTGGAGCGGCGCCAGGCCGACTTTCGTGCCGTAGCCAAGCAGCAGGAAGACGAAGGCGACGTTGAGCAGCGCCGCGTCGAAATCGGCCGCCTTCTCGACCAGCAACGTCCACACCATCGCGTCATTGCCCTCGCCCACCACCGGCCGCGCCGCCATGTAGACGAGGATCGTGCCGAACAGCGCCAGCGCGATGCCGACGCTGCCGAGGATGAAGTATTTCCACGCCGCCTCGAGCGCCTCGTGGGTGCGGTAGATGCCGACCATGACTACCGTGCTCAGCGTCGCCAGTTCGACCGCCACCCACATCAGTCCGATGTTGTTGGACACGAACGCCAGGTTCATGCCGAACATCATGATCTGGTACATCGCGTGGTAGAAACGCAGGTTGGCGGCGGTCAGCCGCCCGGTCTCCAGTTCATGTCCGACATAGCTCGCGCTGAAGATGCTGGCGGTGAGGCCGACGAAGGCATTGAGGACGATGAAGACGATGTTGAGATCGTCGACGAACACGTATTCCCCCGGCACCGGCCGCTCGATGACGAACAGCGACAGCGCGGCGAGGAAGGTCAAGAGGCTCGCGGCCACGTTCAGTTGCGCGGTGAGCCGGTAGCTGGGCAGGAGCGCCAGCACGATCGCGGCGACGATCGGGATGACGAGGACAGCCGTCTCCGCCTGGAAGCCCGCAGCTATCATCGCCGCTCTCCCCGGAAATCGTCGAGCGCGCCGATGTCGACCGTGTCGAACCGTTCGCGGATGCGGAACAGGAAGATGCCGATCACGACGAAGGCGATGACGAGGGAGAAGGCGACGCTGATCTCCACCACCAGCGGCATGCCCTTGGCGCCCGTCGCCGCCAGCACCAGCCCGTTCTCCAGCGCCATGAAGCCGACGACCTGGCCGATGGCGTTGCGCCGCGTCACCATGACGAGCAGGCCGAGCAGCAGCACGGAGAGCGCGAAGGCGAGATCCTCGCGCGCGAGCGGATCGGCCTCCGGCGTCACCCTCAGCATCACCACCATCGACAGCGCCACCAGGCCCATGCCGGCGAGCATGGTCATGCCGATGCCGACCACCGTCTCGATGTCGCGATGGATGCCGAGCCGCAGGATGATGCGATGCAGCGCGATCGGAATGACGCCGGCCTTGAAGACCAGCGCGATCGCCGCCGTGACGTAGAGGTGCGGCGCATCCTGGACGTAGGCCTGCCATGCGACCGACAGCGACAGCACCAGCGCGTGCAGCGCGTAGACGTTGAGCAGGGCGTAGAGCCGGTCCTGGTAGAGCAGCATGAACGACACCAGCACCAGGCCGCCGGCCAGCATATGTGCGATGTCGAATGTGAGGCCGTTCATTACAGGCTCCGCGAGGCGAACAGAAGCAGGGTGCCGAGCAGGCTCAGCATCAGCGCGACGCCGAGGAAGTCGGGCACGCGGAAGACCCGCATCTTGGCGATCGACGTCTCGAAGACGGCGAGCAGGAAGCCTCCGACCGCGAGCTTGGCGAGGTAGGCGGCCGCGCCAAGCGCGAAGCTCGCCAATCCGGAGCCCGGCGCCGCGATGCCCCAGGGCACGAAGACGCAGGCGATCAGCGAGACGTAGAGCAACAGCTTCAGCGACGCCGCGAATTCGATCATGGCAAGATGCCGGCCCGAATATTCGAGCACCATCGCCTCGTGCACCATGGTCAGTTCGAGATGCGTCGCCGGATTGTCCACCGGAATGCGGGCATTCTCGGCCAGCGCCACCATGACCAGCGCGATCAGCGCCATGGCGAGCGAGACGCGCAGGCCGACCTCCGGCGTCGCCAGCACCGCAGCCACGGTCGAGAGCTGGGTCGATCCCGCGACCAGCGCCAGCGCGAACACCGTGAGCAGCATCGCCGGTTCCGCCAGCGAGGCGATCATCACCTCGCGCGACGCGCCGATGCCGCCGAAGCTGGTGCCGACATCCATGCCGGCGAGCGCCAGGAAGAAGCGCGCGCTGCCGAGAAGCGCGATGATGGCGATCAGGTCGGCCGTCCACGAAAACAGCAGCCCGCCGGCGAAGGTCGGCACCAAGGCGGCAGCGACCCAGGTGGCGGCGAAGATCAGATAGGGGATGACCCGGAACAGCCATGAGGCATTCTCGGCCAGCACCACCTCCTTGCGCAGCAGCCGCGCCAGGTCCCGGTAGGGCTGGAATACCGACGCTCCCTGCCGCCGCAGCAGCCTGGACTTGACCTTGCGCACGAAGCCGGTCAGCAGCGGCGCCAGCGCCAGCACAATGGCCATCTGCGCCGCCTGGATCAGGAAAGAGAGAATCACGTCCATAGCGCAAGCACCAGGAGCAACGCGACCAGCGCGAGGAAAACGAAGCTGAGGTAGCGCCGGATCGTCAGGAACTGCAGCCGGTTGAGATAGCCCGCCGTGACGTCGACGGCGCCGGCGATCGGCGCGAACAGCCAGTCCCAGACCAGGTCGCGCATCTGGACCTTATGGCGCGCAGGTTCGGTGCTGCCCGGCGGCGGCATCTCCACCGTCTCGCGCGCCCGGAAGACCATGGTCCCGAAGACGCGGCGGATCGGCTGCGCGAAACTGCCGCCCGTATATTGCGTCGCGGGGCTCGGCTCCGGAAAGCCGCAATCCCACGCCGGCCCGCGACGAAGCTCGTGCGACGCGAAACGGTGGACAAGGTAGGCCGCCAGCCATGCGGACACTGCGATGAAGACGAAGACCAGCAGGCCGTTATAGGAACTGCGGCCCTCGGCGATCGGCACGATCGACAGCCAGGCGTCGCCGGTCTGGCTGGGCATCGATCCGCCGACGAGCGCCTGCGTGATGGGCGCGAGGCCGTCGATGACGAAGCCGGGCACAATGCCCGCGACGAGGCACAGCGCCGCCAGAACCGCCATCGCCGAGATCGAGAAGCGGTCGACCGCGTGCGCCTCTTCGGCCACCGTCGAGCGGGGCCGGCCCAGGAACACCACGCCGAACGCCCTGACGAAACAGGCGGCGGCAAGTGCGGCCGCGAGCGCCAGAAGCCCGCCCACCGCCGGCACCATGATCTTCAGGCCCCATCCGGACAGGTTCGGGCTCTGCAGGATGGCCTGGAAGATCATCCATTCCGAGACGAACCCGTTGAACGGCGGCAGGGCCGAGATTGCGACGCAGCCGACCAGGAAGGCGAGGCTGGTCGCCGGCATGCGATGGATGAGCCCGCCGAGCCTGTCCATGTCGCGCTGGCCGGTCGCGGTCAGCACCGCGCCCGCTCCGAAGAACAGAAGGCTCTTGAACAGGCTGTGGTTGAAGACATGAAACAGCGCGGCGGCGAGTGCGAGTGCGGCCGCCCAGCCCATTCCGTTGGCCTCGAAGGCGAGCGCCAGGCCCAGGCCGGCGAAGATCACGCCGATATTCTCGATCGTCGAATAGGCGAGCAGCCGCTTGAGGTCGGTCTCCATCATCGCGTGCAGGATGCCGAGCACGGCGGTGGCGCCACCCAGCGCCAGCAGCAGCACGCTCGACCACCAGGCCGGCTCCCCAAGCAGGTCGAAGACCACGCGGATGAAGCCGTAGATCGCGACCTTGGTCATGACGCCGCTCATCAGCGCCGAGACATGGCTCGGCGCGGCCGGATGCGCCAGCGGCAGCCAGACATGCAGCGGCGCCAGGCCCGCCTTCGAACCCGCGCCCACCAGCATCAGAACGAGCGCCAGTGCCGCGATCGCCGGGGCGCGGTCCGCCTCCCTGATCGTCGCGAAGGCGTATTCGCCCCCCGGCCCGGCCAGCAGCCCGAAGTCGAGCAGCAGCGCCATCGTGCCGAATGAGGCCATCAGCAGATAGACATAGGCCGCCCGCGCGTTCGCCGCCTCGCGATGGTGCGCCAGCACCAGCGCCCACGACGCCAGTGACATGAATTCCCAGGACAGAAGGAATGTGAACGCGTCATCGGCCATGACCACCAGGTTCATGCCGGCGAGGAAGGCCGGAAAGAACGGCAGGACGCGGTGCGGCGCATCTTCGTGATGGCCGTAGCCGAGTCCGTAGACACTGGCAGCCGTTCCGCCGAGGTTGACGACGACGAGGAAGAAGGCGGCAAGCGCGTCGATGCGGAAATGGGCGCCGATCCACGGCAGGCCGAGCGGCAGGACCAGTGGCGTCGAGGATAGGCCGCCGGCGAGCGACAGGACCGCGGCGCCGAGCCCGGCGGCGGATGCCGCAGCGCAGAGTCCATAGACAACCGGCGTCGCCGACGCCGAGCGAGCGAGAGCCGTGGCGAGGATCGCCGCCGCCAACAGCAGCCCAACCAGCGGCAGGTGGATCATCAGCGCCTGCATCAGCCGCGCCTGTCCGTGTCAGCGGCGAACAACTCGCCGGAGCGGCCCGCCCCGTCTTCCTGACCGGCCTTCAGCCGCACGCCACGTCCGCTCGCCCGGCTGACCGCCCCCTCGCCGATGACCTCGACGCCGGCGGCATCGAGCGCGGCGATCAGCTTCATCAGCGAATCGACATTGCCGCGGATCGTCCCATCACTGGCTTCCATCCGCTGGATCGTCGGCACGGAAAGCCCGGATAGCTCGGCCAGCCGTCGCTGGTCGACGCCGAGAAGTGCTCGCGCCGCCCGAAGCTGAGTTGCGGTGATCAACGATCCACCTCGACCTCAATGATGAGACATGAACTATGTTATGCTGATTTTGCATATAGATGGTAATTTGTCCATTCCTGATGTTCAGCGCATCACTTTCGAGGCGAATACGCCACCGCATCGGCGGCATTTCATCCGAGCCGGCGAATCGCTTGCTCTAGTCCGGGGCCGTGCGATCGAGCGCCGGCTTTGCCGACTTCTTCTCCCGCCACAGGATGAACAGTCCGGCCGCCACGATGATCGCGGCGCCCACGAGCATTGCCGGGCGCGGAACGTCGCTGAAGACGAGGAAACCGAAAACCACCGCCCAGAACAGAAGCGTGTACTGGAACGGCGCAACGACGGAGGCGTCGGCGAGCTTGAGAGCGCGGTTGACGCAGACATGGGCGAGCATGGCGACGACGCCGAGGAGCGCCAGCAGCGACAGGTCGAATGCGCTTGGCGTCACCCAGCCGAACGGTGCGGTGACGGCTCCGAACAGGCCCGCGCCGACAATCTGCCAGAACACCAGCGTCCGGTCAGGCGTTCCGCGCAGCGCGCGGCCAGACAGCATCATGAAGGCGAAGCAGAACGAGCCGAGAATCGAGACGATCGCCGGCGGGGTAAGCGTCGCGGCGGAGGGTTCCAGCGCGATCACGACACCGCCGAAGCCTACCAGGATCGCCAGCCAGCGTCGCCAGCCCACGCGCTCCCCGAGCAGAAAGGGAGACATCGCCGCGACGTAGATCGGCGCCGCGAGCCAGTAGGTCATCACGTCGGCCAGCGGAAGCGTGATGACGGCGAAATAGAAGCAGTAGACCTCTGCCGACGACAGCACCACGCGAAGCGCCTGCATGCCCGGTCGTTCGACGGCGATGAGCGGCTTCATGCCGTCGCGCCACAGGAAAGGCAGCAGGACCAGCATCGCCGCAGCGCTGCGGATCAGGAGCACCTGGCCGACCGAATAGGTAGCGACCAGCCACTTGCCCATCACGTCGTTCAACGAGAAGAGCAGCATGCCGAGGAGCATGATGAGGATGCCGAGGCGGGCCGTCCCCGTCCCTCGGGCCGGATCGCCCCGTCGTGGGACCACCACTGCCGATGCCTCCGTCATGCCGCGTCGCTCACCCGCACGATGGCGTCCGGCCGATTCAGGATGTCGGGCAGGAGTTCGAGGCCGAGGCCGGGCGCTTCGGCAAGGCGTATCTGCCCGTCCGCGATTTTCGGCAGTTCGGTCACCAGTTCGTTGTACCAGCCGGTATAAAAAGCCCGCACCGACTCCTGGATCAGCGTATTGCGCGCGTGCAGCGAGAAATGGCAGGACGCCATGAACACGACCGGCCCGGTGCAATCGTGCGGCGCGACCGGGATCTGGCAGGCTTCGGCCATGCCGGCGATCTTGCGCGCTTCCGACAGGCCGCCGCACCACGACAGGTCGAGCATCGCCACTCCCGCGACGCCGGTCGCCAGATAATCGCGGAAGGCGTGGGGATAGGCGAGCGTTTCCGACGCGCAGATCATGGCGCGGGAATGCGGAGCGTAAGCCTTCAGCGTTTCCAGCGAATCCATCCGCACCGGATCTTCATGCCAGTATGTGTCGTAGTCGGCCAGCGCACGCGCGATACGCTGCGCGGCCGGCAGCTTCCACAGCGAGTGGAACTCGACCATGATGTCCATCCGGTCGCCCACGGCCTTGCGGATTTTCTCGAACGGTTTGAGCGCCGTGCGCAACTCGTCGGCCGAGATGTCGAGGCCACCGGTCCGCTCGGCCGCGATGTCGAACGGCCAGATCTTCATGCCGGTGATGCCCTGCTCCAGCAGCGACTGCGCCAGGTCCCCGGCATCGTTGAGGAAGGCGTCGAGGTCTTCGTACGGCCCCTCGCTCTGGCCGACGCCCCAGTTGGCGACGGCCTGGGCGCGCGCGTCGCGCACATAGCGGTAGCCGGCGCAGGTATTGTAGGTGCGCACCGTGTCGCGACTACGCCCGCCGAGCGCCACGCTGACCGGAACGCCGAGCGCCTTGCCGAACAGATCCCATAGCGCGATGTCCACCGCCGAATTGCCACGCGTCTCGACGCCAGCGCCGCGCCAGCCGAGATAGCCGACGAGATCCCGATTGATGGCTTCGATCTGCAGCGGATCGCGGCCGATGATCCTCGGCGCGACGGTTTCATGCAGGTAGGCCTCGACGGCCGCCGCCCCCATGAAGGTTTCGCCCAGTCCGACCAACCCTTCGTCGGTGTGCAGCCGCACCCAGACGAGGTTCGCGAATTCGGCGAGCCGAATGGTTTCGATCGATGTGATTTTCACGGGAGTTGCGTTCGCTTCGGATCGGACAGGGAGCGGGCGGCGGCTCGGACCGCCGCCCGCGATGTCGATGCTCGGCCGGTTACTCGCCGCGCATCTTCTTCAGTTCCGCCATCATCTTGTCGACGACCTCCTGGCCGATCGTCGCAGCGTGCTTTTCGTAGACCGGCTTGACCGCCTCGCGCATCGCTGCCTGGGCCTCAGGCGTGAGTTCGACGACCTCCATGCCCGCGGCCTTGACGTTCTCGAGCGACTTGGCGCCGAGATCGCGGCTCGCCTTGCGCTGCACGTCACGGCCGACGACCGCGCATTCCTGCAGCGCCGCCTGTTCGTCCGCGGCGAGCTGGTCCCACAGCGGCTTGGAGTAGAGCACCATGAACGGCGTGTAGGCATGCCGCGACATCGTCAGATGCTTCTGTACCTCCGAGAACTTGGACGTGTCGATCGTCACGACCGGATTCTCCTGCCCGTCGATGGCGCCGGTCTCGAGCGCCGTGAACACCTCGCCAAAGGCCATCGGCACCGCGTTGGCGCCGAGATTGAGGAATGAGTCCAGGAAGATGTTGTTCTGCATCACCCGCACCTTCAGACCCTTGATGTCGTCCACCCCGGCGACCGGCCGCTGCGAATTGGTGAGGTTGCGGAAGCCGTTCTCCCAGTAGGCGAGATTGACGAGGCCGACCCCCGGCATCATGTCGGAGATATATTTGCCGAACTCGCCGTCGAGAATGGTATCGGCCTCCTTCTCGTTGGCGAACAGGAACGGCAAGTCGAACACGCCGAGCGCCGGCAGGATGCCAACCAGCGGCGAGCTCGAGGTGACCACCATCTCCTGCGTGCCGGAACGAAGTGCCTGCGTGGCGTCGAGGTCGCCGCCAAGCGCGCCGCTCCAGAAGGCGTTGAGCTTGAACTTGCCGCCCGATTTCTCGGTCAGGCACTCCGCCATCGCCTTGACGCCGTTTCCGACCGGATGCGTCTCGGCGACGCCGTTGGACACGCGGATGGTGCGATCCTGGAATTCGGCCGACGCCGATCCGGCGAAGACCGACGCGCCGAGCGCGAGAGCCGCGACCTTGAGTATTGTCGATTTCATTTCATTCCTCCCTGGTTGACACTGACGGATAGGCTTTTCTCGATGGACCCGCGGCGCTCCATGGCTAACGCAGCCAGTTGAGCGGTACGAGGACGAGCTCTGGAAACAGGACGAGCAGGAACAGCACGGCAATCTGGGCCAAAAGGAACGGCCAGACGCCCGTGATGACCTGGCCGAGCGGCACCTTGGCGACGCCGCTGACAACGTTGAGTACCACGCCGACCGGCGGGGTGAGCAGGCCGATGCAGCAGTTCATGACGAACAGGACGCCGAAATAGACCGGATCGATGCCGGCTTCGCGAATGATCGGCATCAGCACCGGCGTCAGGATCAGGATCGTCGGTGCCAGGTCGAGCGCGGTGCCGACGACCAGCACCAGCAACATGATGACGGCGAGGAGCAGCGTCGGTCGATCGACCAGCGGCTGGATGATGTCGCCGATTTCCGCTGGGATGTTGGCCGAGGTGATGAGCCAGGCCGAGACCAGCGCGGCCGCGACGAGGAACATCACCACCGCGGTCGTCTTTGCGGCGGTGAGGAAAACCCCATAAAGGTCGCTGATCTTGAGTTCGCGGTAGATCACCATGCCGACGAAGAGCGCGTAGACCGCCGCCACCACGGCCGCTTCAGTGGGCGTGAAGACGCCGAAGCGAATTCCGCCCAGGACGATGACCGGCATGAACAGTGCCCAGCCGGCGCGTCCGGTCGCTTTCAGCTTCACCGCCATCGGCTGGCGCGGCAGCACCGCAACGTTTTCCTTCTTCGCCAGGAACAGCCAGACGACCACGAGCGAAAGCGCCATCATCAGTCCCGGCACGATGCCGCCGATGAAGAGCTGCGTGATCGAGACGTTGGCGGCAACGCCGAAGATGATGTAGGCGATCGAAGGCGGGATGACCGGTGCGATGATGCCGCCAGCCGCCATCAGGCCCGAGGCGCGAGGCACGTTGTAGCCGGCGTCGCGCATCATGGGGATCAGGATCGCGGCGAGCGCCGCCGTGTCCGCCGCCGCCGAGCCGGAGATCGAGGCCATGATCACCGCCGCCACCACGGCGACGAGCCCGAGGCCGCCGCGGATGTGCCCGACGCAGGCAATCGCGAACTCGACGATTCGGCGCGAAAGCCCGCCCGCGTTCATGATTTCGCCCGCGAGCAGGAAGAAGGGGATGGCCAGCAGAGTAAACGTGTCGGCGCCCGAGATCATGCGCTGCGACACGATCTGCGTGTCGAAGATCCCGCCATAGGTCATCAGCGCAATGCCGCAGAAGATCAGCGCGAAGGCCACCGGCACGCCGATTGCCATCGCACCGAGGAGCGAGGCCAGGAAGACGACGATGGTCATTCCGCGCGCTCCCGGATGGCAGCCGCCTCGGCCCCCTCGCCTGCGAAGGCCTTGATCTCCTCCTCGGTCACGGCTCCCATCAGCGCACGGAAGAGACGTATTGCGACCATCAGGCCGATCCCGACGCTGGTGAAGAAACCAATGCCGTAGATCCAGTTCATGCGGATGCCGATCACCGGCGCGGTCATCGACGCATTGATCGGATATTGTTTCCAGGTTCCCCAGAAGAACGCCGCCATGCAGAGCAGAATGATCAGGTCGCTGAGCACCATGCACAGCAGCCGGCCGCCCCGGCCAAAGCGCTGGACCAGCGTCTCGACACCGAGATGGGCATTCTCGCGGAAGGTCACCACCGCGCCGATGAAGGTCAGCCAGACGAAGAAATAGCGCGCCATCTCCTCGGACACGAGGATGCCGGAGTTGAAACCGTAGCGCAGAACGACATTGCCGAAGACCATGATGGCCATTCCGGCAAGCAGCACCACCAGCAGGCCTTCAAGGCCCTTGAACAGGTAGTCTATTCCTCTCGCCATCTCTTCGCTCCTCCCAGAGCATGTCCGGCAGCACTCCGAGGATGTCCTCGCGTGCCGCTTCGATGAGTTTTGCAAGTGCGTCGTGCGCCCTCTCCGGTTCGCGGGCGATGATCGCGTCGGCCACGTCGCGATGCATGGGCAGAGAGCCTCGCGCGGTCTCCATGCTGATGACCGACAGTTTGAACGAGACGCTCAGCGTGTTGGCGATCAGCGGCACGAGCTGGCGCAGGAACTGGTTGTTCGACCCGACGATGATCGCCTCGTGGAAGTCGAGGTCGGCCGAGTGATAGTCGCCGTTTCCGTCTACGGCGGCGGACATTCGCCGGTACGCGTCCTCGAGAGCATCGGGGCTGAACCGGGGATTGCGCGCAGCAAGGGCCGCAGCGTGCGGCTCGATGCCGAGGCGGAAATGGATCAAATCGTCGACGAACTCGCGTGTCAGTCCGCCCGTCACCCGCCAGGCGACAACCTGCGGATCAAAAAGGCTCCAGGCGTCGACCGGCCTGATCGTTGTGCCGTGGCGTCGGCGCACCTCGACCATCCCCTTCGCCACCAGCGTGCGCATGGCTTCGCGCACGACGGTGCGGCTGACGCCCAGTTCGCCGCCGATTTCTTCCTCGGTCGGCAATGCGGGACGTCCCGCGAACCGTCCTCCGACGATCCAACCGGCGATCCTGTCGACCGTGTCCTGATGGCGGGTGCGCATCAACATCGATACATCATACGTATGATGAAACACCGCGCAAGCCTCTCGCACCATGCGCGACAACTACTTTTCCACCGGCCGCGTTCAAGACGTGCTGCAATTCATGCGATGCGTTCCGCCGCTCACTTCGATAGCGCGCGACGAGATTCAGGCCCCTTGACAGGTCACGATATATTTAACATGTTAAGTATATAAGCTGCCGGGAGGACGCATGCCCCATCTGACCGTCGAATACTCGGCCAATCTCGAGGCTCGCGCCGATATGGACGGCCTGTGCGACACCTTGCTCGACGCGATCCTGGCGACCGGACTGTTTGAGGTCGGAGCCGTCCGCGTCAGGGCGCTAAGGGCCGACCACTTCGCCATCGCCGACCGCCATCCTGAAAACGGCTTCATCGACCTCAACTTCCGCATCGGTGCCGGACGCAGCGTCGAAGACAGGAAGCGCGCCGGCGAGGCTCTGTTCGCGGCGGCGAGCGCCGCCCTCGCCCCGCTCTTCGAGACCCCCCATTTCGCCCTGTCGCTGGAAATCCGCGAAATCGACGCGGAGATGAGCTGGAAGAAGAACGCCATTCATCCGCGCCTGCGCGGACGATGAACGCGACTGCCCTGCATCGCATTGGATAGAGCCGAGGATCGTCGCATGTCCGCCCTTCAGGAAAACATCGTCAAGGCACAAGCCTATCTTGCCCGCTTCAGGAACGACGGCGTCCTGAACCGCATTGAAGGAAAGGACGTCGCCGCGGCCGACGGGTCCGCCTTCGAAACCATATCGCCGGTCGACCTTAAACCGCTGGCAACGATCGCCCGCGGCAAGGCCCAGGACATCGACCGCGCTGCCAGGGCCGCCAGGGCCGCATTCCCGGCCTGGGCTGCCATGGACGGCACCGCGCGCAAGAAGCTGCTCCACAGGATCGCCGACGCGATCGTCGAACGGGCCGAGGAGATCGCCTTCGTCGAATGCATGGACACCGGGCAATCGTTGAAGTTCATGGCCAAGGCGGCGCTCCGCGGCGCCGAGAACTTCCGCTTCTTCGCCGACCGTGCGCCCGAAGCGCGCGACGGCAGGGCTTTGCGCGCCGACGGCCAGGTCAATCTCACCACCCGCACGCCGATAGGACCGGTGGGCGTCATTACTCCGTGGAACACGCCCTTCATGCTGTCCACCTGGAAAATTGCGCCGGCACTGGCCGCCGGCTGCACCATCGTCCACAAACCCGCCGAGTTCTCGCCGCTCACCGCACGCCTGCTGGTCGAGATCGCCGAGGAGGCCGGCCTGCCCAAGGGCGTGTGGAACCTCGTCAACGGCTTCGGCGAGGAAGCCGGCAAGGCGCTGACCGAGCATCCGCTGATCAAGGCTATCGGCTTCGTCGGCGAAAGCCGCACCGGCTCGATGATCATGAAGCAGGGCGCGGATACCCTGAAACGCGTCCATTTCGAACTCGGCGGAAAGAACCCCGTCATCGTCTTCGCCGACGCCGATCTGGAGCGGGCCGCCGACGCGGCCGTATTCATGATCTATTCGCTCAACGGCGAGCGCTGCACGTCGTCCTCGCGACTCCTGGTCGAGGCGGGCATCTACGACGCATTCACCGCTCTGGTCGCCGAGAAGGCCAAACGCATCAAGATCGGCCATCCGCTCGATCCGGAAACGGTCGTCGGCCCGCTGATCCATCCGGTGCATGAGGCGAAGGTTCTCGACTATATCGCCATCGGCGAGGCCGAGGGAGCAACCCTTGCCGCAGGCGGCGGGAAATTCAACGGTCCGGGTGGCGGATGCTATGTCTCGCCGACGCTCTTCACCGGCGTCGACAACCGCATGCGCATCGCCCAGGAGGAGATTTTCGGACCGGTGCTCGCCGCGATCCCGTTCAAGGATGAAGCCGAGGCCCTCTCGCTGGCCAACGACGTCCAGTACGGCCTGACCGGCTATCTCTGGACCACCGACGTCACCCGCGCCTTCCGCTTCACCGATCAGCTCGACGCGGGCATGATCTGGGTGAATTCTGAAAACGTCCGCCACCTGCCGACGCCCTTCGGCGGCGTCAAGAATTCCGGCATCGGCCGCGACGGCGGCGACTGGTCCTTCGATTTCTACATGGAGACGAAGAACGTCGCCTTCGCCACGAAGGCCCACGCCATCCAGAAGCTGGGCGGCTGAGCCGCGTACGACGAACACGCCTGTCTCCGCGGAGGGACGGGCAGGAGGAAGACCCATGGCACTGCCCCCACCCAATCTTTATCCGCCGTTCAACATCGTGCGCCTCAGCCACGTCGAATTCGGCGTCCGCGATCTCGCCAGGTCGCGCGCGTTCTATGTCGACACGCTCGGCCTGCAGGTGACCGACGAGACCTCCGACGCGATCTTTCTTCGGGCGATGGAGGAACGCGGACATCACTGCGTCGTACTGAGGAAATCGGACAAGTCGGAAGCCCGTGACCTCGGCTTCAAGGTTTATGACGAAACGGAACTCGACAAGGCGGCACGCTTCTTCGAAGGCAAGGGGCTGCCGGTGCAATGGGTCGAACGTCCCTACCAGTCGCGCACCTTCCGCACCCGCGACCCGCACGGAATTCCGTTGGAATTCTATTCGAGAATGGACCGGCTGCCGCCGATCCACCAGAAATATGCCCTCTACCGGGGCGTCAAACCTCTGCGCATCGACCATTTCAACTGCTTCTCGTCGAATGTCGACGAGAGCGTCGCCTTCTACAACGAAATCGGGTTCCGAGTGACCGAATACACCGAGGACGACGAGACCGGACGCCTCTGGGCCGCCTGGACCCATCGCAAGGGCGGCGTGCACGACATCGCTTTCACCAACGGCACCGGCCCGCGCCTGCACCACACCGCGTTCTGGGTGCCGACGCCGCTCAACATCATCGACCTGCTCGACCTGATGTCCACGACCGGCTGGGTCTCCCACATCGAGCGCGGCCCCGGCCGCCACGGCATCTCGAACGCCTTCTTCCTCTACGTCCTCGATCCGGACGGGCACCGCATCGAAATCTACTGCTCGGACTACCAGACGGTCGACCCCGATCTCGAACCGATCAAGTGGGATCTGAAGGACCCGCAGCGCCAGACGCTCTGGGGCGCGCCCGCGCCGCGCTCATGGTTCGAGAACGGCAGCGTCTTTGCCGATACGCCGGTGCGCGCCTCGGACCTGAAGTCGCAGCCGATCATCGCGCCCTAGGCCACCGCCGGAGGAATAGACATGTCGACGAGGCCCGGGCTTCTGAGTTTCCGCCACGGGGGTAGCCTGAAATACGGTGTCGTCATGGACGACGGAGTGGTCGATCTCTCGAAGCGCCATCCGCAGTGGCAGAGCCTGCGCGACGTGATCGAGGCGGGCGCCCTCCTCTCGCTTTCGGAGGAAGGCACGGCCCTCCCCGCCGATATGCCGCTGTCCGAAATCACCTTCGAAATACCGATCCCGGCGCCGGAAAAGATCATCTGCGTCGGCGTCAACTTCCCGGACCGCAACGAGGAATACAAGGACGGCCAGGCCGCCCCCGCCAATCCGTCGCTCTTCGTGCGCTTCCCGCGCTCTTTCACTGGACACGACCAGCCGCTTATCCGGCCGCCTGAAAGCCTACAGCTCGACTATGAGGGGGAGATCGTCATCGTCATCAGTAAGGGCGGCCGGCGCATTCCCGAGGCACAGGCGCTCGACCACGTCGCCGCTTTGTCTCTGTGCAATGAAGGCACGATCCGCGATTGGGTTCGCCACGCCAAGTTCAACGTCACCCAGGGCAAGAACTTCGACCGCTCGGGATCCATCGGCCCCTGGCTCGTCCCCTACACGGACGAGAGCCAGCTTGCCGACATCAAACTGGAGACCCGTGTCAACGGCGAGATCCGCCAGAGCGACCGCACAGGCCGGATGATCTTTCCGTTCCGCAAGATCATCGGCTACATCTCGACCTTCACCACGCTGGTGCCGGGCGACATGATCGTCACCGGCACCCCGACCGGCGCCGGCGCCCGCTTCGATCCGCCGATCTGGTTGAAGCCCGGCGATAGTGTGGAAGTCGAGGCCGAGGGCATCGGCACCTTGCGCAACTCGATCGCGGACGAGGTTTGAGCCATGCTGACCAAAGACCAGATCGATGCCGCAGCGGCCCGTCTCGACGAAGCCGAGCGCACCCGCGTCCAGATCGGGCTCCTGTCGCTGCAATATCCCGAGATCGGCATGGATGACGCCTATGCCATACAGGCCGCCTGGGTGCGAAGGAAGATCGCCGCCGGACGCAGGGTGATCGGCTGGAAGATCGGGCTGACCTCCAAGGCCATGCAATATGCGCTGAACATCGACATTCCGGATTCCGGTGTCCTGTTCGACGACATGGTTTTCGAAAACGGCGCGACTGTGCCTGGAAATCGCTTCATCCAGCCCCGCATCGAGGCCGAGATCGCCTTCGTCATGAAGGCGCCGCTGAAGGGCCCCGGCGTCACCGTCTTCGATGTGTTGAACGCGACGGACTATGTGACGCCGGCGCTCGAAATCCTCGATACCCGCATCCTGCGCGTCGACCCGGAGACCGGGAAGGCCCGCACGGTCCACGACACGATCTCCGACAATGCCGCTAATGCCGGTATCGTCACCGGTGGCCGGGCCATGCGGCCCGACGAGATCGACATGCGATGGATGGGAGCGATCGTCAGCCGCAACGCCGAGGTCGAGGAAACGGGCCTTGGGGCCGGCGTCCTCAACCAGCCGGCCCGCGGCATTGCCTGGCTTGCCAACCGTCTGGCTCAATACGGCCAGGGCATCGAATCGGGCCAGATCGTGCTCGCCGGCTCCTTCATCAGGCCCATCGAGGCACGGCACGGCGACACCATCGTCGGCGATTTCGGGCGGTACGGTACGGTCAGCCTGTTCTTCGAATAGAAGTCCCGACGAGCGGCGCGTACCGAAGCCGCCCGACTCCAGCGGTCACTCGCGCGGCTGGCCATTGCGCTTGAGCGCGGCAAGGTCGTCGAGCATGTCCAGCAGTTCCTCGACACGCTCCTCCCCGAACCGCGCATAGATATCCGCATAGATCCGCCGGCTGTCCGCCATGACTTCCTCGATCATGGCGCGGCCTGCCGGCGCGAGTTCCAGCAAAACCCGGCGCCCGTCGGCTTCGTCCCTGCGCCTGGTGACAAAGGAGCGATCCTCCAGCGAGCGGATCATTCGGGTAAGGCTGGGCGCCAGAATGAAGGCCGTCTCCGCAACTTCCGTGGCGTCCAGCGTCCCCGACTCGGCCAGTGCACGGATGACGCGCCACTGCTGCTCGGTCACATCATGGGCCGCCAGCATCGGCCGGAAGTGGCTCATCACCGCTTCGCGGGCGCGCAGCAGCCCGATCGCCAACGAGCGGTGCTCGCTGGTAACGCGGTCGGCACTGGTCATACCGCTTCTTCCTTCGTCGTCAGGATCGTCCGTGATGCTCGTATCACAGAATGACGCTTGAATGCGCTCGACATTCAGCGCAGCGACCTCGCGCCTCCGCCGCTGACCGCGCTCTCCCCCTTGCGATTATCGCTTCAATTGCAGCGCGACGATTGGATCACATAATGAACCATGACTTCAAATATAGACTTGCAATCCTCCCGCGCGCCTGTCAATGAGAGTGAGGCGTTCGGCACTGTGGGTCCGTGAGGTGTCTGGCAGCCGCGACGGTGGCTCACGCGAGGCTGGCGGCACGATCGGGCGAAACTGGAGAGGAGCTGCATGAGCACTGTCGGAAAAGCGCTGTCCGTGCTGGACTGCCTTTCCCAGTTGAACGCCGAACCCGGATTGACCGACATCGCGCGCCTGTGCGGGCTCGACAAGGCGACGACCCGGCGCATGCTCGTCGAGCTGGAAAAGCACGGCTTCGTCGAACAGGATGCGCAAACGCGCAAATACCGGATCGGATCGGCTCCGATGCGACTGGCGCGCATTCGCGAGGCGCGGTACCCGTTCCTGCGGATCGCCATTCCCTTCGTGAAAGAACTCGCCGAGGCCTCGCAGGAGACCGTCCATCTCTCGGAGATGTCGGCGGGGCGGCTGTCGACGATCCATGTCGAGGATTCCCCACGCGCCCATAGGGTCATCGTCGAGATAGGTTCTCCCCTGCCCTTTCACGCCACTGCTTCGGGGCTCGCCTATCTTGCCTTCTGCACTGAGCAGCAGATCGATGCGGCCCTGTCGCGCCCCCTGGAGGCGTTCACTCCGCATACGGCGACGGACCCGGCACTGGTCCGGCGACTGCTCGACGAGACGCTCGCGCGCGGCTTTTCGATCGGCGATCAGAGCTTCGAAAGCGGCGTCGTCAGCACGGCGGCGCCGGTTCTGTCGCCCGCCGGTCTCCCCATCGGCGCGATCGCAATCGCGGCCCCGGTGGCGCGCACCGACGATGCGACAATCAACGCTTTCGGCGCGATGGTCCGGGAAAGTGCAGGCCGCCTTTCCGAAAAATACTACGGGTCGGAAAAACCCCGGGGAACGACAGTGCAAAACGAAAGGAACGGCTGAATGACCACGGCCACGCGCGCGACGGCACCGGCCCGCCTGCCCCGCATACTCGTCATCGGGACAGGCGACACCAAATCCGACGAACTCCAGTTCATGGCGGGGATCATTCGCGACGCCGGCGCGGTCCCGGTCATGGCCGACGTCAGCGTTCTCGCCGACCCGCCTTACAGGCCGGACTATTCCCGGCACGACATCGCCAGATCCGCAGGAACCTCGATCGAGGCGATTATCGCCAGCGGCGACGAGAACTCCGCCATGGCGCTCATGTCGAAAGGGGCCGCCGCTCTCGCCGTCGATCTGCACGTCGCCGGACAGGCCGACGGCGTCATCATCCTCGGCGGCTCGATGGGCACCGACCTGGCACTCGACGTTGCCGCGGCCCTGCCCCTCGGCGTCCCCAAATTCGTGGTCTCGACAATTGCCTATTCGCACCTCGTCCCGGCGGAGCGGATCGCCCCGGACCTGATGATGATCCTGTGGGCCGGCGGTCTCTACGGTCTGAATGAAATCTGCCGATCCGTGCTGTCGCAGGCCTGCGGAGCAGTCGTCGGCGCCGTGCGCTCCGGCCTGAAACCCGCAGCGGATCGGCCCTTGATCGGCATGACCTCGCTCGGCTCTTCCTGTCTCAGATACATGAAGACCCTGAAGCCAGAGCTCGAGAAGCGCGGCTACGAAGTGGCCGTGTTTCATTCGACCGGCATGGGCGGACGGGCCTTCGAGGCGATCGCCGCACAAAAGGGCTTTGCCGCGGTGTTCGATTTCTGCTTGCAGGAAGTCGTCAATCACCAGAACGGCACGGTGGTGACCTCCGGTCCCGACCGCATGGAAAACGCCGGCCGCACCGGAACGCCGCAGATCGTCGCGCCCGGCGCGATCGACATGGTCGACCTTCCGGCCTGGCAGCCGCGGCCGCCGTTGCTGGTCGACCGGCCATACCACGCCCACAACCGCCTGATCGGGTCGGTCACCACCTCGCCGGACGGGCGCCGGGCAACGGCGGCGCTGATCGGCGAGAAGCTTGCCGGCGCGCAGGGTCCGGTCGCTTTCCTGCTGCCGCTCGCCGGCATCCAGGAATGGGACCGGCCGGGCGAGCCGCTGCACGATCCGGAGGGTCTCAAGGCTTTCGTCCAGGCGATGCGTCCGGTCCTGCCCGATTTCGTCGAACTGCATGAGGTCGACGACCACATCAACTCGCCCGGCTTCTCCGCCGCGGCCCTCGCCATATTCGATGACTGGGTGACACGTGGCATCGTCCCGCAGGGCCGGCCATGACCGCAGACCGCGCGCTCATTCTCGATTTCGGCGGAGTTGTCACCCGCACCCTGTTCGAGACCCATGACATCACCGAACGGGCGCTGGGCCTCGCGCCGGGCACGCTAACCTGGCTTGGCCCGTTCGACACGGCGAACGATCCGCTCTGGGCGTCGATGCAGCGACGCGAGATCACCGAACGCGACTACTGGATGACCCGGACCGCCGAGGTGGGCCGGCTGGTCGGCGAAGACTGGACGGACATGAAGACCTTCGTCCAGCGCGCGCGCGGTGCCGAACCCGATCTGGTGCTGCGGCCGGAGGCACGCGACGCCATAACCCGGGCGAAGGCCGCCGGCCTGAAGCTCGCCATCCTGTCGAACGAACTCGACCTGTTCTACGGCGTCGAGTTCCGCCGGCGCTTCCCGCTCATCGGCATGTTCGACGTCATCGTCGACGCCACCTACACCGGCATTCTGAAACCGGATCCCCGCGCCTACGAACTCGTGATCGCCGAACTCGGCCTGCCGCGCGACGCCTGCGTCTTCGTCGACGACCAGTTGAAGAACATCGAGGGCGCCGCCGCCGTCAACCTGCTCAACGTCCATTTCGACGTGACCCGCCCGGCCGACGGCTACGCCCGCGCCCTTTCCATGCTTGGACTTTGAACGAAAAGGATCTCGCCATGCGCGAAACGAATTTCCTCACCGAGAACAACGCCCGTCAAGTCTGGCACCCGATGGCGCACCCTGCCGAAATGCGGGCCAAGCCGCCGCGCATCGTCAAGGCAGCCTCCGGCGTGGAAATCACCGACATCGACGGCAAGACGGTGCTGGACGCCGTCGGCGGCCTTTGGAACGTCAACCTCGGCTATTCCTGCGATCCGATCAAGCAGGCGATCCGCGACCAGCTCGACGACCTGCCCTATTACTCGGCCTTTCGCGGCACCACCAACCCGCCGCTGATCGAACTGGCCTACGAACTGGCCGAGTGGTTCAGGCCGGACGGGCTCAGCCGCGCCTTCTTCACCTCGGGCGGTTCGGATTCGGTGGAAACCTGCCTGCGGCTTGCCCGCCAGTATCACAAGGTGAACGGCCAGCCCGAGCGGACGAAATTCGTGGCTCTGAAGAAGGGCTATCACGGCACCCATTTCGGCGGCGCCTCGGTCAACGGCAATTCCAATTTCCGCCGCAACTATGAGCCGCTGCTGCCGGGTGTGTTCCACCTCGCCGCCCCCTACCCCTACCGCAACCCGTTCGGCACCGACGATCCGCAGGAGATCGCGGCCGCCATCGCCCGGCAGTTCGAGGACGAGATCGCCTTCCAGTCCGCCGACACCATCGCCGCCCTGATCATGGAGCCGGTGCTCGGCGCCGGCGGGGTCATGGTGCCGCACGAGACCTTCATGCCGATGATGCGCGCCATCTGCGACAGGCACGGCATTTTGCTGATCGCCGACGAGGTGATCACCGCCTTCGGCCGCACCGGCGCCTGGAGCGGCTCGCGCCTGTGGGGGGTGAAGCCCGACCTGATGGCGACCGCCAAGGCGATCACCAACGGCTACTATCCCTTCGGCGCGGTGATGATCGCCGAGAAAGTCGCCGAGGCGTTCGAGGCAGACAGGACCGCGTTTGGATCGATCGGCCACGGCTACACCTATTCCGGCCATCCGGTGGGTGCCGCGGCGGCGCTGGCGACGCTGAAGGAAACCAGGCGCCTGGACGTCGCCGCAAACGCGGCCGCGCGCGGCAACGAGTTGTTCGCGGGACTGCGCGGGCTGAAGCAGAGGCATGATCTGGTCGGAGACGTGCGCGGCAAGGGTCTCATGTGCGCGCTCGAACTCGTGTCAGACCGGGCGAAGAAGACGGCTGCATCCAAGGACGTGGTCCAGCGGGTGCAGGACGTGGCCTACGAGGCGGGCGTGATGATCCGCACTTCCGGCGCAAACGTCATCATCTCGCCGCCGCTAGTCATCACCGCGGGCGATGTCGACCGCATCCTCTCAGCGCTCGAGGCCGGACTGACCGCCGGCGCCGCAGGATAGGCACGGGAACGACGAGGTTTTCGCGCCGCCGCGGCGGGCTGGACGAATACACATCGGTGGAGGCGAAAGGCGCATCCACGAGCCGGAACCAGGCCGCGACCGCGGCCCCGGCTTTCGCCCGCATTGTCGGACGCGTGAGCGAAAGCGAACTGCCGTGAGTTATGTGTCCGGGTCGGACATCTGGATTTTGGTGGGCCCGGAGGGACTCGAACCCCCAACCAAGCGGTTATGAGCCGCCGGCTCTAACCATTGAGCTACAGGCCCCACGGCGGCTGGATTAGTGGCTTTTGCCGCTTCGCACAAGCGCGGGTAGCGCCACGCCGCAGATTTGCCTCAGAGCCGAGCGAAGAGCGGTTGCCGAAGGGGCAGGACACGACCACGGAGACATCGATGACGAAATACACGCTCAGGGCGGCGTTGGCCGCACTTGCCCTGCCGGCCTTTGCCCACACGGCCGCACTCGCCCAGGATGCGCCGCGCACGCCCCGCATCGTCGTGACCGGCCAGGGCGAATCGGCCATGCGGCCCGATATGGCGGTGCTGACGCTCGGCGTCATGCGCCAGGCCGAGACCGCGCGAGCTGCCCTCGACGCGGCCAACGCCGCGATGGTCGAGGTGACCGCGGCGATGAAGGCGGAAGGCATCGCGGAGCGCGACTTGCAGACCTCCAATTTCTCGATCTCCCCGGTCTATGCCTATCCCTCCTCGGACACTCCCGGCCAGCCGCCGAAGATCACCGGCTACGAAGTCAACAACACGCTGACCGTGCGCCTGCGCGACATCGCCAAGCTCGGCGCCGTGCTCGACAAGGCCGTGACGCTGGGCGTCAATCAGGGCGGCGGCATATCCTTCACCAATGACGACCCGTCGACCGCGCTGACGCAGGCGCGCATCAAGGCGGTTGAGGATGCAATGGCGAAGGCGAAGACGCTTGCCGAAGCAGCCGGCGTCGGCCTCGGCCTGGTGATCGAGATATCGGAGCAGAGTTTCATGCCGCAGCCCATGCCCTACGCCATGAAAGCGCGCGATGCGGTAGCGGCGAGCGTCCCGGTCGAGGCCGGCGAAAACGCCTATCGCGTCGACGTCAACGTTACCTTCGAACTGAGGCCGTAGGCCTTTTTCCACATAGACAACGCAAAGGCCGGAGGGTCGCCCCTCCGGCCTTTGTCATCAAGCCGATCGGCCGGTCAGTAGATCAGCGGGCAGCCAGGCGCCCGGGCGAAGGAAACGCGCACGCGCTCGCCATACTTTCGGCCGCGGATGTCGATCGAGTTGCGGTCGATGTCGAAGATGCGGGCGCGGCGGATGCCCATGCGTTCGGCCTTGTTCAGGGCCCGCTCGGCCGAGCAGCCGCGGCGATGCTCCCAGCGGCGGTCGTGACTGCGATCGTCCCAGCGGCGATCGTGGCGGCGATAGGAATGGCCGCTGTCGCCGAACCAGACGCCGACGCTCGGACCGTGATGGCCGCCGCCGAGGCCGAGATAGACGCCCGATTGGGCGGAGGCCGGCGCGGCGCTCAGGACGCCGAGGCCGATGAGGGCGGAAAGGGCTGCGGTCTTGAGGAAGTTTGCCATGGGGGCTCTCCGTTGCTGTGGGCTTCGTCTCAAACTCGGTCGCCGAAGCGATGGGGCGAAGATGCGCCAGCCGGGCTGAACGGGAGCGGAACCTTCCGTTCATCCGCCGTTCATGAAACAACCGGTTGATAGGAAAGAGTATTTTCGTGAAACTGGCAGGAGGTCAGGGCTCGTCGGCGACCAGATGGTCGAAGTAGTCCTCGGGCTCGGCAAGATCGCGCTCGTTCGCCGTCACCCGGCCACGCACCGAAATTCCGGCCTCATGCACGGTCTCGCCACGGCCCGAGACGAGTGGATGCCACCAGGCGAGATCCTGCCCCTCGGCCACGAGGCGATAGGCGCAAGTCGATGGCAGCCACGGGATGGCACGCACATTCTGCGGCGTTAGCCGCACGCAGTCATCTACCTTCTCCAGCCGGTGGGCGTAGTCTGTACAGCGGCATGTGCCGGCGTCGAACAGGCGGCAGCCGACGGAGGTGAAGTAGATATCCCCCGTATCCTCGTCCTCGAGTTTTGCCAGGCAGCATTTGCCGCAGCCGTCGCACAAGGATTCCCACTGCGCGGCGGACATCTCCTCGAGAGGTACGGTCTTCCAGAACGGCTCGGCCATGGCCCGCATGTGCGCCCCGCGTCTGGCAGGGTCAAGATGCCCGCCGCAATTGCGTCGCCGGCGGCCATGCTCTCACCCACAATTCGCCGGGGTTCGGTGGTCGAAGGAACCAAACCCGGGGACACGGGTTTCGCTGCCGAAGGGTCCGTCCAATACGGAAATAGGAGTCTGCCTTGAACAAGCTGAAAACCCGAATTGCCGCGGCGACCGCGCTTGGCCTCGTGATGGCCGAGGCCGCCCCCTTGGCCTATGCGGCCCAAGCCGCAGGCGATCAAACCGCGATCGACAGGATCGTGACCGGACCGGTGCCGCAGGGCGCCATCCTTCTCGCCCAGGCCGACGGCGCCGCTGCCGGCGGCGGCGAAGAAACCGAGCAGCAGCGCCTGCGCCGCGAACGCCAGGAAAAACGCAAGGCCGAGCAACAGGAAAAGAAGAACCAGGCAGCTGAGCAGGCGGCTCCGGGCGGAGCGGCCGAGGAGCCGGCCGGAAAGCCCCCGGTCAAGCGCGCCCAGCCGGCCGAGAAACCGGCGGTCAAGCGTGCTCAGCCGGCCGAGGACGCGGCGCCCACCAATCGCAAGGCGCAGCAGCCGGAAGAGCCTGCCGTCAAGCGTGCCCAGCCGGCCGAACCGGCCGTCAACGAAGGCAACGGGCAGGCCTCGCGCGAGGAGCGCCTGCGTCAGCGCCGCGAAGCGCTGCGCAAGCTGCAGCAGCAGGAAGGCGATGCGGCCGAGGGCGGCGCGACTGCCGAGCCCGAGGCACCGAAGCAGGCGCAGCCGGCAGAGCCCGCTACTCCCGCAGTTCCGGCCGAACCCAAGCAGGCACAACCAGCTCAGCCTGCCCAGCCGGCGGAACCGCCGCGCCAGGCACAGCCCGCGGAGCCGGCTCAGCCGGAGGCCGAACAGACCGAGCAGGCCCAGCCTAACGAGACCGACCGCGAGAAGCGCCTACGGGAGAAGCGCGAGGCACTGCGCAAGCTGCAGGGTGAAACGCAAGAAGGAGGCACGGCCGGCCAGGGCGGCGCGACCGTCGATGGCGGCCCTGTCCGTCAGCCCGGCGCCACCGAGCCCCCGCCGCAGCAGGCAGGTCAGCCGGGCACCATAGAAGGTGCGCCTGAAAACGCCGCCCCGGTCCTCGACAGCCAGAAGCCGCGCCGCGGCAAGGACGGCAAGCGCGAGATCGGCGAAGGCAATGGCACGGTCGCACCGCCGATCGCCCGCTCGCCCACGCCCCCGCCGGAGTCCGACGAGGACGCGCAGGCCAACACGCCCCGCGCCAACGAGCTTCCGTCGGCCCGCGAGGAAGAGGGCCGTCGCGTGGAGAACCGTCCGCGCCGCTACGAACGGCCGGAAGGCGCCGACGTGCTGCGCGAGATCGGCAGCCGCGTTATCCTCGAGCTCGGCAATCAGGTGCTTATCGAAAACACCGACCGGTCGCGCCTGACGCGTAATGCCCGCGAGGTCTACTACGAGGAACTTCCACGCGGCCGCACACGCGAGACGATCGTGCGTCCGAACGGCGTCACCATCATCACCATCCGCGACCGCTACGGCGAGATCATCCGCCGCTCGCGCATCATGCCCGACGGCCGGGAGTATATCCTTGTCTATGTCGACGAGGATCGTCTCGAGCGCCGCGGCCGCGGCGAATGGCGCGATCCGGGCGAGGACCTGCCGCCGCTGGTCATCTCCATGCCGTACGAGGAATACGTGTTCGACGCCGAGAGGGTCGATTACAATGACGATGAGGCCTACTACGAGTTCCTCGAACAGCCTCCGGTGGAGAAGGTCGAGCGCCTCTATTCGGTCGACGAGGTCAAGCGGTCGGCGCGTGTCCGCGACAGCGTGCGCCGTATCGATCTCGACACGATCACCTTCGAAACCGGCTCAGCGATGATCAGCGAAGCACAGGTCGAGAAGCTGGACGGCGTAGCCAACGCGATGTTGAGGATCCTGGAGGAGAACCCCGCCGAAACCTTCCTGATCGAAGGTCACACCGACGCGGTCGGCTCCGATCTATCGAACCTCGCCCTCTCCGACGAGCGGGCGGAAGCCGTCGCGTCCGCGCTTACCCAGGTCTTCGAGATTCCCGCCGAGAACCTGACCACGCAGGGCTACGGCGAGCAGTATCTGAAGATCGACACGGATGGCCCGGAGCGCGAGAACCGTCGCGTCGCCATCCGCCGCATCACGCCCCTGGTCGCCCCGGTGGCGAGCGCACAGTAGACGTCCCTGCCCCGTCCTCCACGGAGGACTGGACGAAAACCCGGCCGGCGCCCTCCACCGGCCGGGTTTTTCTTTGGAATTGGCAGTGCCAGGCCGACGAAGGTCTTGGCTCGGCTCTCTTCTTTCTGCCCCCGGCATCGGCTAGCCTGTCGCGGGGAGGACAGGCACATGAAGCCGACATCGGGGGCGACGCCTCTAACCGTGCTCGACGCCGTTGCCGTCGACACGGAGACGACCAGTCTCGACACCTCCGTCGCACGCGTCATCGAGATCGCCGGAGTGTCGGTGGTCGGCGGCCAGGAATTCGCCATGCTCGTCAACCCGCGCGCGCCCATTCCGCCAACAGCGAGCGCAGTGCACGGCATCACCGCGGAGACGATCGCCGAGGCGCCCGCCTTTGCCGATGCCTATGCTGCCTTCACAGCCTTCGCCCACAATCGCGTCCTGATCGGCTATTCGATCGGCTATGATCTTGCGATCCTCGAACGCGAAGCTGCCCGCGTCGGCATGTCCTGGAAGAAGCCACGCTCGCTCTGCGTCCGGCTGTTGTCCGCCCTCGCCAATCCATCTCTCCCCGACTATTCGCTCGACATGATCGCCGCCTGGCTCGGCGTGCGCATCGAAGGCCGCCACCGTGCGTTGGGCGACGCGAAGGCCGCGGCCGCGGTCTTCGCAGCTCTTCTCCCCAGGCTCGCCGATCGCGGCATCCGCACGCTCGCCGAGGCCGAGCGCGCCTGCCTGTCGCTGACGGCCGAACTCGAGACCCATCACCGCGCCGGCTGGGCCGAGCCGGTCACCAAGCCCGGTGAGGCGTCGACCTCGTTGCGGGCCGTGGATCCCTACGCCTACCGACACCGTATCGCCGACATCATGTCCGCGCCGCCGATCGTCATGGCGTCCGCCGATACGGTGCGCGACGCCATTGCGATCATGTCGCAGCGGCGCATAAGCTCGATATTTGTCGCTGATCACACTCGCTCCGACGCAGCGATCGGCGATTACGGTATCGTCACCGAGCGCGACGTGATGCGCCGCATCGCCCGCGACGGCGCCGCCGCGCTCGATCACAGGGCCGGAGACATCGCCACGCGGCCGCTGGTCTCCATTCGCGAGGGCGCCTTCGTCTATCGCGCCATCGGCCGCATGTCGCGGCTCAAGATCCGCCATCTCGCCGTCCGCACCGAGGAAGGGCAGCTCGCCGGCATCGTCTCGGCGCGAGACCTGCTCAAGCTGCGCGCCAGCGCCGCCGTCAATCTCGACGACGCGATCGAGGACGCGAAAACCGCGGGCCAACTGGCAGCGGCATGGGCGATGTTGCCGGCGGTCGCCGAAGCGCTCATCGACGAGGACATCGATGCCCGCCAGATCGCCGGCGTCGTCAGCGAGGAGCTGCGCGGCATGACGCGCCGCGCGGCCGTCATCGCCGAGGCCTCGATGGCCGCAGATGGGTTCGGCGCGCCGCCCTGCCCGCATACGATCCTCGTCCTCGGCTCCGGCGGCCGCAGCGAGAGCCTTCTCGCCGCCGACCAGGACAATGCCATCATCTTCACCGAAGGGGATCCGGACGGGCGCGAAGACCGCTGGTTCGCGGAACTCGGCGCGCGCCTGGCCGCCCTGCTCGACCAGGCAGGAATACCGCTTTGCAAGGGCGGCGTGATGGCGAAGAACCCGCAATGGCGCGGCTCGCTCTCCACCTGGCGCGAGCGCGTCGGCGACTGGGTGTCCCGCTCGCGCCCGGAAGACCTGCTCAACGTCGACATCTTCTACGACCTGAAGGCCGTCTCCGGCGATGTCGCCCTCGCCAACGAAATGGTCGACTTCGCCTACACCGAGGGCCACCGGGCAACGGCCTTCGCGAAACTGCTCGGCGAACAGCTCGACGCGCTCGGCTCGCCCTTCGGCTTTCTCGGCAATCTGCAATCGGAAGACGGCCGTATCGACCTCAAGAAGTTCGGCCTGTTCCCGATCGTCTCGGGCGCCCGCACGCTCGCGATCCGCCACGATGTCCGTGGCCGCAGCACGCGCGAGCGACTGGAGGGACTGATCGCCCGCGGCGTCGGCGCGGAGGCGGATCTGCGCGCGCTGATCGACGCCCATGGCCTGCTGCTGAGGCTGATGCTCGCCCAGCAGAGCCGCGACCTCCATTCCGGCATCCCGGTCTCAAACCGGGTCGAACTCGCCCGCCTGTCGCGGGATGACTCCGCCGCCCTCAAGGCGGCCCTGAAGCGCATCCAGTCCGTCCCGGCGATGGTGCGCGACCTGATGTTCAGCGACCGCCATTCTTGACTTCGGCTTTCGTCCGGATACCATCTATTGGTAAATGCGGAGCCAGCCATGCCCAAGAACACCTCCATCTCCCTCGGCGCGCCCTACACCGATTTCATCGACAGGCAGATCGCGAAGGGCCGCTTCGCCACCGCCAGCGAAGCCGTGCGCGCCGGTCTGAGGCTTCTCGAGGAGCAGGAAATCGCGCTGGAGAAGCTGCGCGCCGCGATCGACGAAGGAGACGCCTCGCCTGACGTTCCCGACTTCGACTTCGATGCCTTCGTGAAACGGATGAAGGGCAAATGACGCTCCCACTCCGGATCTCGGCGCAGGCACAGCGCGATCTGGAGCAGATCTGGGCCTATTCAGCCGAAAATTGGGGCGAGGACCAGGCCGTTCAGTACGTCGCCCAGGTGCGCGCCGCCCTCGAATTGCTACGGACCAATCCCGGACTTGCACGGCCCGCTGAAGATGTCCGGCCCGGGCTCCGTAAGTTCACGGTCGGGTCACACGTACTGTACGTGCGCCTGGGCGACAGGTTCCTGCGGCTGGTTCGCGTTCTTCACGGCCGGATGGACGCAGGCCGCCACCTCTGACCCTACCCCAATCCCATCATCACCTTCGTCGGGCTCTTCGCGAACGCCTCGTCCGGCACGAAGAAATCTCCCGCCAGAGGCCCTTTTGCACCGGGCGCATAGGCCGCGAAATCGGTTACGCCTTCTTCCCTCAGCAACAACTCGTCGATGAAGAAATTGCCGGTGCAGTCGCGCGACGGCCTGGTCAGGATCGCATGCGCCGCATCCGCCATGATCGTCGGCAGCCGGCTCATCGAGGCCACCGCTTCGCCGCCGAGCAGGTTGCGCACCGCCGCCGTGTCGATCGCGGTCAGCGGCCACAGAGAGTTCACAGCTATCCCGTCCTTCGCGAACTCCGCGCTCATGCCGAGCGTGCACATCGACATGCCGAACTTCGCCATCGTGTATGCGACGTGGTTCTTGAACCATTTCGCCGCCATGTCGAGCGGCGGCGACAGGTTGAGGATATGCGGGTTTGCCGCCTTCTTCAGGTGCGGAATGCAGGTTTTCGAGACCAGGAACGTACCCCGCGCGTTGACCCCGTTCATCAGGTCGTAGCGCTTCATGTCGGTCGCGAGCGTGCCGGTAAGCTGGATCGCGCTCGCATTGTTGATGCAGATGTCGATGCCGCCGAATCGCTCGACCGTCTTGTCGACCGCCTCGGCCACCTGCGCCTCCTCGCGGATGTCGCACAGCACCGCCAGCGCCTTGCCGCCCGCCGCCTCGATCTCCTCGGCCGCCGTGTAGATCGTGCCCGGCAGCTTCGGATGCGGCTCGGCGGTCTTCGCCGCGATCGTCACATTGGCGCCGTCCCGCGCGGCCCGCATGGCAATCGCCAGCCCGATCCCGCGCGACCCGCCCGAAATGAAAATCGTCTTGCCTTTCAGCGACATGGCTCCCTCCCCCGAATCTGTCCGTGAGCGTCTTGAATCACTGCATCAGCCCGGTCGCCTCACCCGCCGTACTGCGCCTCGCTCACCGGCTCCAGCCAGTCCACATGCACGCCGTCCAGCGCCTCGTGGATCGCGATATGCGCCATCCGTGTCGTCGGCGCGGCCCCATGCCAGTGCTTTTCCCCCGGCGGGATCCACACCGTATCGCCGGCCTTGATCGGCTGCACCGGCTCGCCCCACACCTGCGCCAGACCCGCGCCCGAGACCACATGCAGCGTCTGGCCGAGCGGATGCGTGTGCCAGTTGGTGCGCGCTCCGGGCTCGAAGGTCACCGTTGCGGCGCGCACGCGCGCCGGCTCCGGCGCCTCGACGATCGGCTCCTGCCAGACGGTCCCGGTGAAATAGTCGGCGGGCGGCTTTTTCGACGCCGATGCGCCGCATGGCGTGATCTTCATGAGACGTTTCTCCCCCGGCTCAGTCGAACAACCGGTCGCCCTGCTGGTCGATGATCTGCTTGGCTTTGACGATTGCGTGGTCGGCGGCCATTTCCTGCGACGGGAACCGATCGGCCCGGATGAACCGGTGCTCCCTGAGTTCACCGTCGATATCCTTCGAGATCATCCCGCAGGTCTGCCACTGGCCGTTCTCCTGGAACGGCGTCGCGCGTATGACATAGCCCTCGTGTTCGGCCACCCGCGCCGGTTTCGTCGGCGCGTCTGAGGCGGCACCCCCGCCGAACAGTTTCCTCAGAAACGACATTCAAAGCTCCTCGCGCGGCTAGATCTCGCCGCACCATAAGGCGGAACGGCTGTCCGCGCGAGTGCCGAGGTGCCGCTCTATTGCGAGGAGACAGGCTTCTTATGCACCTTGTCGGGTTCGCCGCTCTTGGTCGTCGCGCTCGCGATCGCGATCGGGTCGCTGGCCGGGAAACTGTCCTTCAGTCCGCGCTCGAGCTTCTCTTCCGCGCTCAGCTTGTCGTCGCGGCGCTGCTCGGCCTGTTCCTTCCGCAGCGACTTCACGGCGGGCGACGTATCGGTCTTCTTCATCTCGGCGGTCGTCATGTCCGGCTCTCCTTGTCGACAACCGAAACGGTCTGACCGGCTACGGGTTCCGGCTGCCGTTACGTGAACTTGACATGAACACGCGGTTCGAAACCGGTTCAGGCTCGATCCTCCATACCGTCATCACTGCTCGACGAACGGTTCGGCGAGGCAGCCAACCAAAGGAGGACTACCATGCTCACCAAAACCAAGACCCTCGTTTTCTCCGCTCTCATCGCGTTCTCGGCCATCGCCGCCGCGCCGTCGGCTGCCAACGCAGGCGACATCAAGATCGACGTCCATTTCGGTGGCGGCTTCGGCCCCGGCTTCGGCTACGGCCCGGGCTACGGTTACGGCTACAAGCACTGCACCCCCGGCAAGGCACTCTACAAGGCCAAGTCGATGGGCCTGAAGAAGGCCTATGTCGCCAAGGCGAACTGGAAGGGCGTGGTCGTGAAGGGCAAGAAGTTCGGCCAGAAGAAGGTCATCGCTTTCGGCAGCGCGCCCTATTGCCCGATCAAGTACTGGCAGTGATGCCCCGGCGGTAGTCGTCGGGCAGGACTGCCGCCAAGCCCCCGAGGCGCATGCGCCCGGGGGCTTTGACGTTTCCGGACTTCGGAGTTCAGCGCTCCGTCAGTGCCAGCCGTGCGCCGAGCGCGACGAAGGCCGCCGCGAATGTCCGCCGCATCCAGGCCATCGCAGCAGCGCTTCCCAGCACCCTGTCGCGCATCGCCGCCGCGAACAGGCCGTAGATTGCGAATATGACGAAGGTCGCGGCCATGAACACGCCCGACAGTTCCAGCATCCGCGCCAGCACATGCGGCTCGTCCGCCGCGATGAACTGCGGCAGGAAGGCGACGAAGAAGATCGACAGTTTCGGATTGAGCAGGTTGAGCAGGATGCCGTCGACGATGATCTGCCAGGCGCTGCGCGCGTCCGCCTTCGGATCGATGCGCATCGCGCCGCGCTCCTTCAGCGTCGCCCAGGCCATGTAGAGCAGGTAGGCGACGCCGGCATATTTCACCAGTTCGAACAGCAGCGCCGAGGTATGCAGCAGCGCCGCCACGCCTGACAGTGCCGCAACCAGGTGCGGCACGATGCCGAGCGTGCAGGCAAACGCGGCCCAGACGCTTGTTCGCGCCCCCCGCGTCAGCCCGGCCGCGATCGTATAGACCGCGCCGGTTCCGGGCGAAGCGACGATGATCAGCGTCGTCAGCAGGAACTCGATGCTCATGCGCCATAAACGCCAGTCGCATCGACGTTTGTCAACGATCCGGCAGTGCCTCGCCGGCGTACTGCGCCGCGAACTCCGCGCTCGGCGGGATCGGTTTGATCACGTCGATCAGCACGCCGTTTGGATCGCTTGTGATGAAATGGCGCTGGCCGAACGGCTCGTCGCGCAGCGAGCGCAGGATCGGCAGGCCGGCTGCGACCACTCGCTCGTAGACCGCATCCGGATCCCTGACCTCGAAATTGATCAGCAGGCCCGACGCCTTTCCCCTGCCCTCCGGCGGCACGGTCTCGTGGTCGCCGGCGACGATGCCGAGGTTCACCCGCCTGTCGCGGACCGATTGCAGGTGCACGTACCATTCGCTCTCGAACAGCGGCCTGAACTCGAAATGCTCGACATAGAAGGCAGCCGTGCCCGCCACGTCGTCGGTCATCAGCACCGGATAATAGCTCGTCGTCTTCATGGCGCTTTCCTTTCGGTTTGAACATACATACACTCTGCATGCAAATGTCAATTAACATACAGGCTGTATGTATGCAACAGGAATACCAGCGCCGAACCAATGTCGAGCGCAGCGAAGCAATGCGCAGGTCACTGATCGGCGTGGCGCGCAGGCTGTTCACGGAAAAGGGCTACGCGGCCACCGGCACACCCGAGCTTGTGGAAGCGGCCGGCGTGACACGCGGCGCGCTCTATCATCACTTCGCCGACAAGCGGGCACTGTTCGCCGCGGTCGTGGAGAGCGAGAGCGCGGCCGTCGCTGCCGAGATCGAAGCCGCGGCTCCCGCCTCGGTCGAGCCGGTTACCGCGTTGGTGGAAGGCTCAATAGCCTATCTGCGGGCGATGTCCGCCCCAGGCCGCACCCGTCTCCTCCTGCTCGACGGACCGGCGGTGCTGGGGCGCGAAACAATGGACGAGATCGACGCCCGCCACGGCAATCGCACGCTGCGCGAAGGCCTCGCGGCCGCCATGCGCGCCGGGGCGATCCGCAGGTTGCCGCTTGGCCCCCTCACCTCGATGCTAGGAGCCATGCTCGACCGCGCGGCACTGGACGGTGATGCGTCGGACGATCACATACGGGTGGTCTCGGCCGTCGTCGGTGGCCTGGCGACCAGCTCGGGCTCATCCTGATCTGCGCAGGTCCCACTATTGCTCTGCAGAGCGTCTAGACCATGCATCGGCGAGCAAACAAGACCGATGAAGGGCACATCGAAGCCGATGAACATCTGTGACCTAATTCACAGAATTACCGTATAAAGTAACTTAGCCTTCCCCGGAGAGCGGAGGGCAACATGGCGCTCTTTTTGGTCTTTGGCAGCCTGTCTTGGCTGTTCATCTTTTTCATCTTCATCATAGAGCGCGAAATTTTTGTCCGCCGCCGACGGGGACGCATCCGTCGCTATTCTATTAGGGGTCAAGTCCGCCTGATCCTGAGCAATTCGCTCGCGCGGATCATTCCGTTGGCGATCTTCGCTTTGATTTGTCTCCTGATAATCATTGCTGGAGTTGGCAGGCTTTATATAGGATCGATCTACAGCGACCTCGAAGGCTACCTGACCAGCAGGGCACTCGCTCAGATTGTGCTCGGAATTGTCTTCGGCGGCCTTCTAGCTGCCTGGATGTTCAGAGTCTATCGGCGACGCGACGAGCAAACCTTCAGCTTGCCGGAGAAGGTCGGCGGGCTGATCCTCCTCGTCGTGTTCGTGGTCGGCACCACATCGATTACTTTTGACGAGCTAATCCGCAGCGTCTCGTACGGAAAGGATGGGGTCGCGCTGCAGTTCGCGCAGGCCTCGGCGGGTTCAGCGGCCAGTGTTGTCGAAACCGGGCTTGTTCCCTCTCCGAAATCCCAGGAAGAATCGGATCGTCCCAATGTCGGCGCGTCATGGGGAATGCAGGCATTGTCGAACCTGGAATCGTTTATGCTGCGCGACCTTCAGGTCATGCGCGACCATCCCGCGTCTCGCCCGCTGCCGTTCCGTTCGAGGTATGACGATCTGGAGAGATCCATTACAGAGGCTGCCGATGACTATGGTAGGGGCCTCGCACCCATCGCGGTTTGCCTTGGCACGATCATCTCCTCGGTAGGCGACGATCATTTTCTGCGGGAGTTGCTGCGCAATTTGAAGGTTCCCGTGCGCGAACTCCATCTTCTCGCTATTGCAGGCGAGGCTTCCTCGCATCCCGAGATAACGGGCATAGAAGCTGACCTTCTCGCGACCCTGAACGAATTGATCGGCGATCTGCGCACGCATACCCGGCGCATCCAGCCCGGTCTCAGCATGCTGGCGAACTCTGCGGCGGCGAACGGACTGGTCGATGAAAGGAAGTTGGTCTGCGATTTCCCGCAACTCACAGACATCAAGATCGGACCCGCAGGTTTGGAGAAACGTCCATACCTCGCAGTGCTCTACGCTGCGCTCCTGGAGCTCGAGAACCAGGAACTTGCAGCGGTTGAGGTGCTGGACGATTGGCTCAACGCCAATGGGCAAACCGTCGCGCCCTGGTATCGGGTTAGGATTCTCCTGACACAGTATACAATTATGGAATCGCTATTCCGGCGCGAGCCTAACCAGCCAGATGTTGTCATTGAAGAGCACTTGGCGATCATCGAGGAGCTGATTGCGGCGATTCACTCAATCCCGGGCTTCGCCGAAGCGTACCGGGTCGCTTTCGCCGACAAGAAACACCAGCTCATCGCGGCAGGTTTCAGCGGTGATATCGCTCTCGACAAGGAATGCAAATTCCTGCCGCAGGAAGGTGACCTATCGGATAGCCTACGAAACCAACTGTCATTCGCTTATGTCGTATATAATGCCAAGGCGATTTTTGTGCGTCGTGCGATTCAGAGCTCTCAATATGGCGGCGTGCACTACGCGAAAGCCAAGGAGTTCGTCGAAGACGTCGTCCAGGCAAACATAGGCTGTCTACCATTGATCGTGCCGGCGGAGAGCGTTCAGGCGCGCGTTCGTGCGGAGACGCTTGTCGTCTATGCGCGCTATCGCATGGCCCAAGCCGGCTTACGTCGCCCGATCGGCAGCGATCACCAAGCTAAGGTCGCGGCAGACGTGAACATGGCGCAGAGCGCGCTGCGGCTTGCGAAATCGATCGTTGCGAAATACGCCGAGGACCACACCCAACCGACCCCCGTTAAGCGCATGTCGTTGATATCACAAAGAAACGAGGCGAGGAGGGTGTTATCGACAATCGAGCGGCTTATGACGCAGAACCAAGCCTATCTCGATCGAATAAACCCTTCATAGGAAGGGCGAGCGTTTGTCCAAAAAAACTGGCGATGTACCGAGAAGATGCTCGACGGCGCGTCAAAGCACCATCAGCGGAGGTTCGGCTCCCGCCACCCCCATGATCGCCAGCACCGCGCACATGGCGAGGATAGCGACGCGAAGAATGTTCATGGTTGTCTCCTTTCGACATCCATTTCAATATCCATACTATACCTGAAACGGATGAATCTCAAGTGAACGGGCGGTTTCCGCCGTGGTTCAGCTCGAAATTTTCTCTGTAGAATGACCACCCCACCCGCCGCGCGGATACCTTTTGCCGCCCTGCGGGCAAATCACGGCACGTCGTCGTCCGCCGCGATCCCGCCTTCGCTTTCGAGCGTCGCGATCCTCCGGGCTTCGGAGCGCGTGAACTTCAGCCGCACCCCCACGCCGCCGCCGTTCTCCGGAATGAATACCGCGCCGGCGGCTTCCAGCGCCGCCTTCAGCCTGGCTCTCTGTGCCTTGTCGAGATCGCCGAGGCCGCGCTCGAAGGCGCGGATCGCCTCCCCGTCGAGCCCGCACTGGGTAGCAAGCTGCTCGCGTGTCAGTTCGACGAGCGCGCGGGCGGCGCGCGACAGAGGTCCGGTGAGCATCTTCGTCTCCTTTTCCGCGCGCAGTGAGCCACAGACCGGAGGGGATGGAAAGGGCCTGGCCGCCGTTGCGCCTTAGGCAGACAGATGCAGCACGATCTCGCGCCGGTGCGGATGATCCCTGTGCTCGAACAGGTAGATGCCCTGCCAGGTGCCGAGCGCCAGCCGCCCGTCCGTCACCGGGACCGAGATCGACACCGCCGTCAGCGCCGCCTTGATATGCGCCGGCATGTCGTCCGGTCCCTCCGTCGTGTGAACGATCCAGCGCATCGACGGATCGTTCGCGGGCGGAACAAGGCGGCGGAAGAACGCATCGAGGTCGCGCCGCACGTCGGGGTCGGCATTCTCCTGTATCAGCAGCGAGCACGACGTGTGCCGCACGAACAGCGTCAGCAAGCCCGTCTCGATGCCCGCCGCCCGCACGAAGGCGGCCGCCTCGCCCGTGAATTCGTAGAGCCCCTGCCCGCGCGTCGCGACAGTGATCGTCCGCTGCCTCATCGCGCCGGCTGAACCGGTTGCCGGAGAATGGTTTTCAGCTTCTCCGGCGCGGTCTTGCGCGGGTCGCCGAGGTAGATCTCGTGATGCCGCCCGGTCTCCTTCAGCCCATGCTGCGGCAGGTATTCGTCGTGCAGCTTCGCCAGCACCGGTCCCTCGTCGTCATAGGAGCCGATATGCATGGTCTGCACGCACAGCCCCTCCTCCAGTCGTTCCAGCCGCAGGCTTGCCGGCGGCTCGCCGAGCTTGGCGCGCGCCTTGGCAATGGCTGCGTCGACCATCGCTTGGCCGATCCAGTCCGGCTGCAGGATCATCATCGTCCAGGACCATTCGTCCTTCTTGCGCGACAGGAAGGTCGACATGTCGTCGGCCCACCACAGCCCTTCGAGGGGCATGACGGCGTAGTCGCGGCCGAGTTCCTTCTTCGACATGAACTTCAGCGGATAGCTGACCGAATAGAGCCATTCGAGCGCGGATCTGTAGGACGCCGCCGTGTTGGGGTCGCCCGAACCGTCGATCATCAGATAGGAAAGCGGCGGCACCTCGACTTGGACGAAGCGGCCGACTGGCGGCGCATAGAGCGCCTTCATGCTCTTCTTGAAGTCGACCTTGTCGACCATCCCGCTCACCGTTCGATGCGTCGCGGCAAAAGTACTGCGACGTCCCGCTGCCGGCAAGCCTCAGGCGCTGTGCCGCCTTTGCATCGCCGCCGCCGCAAGCCCCGCCTGCGCAATGCGGGCGCGGAACTGCTCTGCGCCTTGGTCCATCCGGTCGAGAATGACGTCCAGCGCCCAGAAACGCTCATGAATGTCGTACGAAACCGTCCGGCTGTGGTCGCAGCCGAAGGTGCCGCGCCGCACGTGGTAGTGCTTGGCGAGCTTGGGATAGCCGAATGCTTCGGACATGGCCGCGAGCACCAGGAAGACGGCGAGTTCTTCGGCAAGGTCCGGATACTCGGCGCCGTGGTCCTGGATCCAGCGGTAGAGATCCGGGTGGAAGTTGAGCATGACGCCGCAGAAGCCGCTGGCGCCGGCCCGGATCGCCGGCCATGCGATCGCGGCATTGGCATTGTTGATGCCGAGCGGCGTGCCGCGCGTCAGCTCCAGCCGTCGCTTGACGACGGCGAGATCGCAGGACACGTCCTTCAGGAAGGTGAACCGGCCCGACTGGGCGCAGTAGGACACCTCCTCGTCGCTCAGCAGGCGGCGGAACGGCGCCGGGCACTCGTAGAGGCCGATCGGCATGTCGGATGGCAGGACGGACAGCAGGTCTTCCACCCGCGCGCGAAACACATCCGGGCCGTCGTCGAGGCCCGCGAGCCGGTTGGTCACCAGCACGACCCCGTCGATGCCGGTCGCGGCGACCGCCGCGAGTTCCTCGCGCTGGGCAGCCGGCGTATCGGAGATGTGTCCCGACGCCACCACCGGCACCCGTCCGTTGACCCGCTCGACGGTGAAGCGCGCCAGGTCCCGCCGTTCCTCGAGCGAGAGATGCTGCATCTCGGACGACTGGCAGACCGCGAACAGCGCCTCGGCGCCATTGTCGAGATACCATTCGATCAGCCGCTCATAGCCGTCCCAGTCGATCACGTTGTCCCGCGTGAAGGGCGTGATCATCACCGGGACGATGCCGTCGATCTTCTTTTTCATGGTCCGTGGTCCAGTTCAGTCGTGTTTGGGGTCAGCCCTGGTAGCCGAACTGCCGCGGCAGCCAGAGGACGAGTTCCGGGAAGAGGATCAAGGCAAGCAGCGCGGCGACGAGCACCAGGATGAAGGGGAGGATCTCGCGCACGATCGCCTGCAGCGGGATGCCGGTGACGGCATTGATGACGAACAGCACGATCCCGTAGGGCGGAGTGATAAGGCCGATCATGCAGTTGACGATCGCCACGACGCCGAAATGGACGAGGTCGATTCCGAGCAGCCGGCAGGCCGGCAGGAACAGCGGGATGATCACCAGGATCAGCGTCGAGGCGTCGAGCAGGCAGCCGAGCACCAGCAGCAGCAGGTTGACGATGAGCAGGAAGACCAGCGGCGAGACGTCCAGGCCGCCGACCATTTCCTGCATCCGTGCCGGGATATTCTCCGAGGCGACGATGTAGTTGAAGATGAGCGCCGCGCCGATAACGACGCCGACTGCGGCCGACTGGTTGGCGCTGGTCAGCATGATGTGCCGGAGCGCCTTGAACGAGAGCGCCCGGTAGAAGACGCCGGCGAGGAGGAGCGCATAGCCTGCCGCCACCGCCGCCGCCTCGGTGGGCGTCGTGATCCCGCCATAGATGCCGTAGAGAAGAATGACGGGCATCAGCAGCGCGGGGATCGCGTTGAGCGTGAGGCGCGGCAACTGCCGAACCGGCACCGGCGTCTCGAGGGCGAAGTTGCGGCGGTACGCCGTGACGGCGTTCAGAGCCATCATTACCACACCCATCAAAAGCCCCGGTACGATGCCGCCGAGGAAGAGGTAGCCGACCGACTGGTCGGACACCAACGCGTAGAGCACCATCGGGATGGACGGCGGGATGATCGGCCCGATCGTCGACGACGCCGCGGTGATCGCCGCGGCATAACCGGCGGGATAGCGATTGCCCTCGCGCATCATGTTGATGATGAGCTTGCCGATCCCGGCGGCGTCGGCGACCGCCGAACCGGACATTCCGGCGAAGATAATGCTGGTCACCACGTTGACGTGCCCGAGCCCGCCGCGAAAGCGTCCGACCATGGCGACGACGAAAGCCAGGAGCCGCTCCGATATGGTGCCGGCATTCATGATGTTGGCCGCGACGATGAAAAGCGGCACCGCCAGCAGCACGAAACTGTCGTAGAGGCCCTGGATGATCTGCTCGGCCGGCAGCGCGAGATCGCGGCCGCTCATTGCGACGTAGACGATACCGCCGACAATCATGCCGTAGGCAATCGGCGCGCCGAGCGCGGCGATGAGCAGCACCACGCCGAGGCAGACGACGAAGGCGGCGCTCATCGTGCCGGATCCCCCGCTTCGGTGGAAGCGGCGAGCAGCGCCGTCTCCTCGTCCAGCGGACTGCCGCGCAGCAGCGCGACCGCGCGCCACAGGTAGCGGGCGGTAACGACCGCGGCGAATATGCCGTAGATCGAAAAGACGTAGTCGAGGCGCCAGCGCAGCACGGCGCTCTTCTTGATCTTATAGAAGGCGATGTAGTCCCAGGTCGCCGGCAGCGCCATCAGCAGGCCGCCGGCGATCAAGAGCGCCGCGGCAATCGCCATGCCCCGTCGGGTTCGCCTGCCGACCGCGAGATAGAGCATGTCGAAGCGCACGTGGTCGCCTTCCCGAAGGCAGAAGGCCGCGCCCCAGAAAACCGACCAGAGCCACAGCGTCAGACAGAGCTCGACCGTCCAGCCGATATTGATGCCAGGGTAGAGCGGCAGAAGGATGTAGCGCGCGACGATCTGGACGAAGAAAGTCGCGAACATGGCGGCGAGCAGGCCCGCCGCCACGTCGTCGGCCCGACTACCAAGCCACTCCCATAGTCGGCGGGCCGCAGACATTTCCGCGTCCCAGCCTTAGAGCGCGTTGATCTTGTCGACCATGCCTTCCGGCCAGGTCTTGGCGAAGTCGGATTCGAGATAGGCTTTCTGCACCTGCGTGCGGAACGCCTCGATGTCCGGCGTATAGACCTTCAGGCCCTTGTCCTTGAAGAACTGCTCGAGCTCGACCTCCAGCGCCAGCTGCTTCTGGCGACCGCTCTCGGCCGCGTCGTCGGCCGCCTTCTGCACCGTCGCCTGCTGTTCGGGGGTCAGCCCGTCCCACACCTTCTTCGAAAACGCGATGTAGTTGAGGTCGACGAGATGGCTGGTCAGCACGATCTGCTTGGTCACCTCGTAAAATTTCGAATCGCGGTTGGTCGGCAGCGGGTTGTCCTGGCCGTCGATCGCGCCGGTCTGGAGCGCGGTGTAGATCTCGGTGAAAGCGACCGGCACCGGGCTGGCGCCGAGCGCCTTGCCGAGGAACTGCCAGGCATCCGTACCCGGCATCCTGAGCTTCACGCCGGCGAGATCGGCTGGGGTCTTGACCTCCTTGTCGGTGCGCAGGTTGAGCTGGCGGCGGCCGAGATACATGACGGCGAGAAGCTTCACGCCGAGTTCGTCCTCCACCTTCTTCTTCAGCGGATCCATGAAATCGGCCGCGAAGACCTTCTTCTGGTGTTCGGCGTCGCGATGCAGGTAGCCCGCGGTGAAGATGGAGAATTCCGGGAAGATCGTCGCCAGTTCCTGAGCCGAGGCGATCGACATTTCTAGATTGCCGCGCGCGATCGCCTCGAGCTCGGTGCCCTGTTTGAACAGCGAGGCATTGTAGTGCGGTTCGTAGGTGGCGAAGTCGGCGACAGCCGGCCCGAACACAGTGGCGAGCGCAACGGCACGCTGGTCGGTCTCGGTCGCCGGCGTCGACATGCGGATGGTGATCTTGTCGGCGGCGCTCGCCGTGCCGAACGAAAGGCCGAGCGCGAGAAGAGCGGCGCTGCCGGCCAGAAGAGTGCGGCGTGTGATGGCTATTGTCATGTTGTTTCCTCCCTGGTGACGAAATCGAACGTTCGGCATGCCCTCGGCCGCGTCCGAAGTGATCCTCCCCGGTGCGACCGACCCCTCTGTACAGTTTTTTCCGACAGGGGCGCTGATTTCCGCTTACTCTTTCGTCTCTGACATGTCAATGTGATGTTAGCTTCAAATGAGATGGAGGCGTGTCGTCAGATGTCGGAATCGGGCGCGATGCCAACGGATGCGGGCGACGCTCGGCGGACTGAGATCCCGCTGCGGCAAGCCGCCTACGAGAGCATCGAGAACCTGTTGAAGAACGGCGAGCTTCGGCCCGGCCAGATCGTCTCGCAGCGGGAACTGGTGAAACGTACTGGCTTGACGCTGGGGGCTGTGCGCGAAGCTGTGCCGCGTCTCGAGGCCGAGGGCCTCTTGCAGACAGTGCCGCAGCGCGGCCTGATGGTGCCGAGCCTCGACATCGCCTTCGTGCGCGACGCCTATCAGCTGCGCCGGGTTCTCGAGATGTCGGCGATTCCGGCCGCCGTCGAACGGATGTCGGACGCGGCGATCGAGGAGCTGATCGGCTGGCATCGGGATCTACGTGCCCGCATGGAGAAAGGCGGGAGCGCCGAAGCCGCTCTCGCAGCGGACGCGCTGCAGAGCCGCGACTGGTCCATGCACGAAGGTTTCATCGCGATGACCGGCAACCGATTGATGATCAACATCTTCCGGGTGACCGCGATCAAGATCCGCATGGTGGTCCAGTCGCGCATCCAGGTCACGTCCTACAATGCACGGCGCGTGATCGACGAGCATCTCGCCTTCCTCGAACCGCTCGCCCGGCGCGACGCCGAGGCGATGGCGGCCGGCCTCTCCCGCCATATCGACAATTCTCTGGCGATCGCTCTCGGCGGCAGTATCTGACCACCGTCGCCCGTGCGGCCCGCCGCCGCGCGGCGGCCGCGGCAGCCGGAGAAGTTTCAGGCTCGCTCCGGCATCCTACCGGCATAGATCGAACTCGGCCTGAGCAGCCGCCCTGTCCGCTGCTGTTCCAGCGCGTGCGCCGTCCAGCCGGCGCTGCGCCCGACCGCGAAGACGGGCGTGAAAGCATGGCGCGGTATTTTCAGCGCGTCGAGCAGGATCGCCGTGTAGAACTCGACATTGGTGTCGAGCCGCCGATCGGGCTTCGCCGCTTCCAGCGCGCGCCGCGCATAGGCCTCCACCTCTGCCGCAAAGCCGAGATCGGTGCCGCGCCCGCCGAGCCGTTCGACGGCGCGCTTCAAGACGTCGGCGCGCGGGTCGCGCACCTTGTAGATGCGATGGCCGAAGCCCATCAGCCGCTCGCCGCGTCTCAGCGCCTCGTCGATCCAGCCGGCGATGCGGTCGGTGCTGGCGATCGCGTCCAGCATGTCGAGCACCGGTTCCGGCGCGCCGCCATGCAACGGCCCGGTCAGCGCGCAGTAGCCCGCGGTGACCGCCATGTAGAGGTTCGCTTGCGTCGAGGCCACCACGCGGGCGGCGAAGGTCGAGGCGTTCATGCCGTGGTCGGCCACCGTGACGAGATAGGCGTCGAGCGCCTTCGCCTCCTCCACACTCGCGGCCTCGCCGCGCATCATCCTCAATAGGTCGGCCGCATGCCCGAGGGCCGGATCAGGGGCGACCGGCGCCTTGCTTTCCGCCTGCCGCACCAGCGCCGCCGCAAACACCGGCATGGCGCCGACGATCGCCGCCTCAGAGGCGAGCCCGTCGATCGGCGCGATTGCCGCCACGGCGACGCGGAAGGCGTCGACCATCGGCAGGCCCGCGGTCGACGGTAGGATCGCCGGCAGCCGTTCGAAGACCGCCGCACGCCCCCGCGCGAGCTGCTGCCTTGCCTGTTCCGCGTCGGCCGGACGCCCTGTCGCGGCAGCCCACAATTGGGCGACCAGTCCTTCGAAATCCGTGCGATCGGCAAGGTGACCGATCCTCGATCCGGCGACGACAAGTTCGCCTTTTTCGCCGTCGACATGCGACAGCGCCGTCACCGCGGCTGCGACGCCGTCGAGTCCTGCCGGGGAATTGGAATGAATGGTCATGGTTGCGTCTCCTGCTGCACTGCAGCACGATGATATGCCTTCCATAATTGATCAATCTTGATTAGCTTGATCAATGTGAAAACAGCACCTGCCCCGACCTTCCTCAGCGCCCGCGAGGCCGCCGCCGAACTGTCGGTCTCGCTCGCCACCCTCTATGCCTATGTCAGCCGCGGCCTCGTCCGCTCGGAGCCAGTGGGCGATGGCCGTGCGCGGCGCTACCGCGCCGACGACATCCGCGCGCTGCGCGCCCGCCGCCGGTCGTCCGGCGCCATTCAGCCCTCCGCCGAAGCAGCCATCCCCGTCCTCGACACGAGAGTGGCCACGATAACTGAAGCCGGTCCCATCTATCGCGGTGTGCCTGTGGTCGCCTTGGCCGAGGCCGCGACCGTTGAACAGGCTGCCACGTTGCTCTGGGACGCGCGGCGCTCCGATCCCTTCGATGCGGCCAACATGCCGGTGCTCGGCAACGCGATGCAGGCGATCCTCGCCGCGTCGGCCGACGCCAAACCCTTGCCCCGCGCCATCGCCGTCCTCGCGCTCGCCAGCGACGCCGATCCGCGCGCCCACAACCGCTCGGCCGAAGGCCGTGCCGCCACCGGCGCCCGCGTCATGCGCCTCGTCACCGCCGCGATCCTCCGCACGGCCCCCTCGCCCCTGCCGATCCATCGCCAAGTCGCATCCGCCTGGGGGAAAGACCATCCTGCGGCGGAGGATCTGTTGCGCCGTGCGCTCGTACTGCTCGCAGACCACGAGCTCAACGCCTCGACCTGGACGGCGCGCTGCGCCGCCTCCACCGGCGTCAGCCTCTACGACGCCGTCATCGCGGGCCTCGCGGCGCTCAAGGGTCCGCGCCACGGCGGCGCCGGACCTCTGGCCGCTCGCATGGTTGCCGAATTCGGCGACGGCGACGTGGCGGCTCAGATCGCCGACCGCGTGGCGCTGGGCGAGCCGATCCCTGGCTTCGGCCACACCGTCTATGTCGATGGGGATCCCCGCGCCGACGTGCTCTTGCGCGCGCTGGCCGCCGCCGGCGCCGATGCCCGTCTCGTCGCCGACGTCCCGCGTCTCGTCACCGAGGCTACCGGGCTCTATCCGAACATCGACTATGCGCTGGCCGTGCTCATCCGCACGCTCGGCCTGCCCGTCGGCCACGAAATGGCGCTCTTCGCCATTGCCCGCACCTCCGGCTGGATCGCGCACGCGATCGAACAGTTGCAGTCCGGTATCCTCATCCGGCCAAGGGCAAGATATGTCGGGCCGGAGGCAGGGCGGAGTGGCGCTGACTAGCGAGCTTTGCCCTCCGACAGGGTCAGCCGCTGCAACTCCATGCGACGATCCGGCAGGACGACGTCCGGTTGCGGCATTCCCGCATTGCCCGGCCTTCCGCCTGGCCGCGGCTCCCGGCCCAGGCGAAGCCGTATCCGTTGCCATTGCCCACCGCGAGCGCGCCGCAGGCGTTCTGGAAATAGACGAGCAGACGGCAGCCGGCGCCGTTGGCCCGGCAATTGCTCATCGCAATCCGCTCGGCCTGCCCGCGCGTTCCGGCGCCGTAGGAATAGCCGAACGCTCCGTTCTGCGGAGAAAAGGCGATCGCTCCGAAATCCGCCAGCGCCGCGCCAGTGCCGGCCAGGCTCAGGCCAACCGCAAACGCGCCGCTCATCAACACTCGTGCAACAGGTCTCATCGTCCAGTCCCCCCTTGAACAGTCCTATGCTTATCACAACAAAAAGCCGCGGACGATGCCGCGGCTTCCTTCCGGGAAACGTCGGCCCTCTCCTGCCTGGAGGGGAAAGATGTCGGCATGCTTCAGGCCTGCGCGGAATAGCCCGAACGCGAGCCCCTACGCCTATTCGCGGCTCACTTCGGCGCCGTCGGGGACAGGCAGTTGCTCGACGCCGCCGCGTAGCGGCCCGCATGCAGGCGGAAGCTCGCTTCGACCGGTGCGCCTGTGCGTTGGTTCAGCACGATCGTGTAGACACCATTGACCGGCGACTGGATGACGACCTTCGGGCAGGCCGCGCACGGCGCCACCGCGCCATTGTCGTTGGTGTAGAGCCTGCCGTCCGGCCCGACCACGGTCATAGCCAGATCGGCCGACTCGCTAACGACATGCAGCCGCAGGCAGCCGGCACCCGCGGCAGCGATTTTGTTGACCCATGGACTGGCGATCCCTGCAACCGGATGGGCGTTGATGCGCCCGGGTAGCACGAGGGCGCCGCAGTTGATCGTCGTGCAGGTCTGCAGCGTCGGCACGAGCGGATCGGCCGACGCGACGCCGCCGAGCGGCACGCCGACCAGACAGGCGAGGGCCAGCCGCGCAAGGTGAGCAAGAAGGTGAGCCATGATGTACCTCTCCGATCGGATGTCTCGTCTCACGGAACGGGCGGCGTCGGTGAAGAGCAATTGATGTTGCCGGCGTTGTACTGGCCGAAGAGCAGATGGAAATCCACGTTCAGCGGCGCCCCTGTCGATGACGAGATGACGACCGTATAGAAGCCGCTTGCCGGCGCCGGATCGATCTTCACCAGCGGGCGATTGGCGATATTGCGATAGCTTGTCAGCGGGCTCGGCCCGACGACGACCATTTCCAGCGGGACCGCCTGGCTCACGAAACCAACCTGAAGTCGCAGGCAATTGCCTTGGATCGCGAGGAACTTACCCACCCAGGGTTGATGACTTGCGCCGAAACTTCCGAGATAGCCGGCGATGCGGGTGGCGCTGCAATTAACCACGCCGCAGGTGCCGAAAGCGCTGTCGATGATTTCCGTATCCGCGCGCGACATGCTCGGGACGGCCATGCAGAGACCGGCCAGCAGAAGCCGGAAGCCCGCTCTGGCTCGGCGGGGCCTGACTGGACGCGCATTGACCGGACGAGCTTTGACTACAGACATGCGTCAGTCCTCTCGTTCGAGTGAGAAGGAATGCAAGCCGTTATCTAACAGAAATCTGCAAATGCCCCCGAAAGCCAACGTAAATTAGCCACAACGAGCGATCTTCCGCAATATCGTACAGTAAGAATTTCCGCTGATCCGGCAAATTCTAGCCAACTTAACTTCGTATCGGCTAAGGCGTTCTCCTTTCTGGGAGTTTTAAGGAAGTAACGACGTCAGGTACGGGAATCCAGGCGCGCAGCAGGATGCCGAATAGGCGTCTGCCCGAGCGCCGGCGAGCGCGGGCGGATGCGCTCGCGCGCAGCCGGGAGCTGCTGGGTCTTGCCTCTGCGTATCTCAGGGTCGCCGGAAAACGGCCAGATAGGTCCGCCCTTCGCTGGAGCCCAGGCACCCCTTCTTCTCGACAGAGAAGACCGTGTGAAGTTCCCAGCCCTGTTCGGATCGGCTGCTGAGCAAAGCTGAAAGTTCCTGTATTGCCCTGTCTGAAAAGGCAGCGCCAATACTCTCTACCCGGTATTGCATATCCTGTCCCCCAATGAAGAGAGCCAAGATACCTCAACCGATGGTGGTAAGTCCAATCCTCCGTTGCACGCTTTGCAGCGTGTGAGCCGCCCGATCGTCAGCCTCGATGCATCTCGCCAGCCCCTCGTTCGAAAGCACAATTCAGCGTATCTGGAGCAACTCGGCTCGAAAGCACATCTATCGCCAACGAAGCGTGGCCGGAGTTTGCGGTAGAGCCGGCACCCGGCGACGAAGACGCTTTCCACGGAAAACGAGCTTTGCTTCGGCAGAGCGTCGATCGCGTCATCCCAGGCAAGTCCGATACCCAGGCTGCGCGAAACGCGGGGTCGAAGCTCTTCCGGCACGTTGAGCTGAAAGTGATCCATGTATCTTTACTCGGCTTGTCGCCGAAAACAGTGAAGCCCGGAATGGTCCGGGCTTCAATAGAATACGCCAAATGTTTCAAACGATCAGCTGTCGAGAAAGCTCCTCAGCTTCCGGCTCCGGCTCGGATGCTTCAGCTTTCTCAGCGCCTTCGCCTCGATCTGGCGGATGCGTTCGCGCGTCACGGAAAACTGCTGGCCGACTTCCTCCAGCGTGTGGTCGGTGTTCATGCCGATGCCGAAGCGCATTCTGAGCACCCGCTCCTCACGCGGCGTGAGCGAGGCAAGCACCCGCGTGGTCGTCTCGCGCAGATTGGCCTGGATCGCCGCGTCGATCGGCAGGATGGCGTTCTTGTCCTCGATGAAGTCGCCGAGATGCGAATCCTCCTCGTCGCCGACCGGCGTTTCGAGGCTGATCGGCTCCTTGGCGATCTTCAGCACCTTGCGCACCTTTTCGAGCGGCATGGCGAGCTTTTCGGCCAGTTCCTCCGGCGTCGGCTCGCGGCCGATTTCGTGCAGCATCTGGCGCGAGGTCCGGACGATCTTGTTGATCGTCTCGATCATGTGCACCGGGATGCGGATGGTGCGCGCCTGGTCGGCGATCGAGCGGGTGATCGCCTGACGGATCCACCACGTCGCATAGGTCGAGAACTTGTAGCCGCGGCGGTATTCGAACTTGTCCACCGCCTTCATCAGGCCGATATTGCCCTCCTGGATCAGATCCAGGAACTGCAGGCCGCGGTTGGTGTATTTCTTGGCGATCGAAATCACCAGGCGCAGGTTCGCCTCCACCATCTCCTTCTTGGCGATCGCAGCTTCCCGCTCGCCCTTCTGGACCTGGTTGACGATCTTGCGAAACTCGCCGATCGAGATCGCCGTCTCCGTCGCCAGGTTCTGGATCTCGGTTCGCAGGTCGCGGATCGCGTCGCGCTCGTTCTTGGTGAACTCCTTCCAGCCGCGCGAGGTCAGGTTCGCGATCGACTTGATCCAGTTCGGATCGAGCTCGGAACCCTGGTATTCGCGCAGAAACTCCTCGCGGCGCACGCCATAGCTTTCGGCGAGCCTCAGGAGCTTGCCCTCGTTCTGCACCAGCCGCTTGTTGATGTCGTAGAGCTGTTCGACAAGCGCCTCGATGCGGGCCTGGTTGAGCGACAGGCTCTTCACCGCGGTAATCAGTTCGTCCTTCAGCTGCTTGTAGCGGCGCTCCTGGCTGGACGACAGCGCGCCCTGCGCGGCGAGCCTCTGCTCTACTTGCTGGTCCTGCAGCTTTCTCAGCTTTTTGTAGGTGTCGGCGATGACGTCGAGCGTAGCCATCACCTGCGGGCGCAGCTCCGCCTCCATCGCGGCCAGCGACAGGTTCTGCTCGTCCTCGTCGTCGTCCTCGTCCTCGACCCGGTTCTCGCCGCCGACATTGGTGATGTCGTCGTCATCGTCGCCGCGGCCGCGGCGGGCCGTGCGCGGGTCTTCCTTCGGCTTGGCGTCCTCGTCGACGCGCTCAACCACCGGCGCCTGCTTGGCCTCGGGGCCGGCATAGGTCGCCTCGAGATCGATGATCTCGCGCAGCAGAATCTTCGCCTCGTTGAGTTCGTCGCGCCAGATGATGATGGCCTGGAAGGTCAGCGGACTTTCGCACAGGCCCGCGATCATGGTCTCGCGCCCGGCCTCGATACGCTTGGCGATCGCGATCTCGCCCTCGCGCGACAGCAACTCGACCGAGCCCATCTCGCGCAGATACATCCGCACCGGGTCGTCGGTGCGGTCGGTCGGCTCCTTCTTGGCGACGGCGGCGACCGCAGTGCCGGTCTGCTCGGCAAGCTCGTTGGCCTCGTCCTCGCCGTCGGCCTGGGGATCGGCCTCGCCTTCTTCGCTCTCGCCGTCCTCCACGACGTTGATGCCCATGTCGGACAGCATCGCGTTGACGTCCTCGATCCGGTCGGGATCGGTCTCTTCCGACGGCAGCACCGCGTTCAGCTCGTCGATGGTCACATAGCCGCGCTTCTTGGCGAGCTTGATCATCTTCTTGACGGCGTCGTCGGACAGGTCGAGCAGAGGCCCGTCGGGCGCACCTTCGCGTTCGGTCTCCGCCTCTTCCTTTTCCTTTGTCGCCATTCTATGCATCTCCAAACGCGTGGGCCGTTCGAGTCCGCTCCCGTAGATAGGGCGCCGGAATCGTTTGCCGAGGATAAGGTGCGGATACGGATCGATTTCCGCTCCGGTGAGAGCAGCTATCGGGCGATCCGCTTAATGTCCGATTAACCCTGTTACCGAATGCGGGCCCAGTTTTCCCGCCGCGGCCAGCGCTCCGTCCTGTTCCTCGGCCTTTCGGCCAGTTCATGATCTGGCGGTCTTCCGCAGATTTGCCTGTCTCGAACCGTCGTGATTCCGACAATTGTACCGAACGTCAAGCGGCTCAAACCTGATTCGCGGCAAAAAAGCGAATCAATTGCGGCCTTTCGCCCGGTTTTCGGACGCTTTGCTCGACCCTCAGTTTCGTCCCGCGCGTCCCGACTGGACCCCGAAGCCCTCGATCAGCGCTTCGGTTGCCTGGATGTCGCGGAACTGTGACTGTATGTCGAGAAGGCGGAGGAAGTTTTCTTCCGTCGATTCCGACGCGAGCGCGATCTCCGCCGCCTTCAATTCCTTATGTAGAGTGCGCTGGCTGCGGTGCAAGTGGAGCGCCTGCGCGAAGGCATCGCGGGCGTCGTCGAGTGCTGCGTCGTCGAGCGCCGGCCAGTTGCGGACGCGCCGGACCATAGCCGTCGCCAGATCCCAGACGGGCTCCAGCCCGGCAGACCGGATCACCTCCAGCAGCGTTTCCCGGTCGCCGGCGGCGTCGTGCGCCAGCGCATCGAGCATTGCCGAATGCAGTTGCGCCAGCCCGGGATGCGACAGGTCGAGCATCTCGATCTGCTCGTAGTTCTCGTCGATCAGCGCCGGATGGCTGATCAGCGCCACCATGATCGCCGCCTCGCGCAGCGGCATCGCGCCGCCCTTGACCAGTGCCGAACGTGCCAGGCTTTCGCTCACCGGCATGCGCCCCTCGGCGATCGGGCCCTTCCGCTGCTGGTCGTCCTTGCGAAAATTGCCGCCCTGGTTGCGGGGCGGACGCCTCGAGCCGAAAAACACCTGCACGCGCTCGCGCATTTCCTGGCTGTAGTGGAAGCGCACGGTCTCGTCCCGGATACGCGAGGTGATCTCGCGAAGCGTCTTTTCCAGTTCCGCCCGCTTCTCCGGCGTGTCGAACACCCCGCCCGACGTCTCGCGCATCCAGATCAGGTCGACGAGTGGGCGCGCCTCTCCGAGCGCCTTCGCGAACGCGTCCGGCCCCTCCGTCCGTACCAGGTCATCCGGATCCTTGCCCTCGGCGAGCAACGCAAACCGCACTGTCTTGCCCGGCTGCACCAACGGCAGCGCGAGATCCGCCGCGCGCCACGCCGCCTTGAGCCCCGCCTTGTCGCCGTCGAAACAAAGCACCGGCTCGCCGGTCATCCGCCACAAGAGTTCCAGCTGGTTTTCCGTCAGCGCCGTGCCCAGCGGCGCCACGACGTTGCCGAATCCCGCCTGCGACAGCGCGATCGCGTCCATGTAGCCTTCGACCGCGATGATCGTGCCCTCGCGCCCTTGAGCCTTGCGGGCACGGGCGAAATTGTAGAGCACGTTGCCCTTGTGAAAAAGCTCGGTGTCCGGCGAGTTCATGTATTTGGCGAGCGCATCGGAACTCAGCGCCCGGCCGCCGAAGGCGATCACCTTCCCCTGCCGGTCCTCGATCGGAAACATGATCCGGTCGCGGAAATAGTCGTAGGAGACGGCGATGTCGTCGCCGTGCCGCACCAGCCCGCAGGCCTCTATTTGGTCCTTGGTGATTCCCTTCGACGCCAGATACTCCTTCAACGCGTTGCGGCTCTCCGGCGCATAGCCCAGGCGGAACGTCTGCTGCGTCACCGAGGTGAGCCCCCGGTCGCGCAGATAGGCCCTGGCCTTGGCGCCCTCCGGCCCCTGCAGCCGGTCCTGGAACCAGCGCGCCGCCAACTCCATCACGTCGGTGAGGCTGGCGCGCTGCTGCTCGCGGCGCACCTCGCCCTCGTCCCGCGCCGGCATCGCCACGCCGGCCATGCCGGCGATCCGCTCAACGGCTTCGGGGAAGGACAGGCCTTCGAGGTCGGTCAGAAAGCGGAAATGGTCGCCCGACACGCCGCAGCCGAAGCAGTGGTAGCGCCCCTTCTTGTCCTCGCAGTGAAAAGACGGCGACTTCTCGCCGTGAAACGGGCAGCACGCCCAGTAGTCGCCGCGCGACGCATTCGTCTTCTTGCGGTCCCACGAGACGCGGCTGCCGATCACCGAGGAAATCGGCACCCGGTCGCGGATCTCGTCGAGGAAGCTTGGCGGAAAGCGCATGGCCCGTATGTAGGCCGCTCCGCCCCGGCGCGCGAGAGGCACGCTCGCCTTTCACCGGCTTTCACAGGGTTGCCGCGACGAAAAGGCTGGTTTACAAGCGCGGCGTGTCTCTGTTCCGCGGCAACGTTTGCGGACGGGCTTACACCCATCCAGAAAAACTACACCCCGTTCCCGCAGATCTGCATTGCCGCGCACCCGGATTCGTGGTGCTAGCAGCCTTTTCGCCAGTGCTTTAACTCCTCCCCAGTGTTTGCCAATTTGGCCGGTCGTTTCGATGCCCCTCCCCTTGATCGCCCTCTTCCTCGCTGCTTTCGCCTTCGGCACGACCGAATTCGTCATCGCCGGCATCCTGCCGCAGGTGGCGGACGGCCTCGATGTGTCCGTGCCGAGCGCCGGCTATCTCGTCTCCGGCTACGCTCTGGGCGTCGCGCTGGGCGGCCCGTTCGTGACCGTCGTCACAGCGGCAGTACCGCGAAAGACGCTGCTTCTCGCCCTACTCGCCGTCTTTACCGTCGGCCAGATGGCCTGTGCGCTGGCACCCGATTTCCCGACCATGCTGGCGCTTCGCGCCGCGATCGCCGTTACCCACGGTACATTCTTCGGCGTGGCAATGGTTGTGGCGGTCAGCCTGGTGCCCGAGGGAAAGCGCGGCCAGGCCATTGCCATCATTCTCGCCGGTCTGACCGTGTCCAACATCATCGGCGTGCCGATCGGCGCGGCCATCGGCGGCTGGCTCGGCTGGCGCGCCACCTTCTGGTCTATGTTCGCGCTCGGCATCCTGAGCCTGACGGCCATCGCGCTTCTCCTGCCCCGCCGCGTCGGCCCCGCACACAGGCCAGGGAGTCTATCCCGCGAAATCCGCGCGCTCGGACGCCAACAGGTCTGGACCTGCCTGATCATCATGCTGATGCTGATGATCGGCCAGATGCTGCCCTTCACCTACATTTCCCCGCTGCTCCAGACGGTTACCGGCCTGACCGAGCGCACGATCCCCTGGGTTCTGCTTGCTATCGGCATCGGCTCCACGGTGGGCGTGCTGGCAGGAGGCCGCCTCGCCGACTGGCGGTTGATGCCGAGCCTGATCTCCCTTCTCGCCATCCAGGCCGTCCTCCTCCTCGTCATCTATGTCGTCAGCCCCTACCCGGTTCCGATGGTGGTCGCGCTCTTCGTCTGGGGAGGCCTGAACTTCGCCATCGGCACGCCCATCCAGTCGCGCATCCTCGGCTGGACGGCGGATGCGCCGAATCTCGCCTCTGCGCTCATTCCGTCCGGCTTCAATCTCGGCATCGCAATCGCCGCCTCTTTCGGTGCGATCGTCCTCAACGCAGGCGTGCCCTACCGCGCGCTGCCGCTGTTCGGGGTCGCCGCGCTGACGCTCGCCACCGCCGTCGCGACCCTGTCATGGTGGGCCGAACGGCGCAGCGGCCGGCGTCCGCCCGCTCCCCTCTCCGCCGCGACGGAGGCTGCGTGACCGGCTTCGGCGCAACCCGACATCGTCGCGCCGGGTCCGCAATCGGCCGTCTATGCCTCCGGCAAGTCGCTCGGCCCTTGCCATTCGCGCAGCACGCGTTCGATCTGCCGCCCCGTCGGCAGCAAGCCGTCGATCCGCAACACTGGCGCGGTCTGTCGATTCAGCCACGCATCATGCGCGGCCAGGCTGCGACCCGAGAAACTGGGATGGTCATACTGGGCCGCCCATTCCATGAACGCGATATGGATATGCTCCATCTTTCCGCCCGGCAGGATCGCATCGCCGTAGCGGCTGCGCTCTCGCGCTCTTAGCCTGGCCAGCCGAACGACTGTCGGTACCTGGAGAAATACGATCAGGTCGACGTCGCGCAGCAACGGCTCACCCCAACCGACCAACGAGCCGGAGAGCAGCCAGCCTCGACCAGCTATCGCCGCTTCCAGCAGCTGCAGTCTCTCCGGTACCGCGCGCTTCTGCGAGAAGGGTGGATCGGTCGGCACCCAGTAGAAATCGTCGACGTCGAATTGCGGCACAGCGAGCCGTTCGGCAAGTGCCGCACCAAGTGTCGAGGTGCCCGTGCCGGACGCACCGGTTATGTGAATCCGTGGCTGAGAGATCATGGCAGTGCCCAGATTGGCCGAGGCGTGATTTGAACCGCTTTCATATACCGACGTTAGGTCTCCGGCGGGAAGTCTTCCGGTCGCATCAGCGCCGCAGCCGCTCCGTTCCCGACATCGCCGGTCGCTGCCGGAGGGGCGCTTTCGACAGCGGAGAAATATTATCCGGCTAATCTACAGGACTTCGACTATGCTATCGATTCGCTGCTTTAACTCCCTATCCGACGAGACGCGCTGCATGCATGGCTGGTCGAGCATCCGAATGTCGTCATGAGCGGGATCATCGTCCTCCTCAACTTGGCCGGCGCCGTGGCGCTGTTGCTGTGGGCGACGCGCATGGTGCGCACTGGCGTCGAACGCGCCTATGGCGGTGTATTGCGCAACCGCCTGGCGCCGGCGCTGCGCAATCCGCTGCTGGCCGTGCTTGGCGGCGCGCTTCTTGCCATCGCCCTGCAGAGTGCCACGGCGGTGAGCCTGCTCGTCGCCTCATTCTCCGGCGCCGGCGTAGTGGGCGGAACCGCCGGCCTGCTCGCCGTCCTCGGCGCCGATCTCGGCTCGGCGCTGGTCGTCAAGCTCTTGTCCTTCGACCTCTCCATCCTCGTGCCGCTGACCATCCTCGCGGGCACCACGATGTTCCTGTCGACCGAGCGGCGCGCCTGGCGCCAGTTCGGGCGCATCCTGGTCGGCATAGGTCTGCTGATCATGTCGCTCAGGCTGATCGGCGAGGCCTCGGAGCCGCTGCGCGAGAGCCGCCTCCTGCCGGTCGTCGTCAACTACCTGTCGAGCGATCCGGCCACCGCCTTCCTTCTCGCCGCCATCATGACCTGGCTCTTCCATTCGAGCGTGGCCGCCATCCTGCTCATCGCGACGCTGGCCGCCCGCAACCTCGTTCCCGCCGAACTCGGCATCGTGCTGGTTCTCGGCGCCAATCTCGGTGCCGGCGCCATCGCGGTGCTCCTGTCGCGCGGCGCGGTTCCGGCCGCCCGCGTGGTTCCGATCGGCAACCTTCTGATGCGAGGCATCGGCGCGATCCTTGCCCTGACCGCCTTGCAGCTTGCGGCGCCGGACCTGGCATGGCTCGGCACCTCGCCGGCAACCCAGGTCGTCCATGCCCACATCGCCTTCAACGGCCTGCTCGCCCTGTCGGGCTTCGCGCTTGCCCCGCTTGCCGCACGCGCCGCCGAGCGGCTCGCGAACCTTTCAGCTCCTCCGGCCCAGAGCCCGGAAGCCGTGCCGGTCGAGCTGAGCGCCCTGGATGAGGCTGCTCTCGACACGCCGGGACAGGCGCTCGCCAACGCCACCCGAGAAGTGGTACGCATCTGCGAGACGGTCGAGATCATGCTGTCCGAGGTGATCGAGCTCTACCGCCATCCGAGCCAGGCGCGCATCGACAGGCTGTCGGGCCTCGACGACCGCGTCGACCGCTGGCACGCGGCGATCAAGCTCTACCTCGCCCGCGTCACCGCCCGCACCCTTTCGGAAGCGGAGGCGTTGCGCTGCCAGGAACTGATCGGCGCCTGCGTCAAGCTGGAACAAGTCGGCGACATCATCGTCCGCAACATGCTGGTCCACGTGCAGAAGAAGATGGACCGAAAGCTGGAATTCACCGACGACGGCTGGCGCGAACTCACCGCCTTCCACGCCTCTGTGCTCGGCAACGCCCGCCTTGCCTTCAACGTGCTGATCAGCCGCGACCGCGAGACCGCGCTGCAGCTCGTCCAGGAGAAGGACCGGCTGCGCGACCGCGAGAAGCTCTCCACCCAGGGCCATTTCGAACGTCTGCGCGACGGCACGGCGAAGAGCGTCGAGACGAGTTCGATCCATCTCGACACGATCCGCGACCTCAAGCAGATCAACTCGCTGCTCGCCTCGATCGCCTACCCGGTTCTGGAGGAGCAGGGCCTCCTGCGCGGCTCGCGTCTCAAGGCGTCGTGACGGGAAACAGGTGGAACGACGGGATTCCGGCGGGTCATGCCCGCCGGAACCGCACCTCTCACTGCAGCAGCGTCTTGACCACGCCGCTCGCCTTGCCGAAGTCCATCTGGCCGGGATAGCGCTCCTTGAGCGCGGCCATGCAGCGGCCCATGTCGCGCAGGCCATCCGCGCCGACATCGGCCACGATCTTGGCACAGACCTGTTTCACCTCGTCCTCGCCCAGTTGCTTGGGGAGGAACGACTTGATGACGCCGATCTCCTCGCGCTCCTGCTGGGCGAGTTCGAGCCTGTTGGCTTCTTCGTAGATGCGGGCCGATTCGTCGCGCTGCTTCACCATCTTGGCGAGGATCTGCATGATCTCCTCGTCGTTCACCGGATCCTTGCCCGCGCCGCGCGCCGCGATATCGCGGTCCTTGATCGCGGCCTGGATCAGCCGGATGGTCGAAATGCGTCGTTTGTCGCCCGATTTGAGGGCGTCCTTCAACTGTGCGGCGAGAATCTCGCGCATGGTGTCACTCCTGTGGCGACGGGCAAGGATAGCGGCAGCAATGGGGCCGCGCAATTCGTTTCTGACCGCTTAAGTCCTTGATTTGTCGAAGGAAGCATATCGCGGTGCGAAACCCGGGCGGTTGTTGACCGCTTCCCGCCGTTCGCATATTGTCCGCGCCTCGAGACACGGACGTTGTGTTGCCCACAAGGATGGCTTTTGCCGCCCTTGTGTTTTGTCATGCGCCATATGGCCCCTATATCGGCCGTATGCAAGGCCGGTGCCGCCGGCGAAGGAGACCTCATGGCCGAGAAGACCGCCCCCTGGAGCAGAGAGGCTCCGACCGCCTGCCTCGTACTCGCGGACGGCACGATGATTTGGGGCCGAGGCCTTGGCGCAACGGGATCCGCGGTCGCCGAAGTGGTCTTCAACACCGCGCTCACCGGCTACGAGGAGATCCTAACCGATCCGTCCTACGCCGGTCAGATCGTGACGTTCACCTTCCCGCACATCGGCAATATCGGCACCAATGCCGAGGACATCGAGGATCTGACGCCGGCCATGCGCGCCGGTGCCGTCGGCGCGGTCTTCAAGGCCGACGTCACCAATCCGTCGAGCTACCGGTCTGCAGAGCACCTCGACCACTGGCTGAAGCGGCGCGGCATCATCGCGATGAGCGGCATCGACACGCGCGCGCTCACCGCGCTGATCCGCGAGAAGGGCGCGCCCAATGCCGTCATCGCCCACGCGCCGGACGGCAAATTCGACATCGAGGATCTGAAGCGACAGGCCCGCGAGTGGTCAGGCCTCGTCGGCCTGGATCTCGCCCGGGAGGTTACCTCCGGCCAGTCCTCGGTCTGGACCGAAACGCCCTGGGTCTGGAACGAAGGCTATTCGACCCAGGACGCGCCGACCATGCACGTCGTCGCTATCGACTATGGCGTCAAGCGCAACATCCTGCGTTTGCTGGCGGGTCTCGGCGCGAAGGTCACGGTCGTGCCGGCCAAGACCGGTGCCGACGAGATCCTTGCGATGAAGCCCGACGGCATCTTCCTGTCGAACGGCCCGGGCGATCCGGCGGCGACCGGTGAATACGCCGTCCCGGTGATCAAGGATCTACTGGAAACCGGAATCCCGGTCTTTGGCATCTGCCTCGGTCACCAGATGCTGGCGCTCGCGGTCGGCGCGAAGACGGTGAAGATGCACCAGGGCCATCACGGCGCCAACCATCCGGTCAAGGACCATACCACCGGCAAAGTCGAGATCGTCTCGATGAACCACGGCTTCGCGGTCGATTCGAAGTCCCTGCCGCAAGGCGTTGACGAGACTCACGTTTCACTGTTCGACGGCTCGAATTGCGGCATCTCGCTCGCGGGCAGGCCGGTCTTCTCGGTCCAGCACCATCCCGAGGCCTCGCCCGGCCCGCAGGATTCGCACTATCTTTTCCGCCGTTTCGTCAACCTGATCCGCGAGCGCAAAGGCGAGCCCGCCCTGGCGGAGCGTTAGTGCCATGTCAGATCAGACTGGGCGTGGCCCTCGAATTCTCAGGGGCACGCTGGCTCCATCCTGAAGAACTTCAGCGGCGCATATCGCCCATCGGATGTGACGCCGATGACGTTCAACGGCGTGCCTTTCGGACATGGGGCGCCGGCCGCGATCACAAACGCGGCATCGGGGTCGGCGTCCTTGATCTTCAGATCCGGGCGTTTGCCCCGGCTGCCGGCGGCGCCGATCAACTGCTCTCCGGCATAGGCAAGGACGCTGACCGGCACATCGTAGTTCGTCTTGTCGATCACCCACCCGCTGAGGGTGACGCGATCATCCGTCCTCATCCGGTCGACATAGCCGGCGATTTGCGGATCCGGCTTGAGCTTGGCTATGGCCGAGGCGTAGGTGTCGTCGAGCAATTCGCCGGCCAGCTCATGCGGCGGCACGTTAGCCGGCCCCTCGTCGGCGGTGAAAGCCAGCCACGCGCCGCTGGCTGCGACGGCGAGTAGCAGGACGGCAGTGATCGACAGCCAAAGACGGGAACGCGCGGCGCCAAGGGATTTGGCAGGCACCTGGGGCGTGACGTTCGTCATGGGGATATCTTCCGTAGGCTGGGGTGATGGGGGCGCTGCTTGAGACGCGCTGGCCACGGGCGAAAGATCGTCTTCGATTGCGTGGATCGCATTCTGCATCTGCGCGCGCAAGGATAGGGTCTGGACCGGTTCTAGTGCATCGCCGGTCCTACCGAGCGAACGTTCCAGCGCCCTCTCGGCCGCCTCATAGATCAACCGGCGCTTGGCCTCAGTATCGGCTCGCCGCGCCGTGATGGCGTTTCTCAAGACGTTTTCGATGTACGCACTCTTGTCTTCCATCGGCGGCACGTCTCGCGCACGGGCGTCGTCCATGTCTATGGAATGCAACAGGCCTCAAGGCAAGTCATCTTTGTTGCGGTGCGGCATTATCCGCAGGGCCGGCGGGGGCGCTGACGGCTTTCGTCGGGGCCTAAGACCGGCCCGAAAGGTTCCCGACGCGTCATCCCGATTCGCCTGTCCGATGAACCGGCGCCTGCCGATCAGGACGAGATCCGGACCTTCACCACTCGTCCATTGATCTCCCGGAACACCTCGTCGAGCTGCGAGCGCGACGGCGCGTCGAAATAGTGGGCGGGGCTCGTCGCGCATTCCTGCAGCATCGTCCCGGTCGCCACATCGGGCTCTTCGAGCCGGATCGTGTAGATCGTCGTGCCGTCCTCCTTGGCCTGCTCGCAGGCGGCGAGGGTTTTCTCGTTCATCAGCTTGTTGGTCGTGCTGGCGGTACCGGCCGAAATGCCGAGGCGACCGTCGACCAGATAGCCATGGCTCGCATAGGACGAGCCGAGCGGCACGGGCCGGTTGCCGAAGACGTTCGCGCCGTCGGTCAGCACGATCATGACCTTCTCCGTGCCCGACTTCGTCTTGTCGGCCCCCTCGCTGAACGGCTCCGCCGGCGACAGCACGCGCTGACCCCAGGCGACGCCTTCCATGATGTTGGTCGTGCCGTTGGCCTCCAGACTGTTCACCTTGGCGAGAATTGCCTTGTAGTCCGAGTTGAGCGGCATCAGCGGCTGGGTGACGCAGCCATTGTTCGGACCGCGCCCTCCCGACGCGTTCACGGCTGGCGCGGTCCACTCGCTTGTATCGCCGCCCAGCGGCAAGAGGCCGGATACCAGTTCGCCCGCGAGCGTCGGCGGCAGGCCATATTTAAGAAGCTTCTTCGTCTTGCCGAGAGCGCTCATGTCGAGCGGGTCGACCGGAGAGGCGATATAGCTGTTCGCGTATCCCCAGGTGTCCGGTTCGTCGATGCTGAACGCCGGAACGAAATAGCTCGACTTGTCGGACTTGACCGCCGGCGTGTCGGTGACATCGTGAGCCCCCTTCTTGCTCGGCACCCGCGTCTCGACGCACCCGGCCCAATCCTGGCCCAGATGTTCGAACAGCTGGAAACGGCTGAGGCCGGCCTGCAATTCGTGCTGCGGGACGGGGCTCTTGCCATCAAGATCGAGCCACGACGCACCGGTCCCCTTGATGCGCTTGCCTTTTTCGTCAAACTTGGGCGCGAATTGCGGGCCGACGTTGACGAAGTTGGCGAACGGAACGACGGCAAACTTCAGATGCTCCGGATTGCTCACCTGCGACGACATGGATTCGACCATGCCGTTGACAGCATCCTTCATCGCCGCGAGCTTGCCGCCCTTCATCGACCCGGTCGTGTCGAGCACCAGCGCCAGCTCGTATTTGACTGTGGCGATGTCGGCGCTCGATTGCGCCACAACCGGCCATTTGTCGTAGCCGAACAGGCTGCCGAACGCGAGCGGCGTCATCGACACGGCATCGACCGTCACCTTCGTACCGTCGCGCTGAATCTTGAGGTCGGAATAGGTCAGCCCGAAATTCCCGGTCAGCAGGTCGACCGCGATCTGCGTCGCTCGCGCGTTGCTGATCTCCGTGCCCTCACGTGCGACGGCGAGCGTTGCGGTGTCGAGCGCCTGCTGGAGCTGCGACTTGGTCTTCGACAGCGCCGTGAAGTCGACCGCGATACCGCCGGCCATCAGCAGCGGCAGCATGCCGATCGCTGCGAACATCGCGAAATTGCCGGATCTGTCCTTCGCAAAGGATGTCTTGCTCTGCTGCATCGTTGCCCCCTCGGACACGTGAGGAGAACTTTATACCGCAGGCAATTGAATCCCCGTTTAAGCAGGCCCGCGCAGTTTGTGCTGGCGCCTCAACCCGCCATTAACCGCGCGATCCTCAGATCTGGCTGTTGAAGGTGTCGCAATCCGACAATTTGCCCGACTTGAAGCCGCGCGCGAACCAGGTCTTGCGCTGCGCCGAGGTGCCGTGGTTGAAGCTCTCCGGCACCACATAGCCCTGTGTCTTCCGTTGCAGCGTGTCGTCTCCGATCTGCTGGGCCGCATTGAGCGCCTCGTCGATATCGCCCTCCTCCAGCAACCCTTTCTGCGCCGTGTAGTGGCCCCAGATGCCGGCGAAGCAGTCGGCCTGGAGCTCGACACGCATCGACATCTGGTTCTGTTCGGCCTGGCTCATCGTCTGCCGCATCTCATTGAACCGCGGCAGCACGCCGATCAGGTTTTGCACGTGATGGCCGACCTCGTGCGCCAGGACATAGGCCTGCGCGAAATCCCCGGCCGCGCCGAACTGCCGCTCGAGTTGATCGTAGAAGGCGAGGTCGATGTAGACCTTGCGGTCGCCGGGACAGTAGAACGGGCCGGACGCGGCCGAAGCGAAGCCGCAAGTCGAACGCACCTGGTCGGAAAACAGCACAAGCGTCGGCTTCTGGTAGGTCTGTCCCTCGGCCTCGAAGATGCCGCTCCACACGTCCTCGGTCTCGGCCAGCACCGTTGCCACGAACTGGCCCATCTCGTCGCTCGGCTGCGCCGTCTGGCCGCCGGGCTGCGACGGCTGGACCTGGGTCTGGCCGCCCGGAATGCCGCCGCCTTCAAGCATCGCCAGCGGATCGATGCCGCATGCGCGCAGCGCGAAGAACAGAACCACGAGGATGACGATGGTCGTCAGGCTGAAACCGCCGCTGCGCGTGCCGCCCACGGGGATGCGGAAGCCGCCGCCGCGCCCTAGTCCTCCGCCGAAGCCGCCCCTGGACCCGCGCAGGTCTTCGATGTTGCTGCTCTGGCGACGGCCTCTCCAACGCATATGCTTCCCCGTACTGTTCTTCATCCCTGCGCGATGCGCGGCAGGTGCCAGACAACCCACAATTAGCCCAAGGGTTGCACGGAGTCATCGCGGATTTTTCGGCCGGTGCTCGCGCCGGGCGCTGGGGAGGTGCGACGCCGGCCGCAGCCAGGCGGTCGATGTATACTAGGATGCCTTCCGGGGCCTGTGGGCCTCGACGAAGCGCTCGACATCCGTCGCGCTCATCGGCTTGGCGAAGGCATATCCCTGCAGGAAGTCGCAGCCGATTTTACGCAGGATCTCTGCGTGCTGCATGGTCTCGACCCCCTCGGCGACGATTTCGATGTCGAGCGACTTGCCGATCTCGGTGATCGATTCGATCAGGCGCCGCTGTTTCACCGAGGCGACGATCGGCATGATCAGCTGCCGGTCGATCTTGAGCCGACGCGGCTTCAGCTTCTGGAGGCTGACGATCGAGGCGTATCCGGTGCCGAAATCGTCGATCTCGACTTCGATGCCAAGTTCCTTCACCTGATTGACATTCCAGATCATCAGGTCGTCGTTGTCGTCCAGGAAAATGGATTCCACGAGTTCGAATGACAGCCGGTTGCGCGGGATGTCGAGGTCGCGCAGCGAAGCGATCAGTTCCCCGTCCTGCAGCCGGCGCGCCGAGACGTTGACCGAAATCCGCGGCACGTGAAGCCCTTTTGCCTCCCAGCGGCGGAAATCCGTCAGCGCCTGCTCGAGGATGATGCGGTCGATGTTGGCGACGACGTTGAGTTCCTCGGCGGACTTCAGGAAATATCCCGGAGGCAACATGCCGCGGCGCGGGTGATTCCAGCGTACCAGCGCCTCCACGCCAGCGATTTCGAACGTGCTGCCGTCGACCTGTGGCTGGTAATAGGCGACGAACTCGTTGCGCTCGAGTCCGTTCAGGATCTCGTCGGCCATCCGCTTCGTGCCGACGATTTCCGCCTGCAACGCCTCGGTGAAGAATTCGTGCCGGTTCCGGCCGCGGCTCTTCGCGCGGTAGAGCGCGATATCGGCATTGACCAGCAGCCGTTTGGGATCGGCGTCCCGGCCCCTCTCGACCGCGATGCCGATGCTCACGCCGAAGCGGCACTGGTGTCCGTGATACGAGACGGGCTTGCGCATTTCGCCGATGATGTTTTCGGCAAGGCTCGAGAGCCTTTCCGAGCCACCGGGTGTGAGGCAGAGAATGACGAATTCGTCGCCGCCTATGCGGGCGACGAAATCGGCCCCGCCGACGTTCGATTTCAGCACATTGGCCGCGTGCACAAGCATCGCGTCGCCGGCGGCATGGCCGAGCGTGTCATTGATCTGCTTGAAGCGGTCGAGGTCGATGTGCAGCAGGGCCGTTTCCTCGCCGCCACCCGACGCCGCGACGTTGTCCAGAACCTGGTCGAGATAGCGCCGATTGGGTAGTCCAGTCAGCGGATCGTGCAGCGAGTTATGTTCGATGCGGGCTTTCGCCGCCTCGAGTTCGGCATTGCGCATCTCAGCCAGGAAGCGCGCCCGTTCGAGATCCTCGCGCAGCCGCACATCCTCGGTGACATCCCATTCTGCGCCGATAAGACGCGCCTCCTCGCCGCTGCCTTGCATGAATTTCGCCTTGCTGCGCACGTGGCGCAGCGTGCCGTCTGGCAACAGCAGCCGGAATTCGGAAGCATAATCACCGTGGCTTTCGGCCGCGACCTGAAAATCCCGCAGGGCCCGGTCCAGGTCGTCGGGGTGGATCGCCCCGACCCAATCGCTATAGCCGCGCGGCTTTCCATCCTGGGGAAGTCCGTAGAGCTCGTTGACGCGGTCGTCCCACACCAGTTCGTTGGTTTCGGTATTGTGCTCCCAGACGCCGATCTTCGATGCATCGAGCGCCAGCGCGAGGCGTTGCGAGAGGTCTGCAAGTTCGCGTTCGCGCTGGGCGAGTGTGCCGAAACTCTCCGCCCTCTCTCCGTACAGCCGGCCGGCATAGAAGATCGGAACCACCACCACCAGCATTGCCAGCACCAGTATGCCGCGAATGAACAGAGCATTGCCCGGCGTATAGACCCATCCGCCCTTGGGGATCGCGGCGATCTGCCAGCTGCCCGAGGGCAGCACCACCTCGGCGGTGACCGGGAATTGGTCGGCGAGGTCGCGTCCGCCCATGAAGCGCTCGCCCGTCGTGCCCGTGGCGTCCTTGCCGCTCAGCGTGATCTCGAGCCCGAGGTCCCCGTCGAAGAGGCCGCTGTCGCGGTAGAGTTTGTCGACGTCAATCACCGCGGAGAGTATGCCCCAGAACCTGTCCGTTCCATCGCCATTGCGGATGAAGATCGGGAAGCGGGCGATGATGCCCACCCCGCCCTGTCTGAGCGCCACCGGCCCGGCCACGACGAGCTGTCTCGTATCCCTTGCGCGCAAGGCTGCGTTTCGTTGGTCGGGTACGGCGCGGTAGTCGAGGCCGATCGCTTTCCCATTCCCCGCCATCGGGTACATCAGCGAGACGACGAGGTCCGGCGCGCCGGCGATGTTGCGCAGCTGCGTCTCTTCCCGGAACAGGATTTCGGCCAGCGCCGCGAAGCGCGCCTGGCTCATCTCAGGCTCGGTCTCGATCGCCGCCACCAGTCCCCGCACCAGCTGGATGTTGGAGTTGACATGGCCTTCCAGTTTGGCCCGGATCAGATCGATCTTGGTTTGAACCTCGGCGCGCATCGACTGCGCATGCAAGGTGCGGTTGAGATAGCCGGCATAGACGCCCGCACAGACCACGACGATGAGGGCGAGTCCGGCGGGAACGTAGGCCGAGGCAAAGGCTCTGCGCAACATGCGGAGGACCGTCGATCGTGATGCGGTCAAGCGTCCGGGCCTTTCTGGGTTTGGACGATACTGGCCTCACTGTAGAGGAGAGAGTTTAAGGCATGCTTTCTCTCATTCTCGAAACTGTAGATTGTAGGGATACGGCGCGGCAATGTTAAGATTAGATTCCGTGTCGCGCCGTTGATTGGCCCCTGCTTCCGTCGCGCTCAGGTCTGCTTTGATCCGGCGCTCTTGCCGTCCGAGCTGCGCGACCGTTCCTCGAACCGCTCCTCGCCTTTCTTGAGGTCGCGTCCGGTCCTCGCCTCGACTTTCCGCTCCTCCTTTCGCGTCGCTTGCTCGAGCCCTTTCGCGGCTTCCTTGCCCTTCCCCGTTGGTGCGTTCGAGATTGCCATCGTCGTTTCTCCCTTCAGCCGCTTGCCGGCCTTGCGCGAAACGCACCGCGACCGGCTCGGTTCCTGGACGTGTCCAGGTCTTGTCAAGCCGTGCCATCTTGACGCCATATGTCTGTCGACACTCCCCGTTGGTCAGGGTTGGGCAGGTGGGCGCTCGAACAGGGTATATCGCTGACGTCTTGGCGTGCCTTGTCGGCGCGGTGGTTCTTCTATGCGCCGCCACCTTGGCGCAGGCCACGGAAGGCAAGCCGCTGCGTGGCGTCGCCCTGATCATCGGCAACGGCGCCTACGAACATCTTGCTCCCCTGACCAATCCGCCTGACGACGCCCGCGCGGTTGAGGATCTCTTCGACGAGCTCGGCTTCGAGACCTTCGACGCCCGCGACGCCGATGCGCGCAAGCTGCGCCGCGTCATCGAGCGCTTTGTCGAGGACGCCGAAGGCGCCGATGTCGCCGTGCTCTATTACGCCGGGCATGGCATCGAGGCTGGAGGCGAGAACTATCTCGTCCCGACCGATGCCGATCTCTCGGCGCTGGAGAACGCGGGTGAGAAGCTGGTGCCGCTGACGGACCTCCTCGCGGAATTGCGCGCGGCGGCTCCCATGACCATCATCCTCCTCGACGCCTGCCGCGACAATCCGTTCCCGGCGGGCTCCATCGTGCGCCCCGCACCCGGCGCCGATCCCGTCCCGCTCGGCGCCGGCGGATTGGGCGAGACCCGGGGCGTCTCCCGCTTCGGCCAGACGTCGGGGGCAGGCGCGGCCGACGCCGCCAATCTCGGTGCCCTGATCGGCTTCGCCGCCGAACCGGGCAAGGTCGCACTCGACGGCGACGCCGGCGCCAACAGTCCCTACGCGGCCGCGGTGCTGCGCCACATCTCGGCGATGACCGGCGAGGAGTTCGGCACCGTGATGCGCATGGTCGCCGAGGAGGTCTATCTCAAGACCGGCGGTCGGCAGCGGCCCTGGGTCAACGAGAGCCTGCGCCGGCTGCTCTATTTTGGCTCGGCGCCCGATCCGGTCGAGGGTGCCGAGGGCGATATCCTGCGCGAGCGCCGCCAGCTTCTCGTCACCATCGCCGCTCTTCCCGACATCGAGCGGCGGCAGGTCGAGGCAGTCGCTCGTGACGCCAGTGTCCCGATGGACGCGGTCTACGGCATGCTGCGGGCCTTGGGCGAGGAGGCGCCGAAGGATCCCGCGGAACTGGAGAGGCTGCTGCGCCAGCAGACCGCCAAGATCGCCGAGATGCGCCGCGAGCGCGCCGTGGTCGCCGGCAGCGACGCCGAAATCCTCCGACTGTCGGAACTCGCCGCGCTGGCGATCTCGGAAGGCGCGCTCGAAACCGCCATCGGCCTCCACGAACAGGCGAAGGCCCGCGTCCACGAGATCGAGAAGACGGTCGAGACGGTGGAGGCAGACATCAAGGCGCGGCGGATGGAATTCGCCGACGTCTTTGCCCGCAGCGGCGAGACCAGCTTCATGACCTTCGACTACGAGCAGTCGGCCAGGGATTACCAGGCAGCGTTCGAGCAGGTCGAGCGTTGGGACGACTGGGCCGCCTGGTCGCATCGCGGCAATCAGGCGGTTGCCCTGCAGGCCTCCGGCTGGCGCGGTGGCAAGACCGACCATCTGCGCGAAGCGGCGGTGCTGGCGCGCGAGATCGTCCAGCGGGCCGAGCGCCTGCCCGACCGCGCCGACTGGGCGACGAGCCAGACTTTCCTCGGAAATACGCTGGTCACGCTCGGCCAGCGCGACAACAACCCCGCCATGCTGAGGGAAGCGGCGGCGGCCTACGAGGCCGCCCTGACCGTCTATGCCGAGGGTTCCGGCTTCGACGCCCAGCGCATCGACGTGCTGCACAACCTCGCCGGCGCCCTGTTCCAGGTCGGCGCCAAGGGCAACGACGAAACCGTGTTGCGCACCGCGATCGACCGTTTCGCCGAACTGGCGCGAATGGTCCCGCGCACGGAGGATCCGCAGGTCTGGGCACGCACGGTGTCCGTACAGGCCTCGGCCATGACCGACCTTGCCCGATCCCGCGGCGACGCGAGGCTGTTCGAGGAAGCCATCTCGCTCCATCGTCAGGCGCTCGAGGTTCGCCAAAGGGAGATCCTGCCCGAGCAATGGGCGGAAACCGCGCACCGGATGGCTGTGGCCATGTCCGATCTCGGCACCCTGCGCAACGACGCAGGCCTGATGCGCCAGGCAGACGAACTCTTCCTGTCGGTGCTGCCCGTCCTCGATCGTGGCAAGAGCCCGGTCACCTGGTCGGATGTCTTGCAGAATGCCGGCCTGAACGCGCATTCCCTTGCCATCGAGTCTGGCGACACCACCGGGCTGGAGCGCGCTGTCGGCTTCTACCGGCAGGCGCTGGAGGTGCGCAGCCGCGACTCCTTGCCCGATCTATGGGCCGACACCCAGACCTCGATGGCTGGCGCGCTCTGCGATCTCGGCCGTCTGCGCCGCGATGTCCGTCTCATCGAGGAGGGCATCGCCGCGCATCGCCTGGCCGCCGAGATCCTGACGCGAGAGACGGTGCCGGGCGAATGGTCGCGCATCCAGTCGAACATCGGCGACGCACTCCGCATTGCCGGCGACATCGAAGGCTCGCTCGGCCGCATCGCGGACTCGGTCGAGGTTCAGGCCGGCGCCCTGGCGGCCGCCGTCGCCAGCGGTGAGGCCGTCCGCGCAGAGAACGCCCGCGAACGTATCGTCGCCTCGGTCCTGTCCGCCGCGCGCATCGCGGCGCCGGATGACCCGGTTCTGATGGCGACGCTCGACAGGGCAGCCTCGCTCCTGTCGGATCGCGCATCGCCCGGCGCCCTCGCCTCGGTCGACTCCGCCATCGGCCGGACCCTTTATGCGCGGGCCGTGTCTGCCTCGGACCCTGCGCTGTTCGAGCAGAGCATCGCCGCCTACCGCAGGGCGCTGGTCGCGGAGGCCCGCACCGAGCCTTACCGCATCTGGGCCAACACGCAGTCCAACCTCGGCCTCGCGCTGCGAGAGCTCGCCCGTCTTCCCGGCCGCGAAAGCCTGCGCGCCGAAGCCATCGAAGCCTGGCGCGCCGCGCAGGCTGAGGAGACCGACGATACGCTCTGGATCGGCAACCAGCGCGCGCTCGCCACCCTGCTCGACGAGCTCGGCGCCGCCGGCGACGTCGCCCGCCTGCGCGAGGCAGCCGACGCCTGGGGGGCGCTGGCGAAACGGCTGCCGGAAACCGACCGGCCCGGCCGTGCCTCCGCCGCGGAAAGCCGCGGTGTCGCCCTGCAGAACGCGGCCTACTATGCGCCGGGCGGCGACGAGACGGCGATCGATGGCGCAATAGCCGCCTACCGGACCGCCCTCTCCGACCTTGACGCGCGACGGAGCCCGGACGACTGGCGCAGGATCGCCGGCAACCTCGCCGAACTGCAGCTCGCGCGCGGCCAGTCCCGCAACGACACCGCGGCGCTCGGCGAGGCCGCCGATCTCTTTCGCGCATTGGCAGCAGCGCCCGCCGGCGCACTAGAAGCAGGGGAGGCCGACCGTATTCGCATCAAGCTCGCCTCGGCGCTGTCGGCACGCGCCACCATGGCCGGCGATACGGTCGTCCTGCGCGAGGCGATTGCGATCTTCCGCGGCGTCTTCGAGGTTGATCCGTCAGCGATCGGCCGCGACTGGCAATCGGCCGTCACCTTCGCCCAGGCGCTGCGGACCTTGGGACAGACCGCCGGTGAAGCGGCGCCCCTCGAGGAATCGGCCAGACTTCTGGCTGCTGTCGGCCAGCTGCCGCCGACGGCGCTCGACGAGCAGAACCGCGCCTTCGTCCGCTTCGCCGAGGGCGATACCCTGCTGGTGCTCGGCGATCTCGCCGGCCAAACCGATATGCTGCGCCGCGCGGTCGCCGCCTATCGGGAGGCCGACGCGTTCTACACGCAGGAGGCTTTCCCCGCCTATTGGCGTCAGGCCCGCACCGCGCTCGCCAACGCGCTGCTGACTTTCGGCACTGCGGCAAAGGACAGCGGTCCTCTGTCCGAAGCGGTCGGCTTCTTCCGCGCGCTGCTTGCGGCAACCTCGCGCGAGGCCGAGACGGCGATGTGGGCCGGCTCCGCCAATGGTCTGGCCTGGGGTCTCATCCAACTCGCGCGGCTCGGCGACGGCAGCGCGGATCCCGAGGAGGCGGCAAGATACGCAGGCGACGCACACGCCGCGTTTCGGGCGTTGAGCTCCCCCGTCGAGGCGGCCCAGGCGCAGGACACGCTATGCGGCGCGATCACCGAACTCGGCCGCAAGCGGCGCGATCCAGCGCTGGCCGAACAGGCCCTCGCCGCCTGCGATGCCGCCCTGACTGTCTTCCGCGAGAACAAGCTCGCCACACTCGTCCGCTACGGCGAGGAAAGCCGCGCCCGCGCCGCCGCACTCCACGCCGAACTGGTTCGATAATCCCACCGCGCCAGTAACGGCGGATGTTTCGGTCGGCGACACGTTCTCTCATGGCGCGGCAATCTGGTTGCCCAAGAGACGAACGTGCTCACATCCTCAGCGGGCGGCGGTCTCGATTGATGGGAGAAATCCGCTCTGTATCTTCAGCCTTGACACTGGCCCGTTGGCGGCAATGGGGTCGATCCGCAAGGTTGTGCCGGCGAAGTCTTCCGGAAGCACGATCCAGAAATCGCGTTCCCCAGGCTCGTTGGAGAGCATCACCGAGAATCCCCCAGTGTACCGCCCGATCTTATTCACCGGATTGCGCACCGGCAGGTATATGAAGGTCGGCTGCCTCGCTGTCGTCTCGAAGAGAATCCGCACGCAGGGTCGCCCATCGTCAGGCAAATCGACAAGAATCTGCGGGTCCGCTCCGGCTTTGAAGTCGCCGGGGGCAAGTTCCGTCATGTTCCTGAGCGTTAGGCCGTCCTGCGGTGTGTTGGACATTGAGCATTCCCGCGCCACAGCTTCATTTGCCTCGATGAACGCCTTGCCCACGGCACCGTTCCAGGACAAGTCGGTCCGGAGGCGTCGTTCCAGGGAGCGCTCGACCGTGTTTGCCAGAACAAGTCTCGGGGAGTTTGCTAAGTTATCGCGAAAATTTCGACGTATTCCTGAGGATTCATAGGCGAAAAGTACCGGTTCAAGAAAAACCCTGCTTACTAAATCTCGACTGACGCCGTAGAACGAATCGTGGATAATAATTGCTCCGGAGATCTTATATTTGCTAACCGGAGGGAAATTCATTTCTATATATTTGTCATATATATTTCTCTTTTCGGTATGATATATTCTAAGAAGATTCCTCGGAGAATCAGTGATTTGATTGACCGTCTTGCTCGGGATGGCTGTTCCCGAGACTTTTCGCCCCGTAAACTCTTCAACAAGCTGTCCGAAGGCTTTGATCTTTCCGAGATCGTTCCAATGGGTGTCCGTCTTGTAGTAGAGCAGGTCGTCGGTGAAATCGTGGTCCATAACCTCGAAATGATCGATCACGCTCGATCCTCTGGCCTTGGCCATTTCGCGCCATTTGCGGGACGAGAGGATCTTGCAGCCGGCTGCGGCCTCTGCGGCGGGGCCGAGCTTTTCGGGATAGACCACCTCCTTGTCAGGTGAGACCGACATCCGGAAGTCGAATCCCGCCCCCCTTGCGATTGTCCGCAGAGCCTCGATCTGCCCGAGCATCACGCCAGCCTCGCGATCCGACATACACTGGCCGTCCTGGAAGCCCGGCTTGAAAAACAGCCAGCCGCGCTCGCCGGAAATCACTGCGGGCGTATTGACGAACCCGAACACCTTGAAATCAAGGCTGTTCTTGGCGCTGATTGCATCCATGCCGACCGGCGAATTGCTGACCAGGCGCCGCGCTACGTCGTCCCTGTAGCGATCGTCAGCCCCATAGAGCTGCGGCGAGCCCAGCTCTTCCGCCGTGACGATCTTTTCGGCCCACTCGTGCGGTCCGAGCAGCGCAAGGCTGCCGATCGGCGCAGCGAGAAACGCGGCGAACACGGCGGCGGTGGCGAGATTGGCAAACTTCATCCTCAGAACCTGAAATAGAGGAAGGGCGAGAAGGCCTGCGGCACGACGTAGATCGTGCACAGCACCGCCGCCGCGGCCACGAAGGCGAGCCGCCCATAGCGCGCGACATCGCCGCTCGCGCCGGCCGCGACCACGCCCGCCGGCCGGAACTGGCCCTGCACGAGGATGAGCAGGCTGGCGAAGAGCATCGCGGTCGTCGCCTGGGGCGAAAGCGCGAGCGTCATCGTGCCCGGCAGCGTCCAAGCCCCGTCGGCAAGCGGCGAGACCATCGCCCGCACATGGGCGGCAAAAGCCGTAATGTCATTTGCCCTGAACATCACCCAGCCGACGATCACGACGGGGAAGAAGTAGACGAGCCTGAGAGCCTGTGAGGAGACCGCCTTGCCCCCGAGCAGCAGCCGCTCCCCGATCAGGAACGCGCCGTGGTAGATGCCCCACAGCACGAAGGTCCACGCCGCCCCGTGCCAGACGCCGGTGGCGAGGAAGACGATCATCAGGTTGACGTAGGTGCGCACCGGCCCCGCGCGATTGCCGCCGAGCGGAATGTAGAGATAGTCGCGGAACCAGGTCGACAGCGACATGTGCCAGCGCCGCCAGAACTCGGTCACCGTCGCGGCGGCATAGGGGTGGTTGAAGTTCTCCCTGAAGCGGATGCCGGACATCATGGCGAGCCCGATCGCCATGTCCGAATAGCCAGAAAAGTCGAAATAGATCTGGATCGAATAGGCGATGGCGCCCAGCCACGCCGAAACGAAGGTCTGGTCGGCGCCTGCGAGCGCGAACGAGGCATCCGCCACGCCTGCCACGCTGTCGGCGATCAGCACCTTCTTGCACAGGCCGACCATGAAGCGCGCGGCACCTGCGGCAAAGATGTCGGCGTCGAGCTGCGGGTGATGGAAATCCTTCTCGACGTCCTTGTAGCGCACGATCGGCCCGGCGATCAGCTGCGGGAAGAAAGCCTTGTATGCCGCGAACAGGACAATGTTCGGTTCCGCCTTCACCTCGCCGCGCCACACGTCGATGACATAGGAAATGCCTTGGAAAGTGAAGAAGGAGATGCCGATCGGCAGCACGATCGCCTCGGCGAACGCCTTGAGCGGCTCGGAGCCGAAGAAGCCGACCGAGCCGAGCAGGAAGGCAGTGTATTTATAATAGCAGAGGATGAGGACGTTGAGCCCTATGACCGCGGCAACCACGCTCTTGCGATGCCATCGTTCGACCGCGAGCGCGCCGCAATAGTTCAGCACGATGCTGGCCAGCAGAAGCAGCACGTAGAGGCCCGACGACCAGTAGAAGAAGACCAGGCTCGATAGGAGGATGAACGGCGAGAACAATCGCGTGCCGTTCAGGATCACTCCCAGGAGCAGCGTCAGCGGCAGAAAGAGGTAGAGAAAAGCCTGGTCCGAAAATACCATAGATCTGCCGGAAGATGCCGAACGCGCCACAGCAGATCGCAAATGGGCGTGGCGAAGTCAATTCGAGCAATTTGCTTTGTTCCGGGTTCGAAAACGGCGAAGCCTGCCTCGGCCGGGAGAGCGCCCCTGTCAAGAATGAGTTGCGATCGGGGAAGCCGGCAGGCGAATGCCTGGCGTCTCGCCGTCGAATTCGAGCCTGGCCTGCCGGCACGCCAGATTTAGAGCAATTCCGGTGAACGTAGAGTCACTCTCCCGGAGAGAATTCGGGCCAAGGTCTAGGTCTTCGGCGCGCACGTGCTGGTAGCAGGGCCAAGTCCGAAGACCGACGGATTTTGCTCGAATTCACCCGGCCCGCCGGTCGCCCCCGCTGCTGCGCAGCGGGAAAGGACGACCGGCAACTTCGGATGGTCGGTTTTGCCGAAGGCAAACCGACGGGGCTTTCCGCTGGCGGGCGCCGTTCGGTGGGCAATCGATCCACTGGATCGATTGCTGGTCCACCTCACCGTCAGGCGGATTTGACCGCGCCACCGGCACGGCCTGCACCGTCCTGCGGACCCTGGCGGATCGCCCCGCCATCGGAGAAACAGAGTGATCCACCCTTCGCCGGAATTGCTCTATCGGAGCTTGCGTCGCTTACCGGGAATCTCGCCGCCCGAAAATACCGCCGCCATTGCCGGATAGGCTTCGCGCCATTTCGAATAGGTGCGGCTGATCTCCATCATCGGCTTGGCAACAAGCTTGAGGTTGACCAGAAAGGCTGCGGCTGTGGGAATGTCGATCTCTTCCGGCACCAGTCCGAGGCCGAGCAGGTAGGAGGCGAAGACGAGCGCGACGAGCGACGTCCACAACAGGACACTGGCGCCTTCGTCGGTCACCCATTTGATCAGTTCGAACTTGATCGAGGACGCCATCCAGGCGTCCTGCGCGGCCTCGAACACGCCGCGCCGGTGACGCCGAGTATTGCTGGCGATGTCCTCGTGCTGCATCAGGATGTCGCCGCTCAGACGCTGGACATGCGGACCGAGCTTGAACACGAAGAGACTGGGGGCGAGCACGGACAACACCATCAGGCCGAGCCATTCGGCCCCGAGCGTCAGCTGCCAGGCGAAAACCGAGACGACCATCGTCGCGATTTTCCACGATTTCTTGTAGATGATGTCGAAGCCCTTATTGGCGATGCGGGCGCCGAACAGGACCTGGGATGCATCCTTGCCTTCGGCCTCGGTATCGCGGCGGTCAAGATAGAGCCGCTGAAGGGTGATCAGCAGTCGCACGTCGATGAGCTTGTCGAACACCTTGTCCAGGGACGACAGGAAGATGCCGGCGCCGGTAATGGCAAGATAGAGCGGCGCCCAGTCGATGAGCAGGCGGATGATGATGTCGCGGTTGATCTCGGTGACCGAGGCGAGGACCTCCTTGGTGATCCACGCGACTGAGGGCGCCAGCGCCGATTGCGCGGCGATGACGGCGAGCAGGCAGAGGATCCAGATCCGCATCGTGTACAGCACGGCGAGCGTGTCCGCGATGAATTGGGCGCGCGGCATCGCTGCCGCGGACTGCGCGCCCGGGGATGCCGGGCCGATCTGCTGAATGCTGCGCATGGCTTTGTCCTCCGCGGGAGGCGCGACCGCGCGGGAAGCGCGGCCGCCACTCGCTACATCTCGATCTTGACCTTGCGCATCGAAGCGGCACCGCCGCCGGCGATCGACTTCAGCGCGTCGCTGAACAGGCTCTCCGCCGCGGCGACCGCCGCCTGGTAGTCCGAGGCGTCGACATAGGCCTCGAAGGCGATCTTGTTGCCGTCATCCAGGTAGTGCTCGAGCTTGACCTTGGCCTGGCCCGGTTCCATGTGGTGTCCCATCGAAATTCTCCTTTGTGGCTGGGATGGATTGGCTGTCCGCCTGGCCGGCGATCGCCCGGCGGATCGCCGGGACGCAATCGCCGCATTTCAACTTGCAGCGGTTCATCGCGAACACCGCCACGACGCTTGCCGCGCCGCTGTGAACGCAGTCGGCGATGCGCTCGGCCGAGATGTCGTGGCAGGCACAATGATCGAGGCGGCCGAACTGGGCGCTGCGCGGCTTGGCCATCAGTATCTCGCCTTCAGTCCGGCGAAGAACGTCGTCGGACCCTTTTCGACTTCGCGCGTGCCGTCGGCCTTGACCTTGACGCGCTCCGTCCCCGTCAAATTCTCGCCGAGCGCGAACAATTCCACCGTGTCGGTGAGCCGGTAGCGTAGCTGCGCGTCGAGGCTGAGCTCCGCTTCGCGGTACTCGCCGTCGCCGTCGCCCGATTTTGCGACCTTGCCCGTGTAGCTGAGCGCCGTCGCCGCATAGAACCGGCGCGACGGATCGGTCCATTCCACCGTCAGGTCGCCCCAGAATGTCGGCTGTTCCTTGAAGGCCCGCACCTCGCCCGTCGCATATTCGCGCAACCGGCTATGGGCAAACGTCTGGCTGGAGGAAACCGCGAAGCCGTCGATGATCGGCATGTCGAGAAAGTCGAGCGAAACGCGCTGCGACAGGATCGCTCCGTTGGTCCAGCCGTCGCCGACGTTTTGGTTGGTATAGACGGTCTTGCCGTCCCTGACGACACCGGTGTCGACCTCCTCGATGATGCCGGAAATCTGGCGATGGAAGAAGCCGAAACCGAGGGACATATAGCCGGCGTGATAGGCGAGGTCGGCGTCGAAGGCCCATCCCTTCTCCGGGTCGAGGTCGGGATTCCCGATAACGTAGCGGTCGTCCTTCTCCTCCTCGTAGGGGATCAGCAGGTCGAATTTCGGTCGGTTGACGACGCGCGCGGCACTGGCATGCAGCGACCAGCGGTCGGTCAGTTCGAGCTCGACCGGAAGCGAAGGCAGGAAATCGACCGTCACCCCCTCGCTGGCCTGGTTCGACAGCGCGCTGGCGTCGAGCCAGGCCGCTTCGACGCGCAGCCCCGGAATGATGCTCAGCCGCTCCCCCAGCCGGATCCTGTCCTGGACGAAGCCGGCGACCACGGTCTCCTCGATCGTGTAGGTGTCCTTGACGCCGGGGTCGGCGAGATCGCCGTCCGCGGCGTATTTCTGCTTGTCCTTGCGCCGGTCCTTGTAGCGCGCCAGGCCGCCGAACTTCAGTTCGTGGTCCTTGTCGAAGAGTTCCAAGGGCAGCGCCATCGTCGCCTTGCCCTGCAGAATCGTGTCGGACTTGTCTTCGTATTCGGTCTCCCGCTTGGCGGCGTCCTCGCTGCCGTCTTTCTTGTAGACCCGCTTGGTCTTCTTGTTGTCTTCGGTACCCGAATAGTAGGCCGCCCTGGTTTCGAGGCTGGCACCCGAAAGCCCCTCGAAATCGTGTCGCCAGGACAGGGTTCCGCCGATGGTCTGCTTGCGCTTCTCCTCGTGCTCGGTTTCCGTGCCGTTAAGCGCGCCGTCCTTGTATTTGGTCTTGGTCTTGTCCTTCGTCTCGACCTGATCGAGGAACATCGGCTTTAAACGGACCGCATTGGCTTCGTTCTGCCACAGCACGTCGAGAAGCATGTCCACCGACCGGACCGGCTTCTTCTCCCGCTCCTGCTCGGAGAGATTTCCGCTCCTGTCGTATTTATCCTTGGTCTTCGACACCGCCTGGTCGCTGTAGACGATACCGCCCTGCATACCGAAATTTCCGTTGAGCATCCCGCCGCCGACGATCGAGTGCCAGTGCTGCAGGTGCCCGTCGCTCGAGCCGCCGAGGGCGCTCGACGCCTCCCAGCCGATATCGGCGGGAATGTCGCGCAGCTTGATGTCGATCCGCCCGGCGATGCCGTCGCCGTCCATCTCGGCGCGGCGGCCGCGGATCACGTCGACCGAATCGACCAGCACCGTCGACAGCCGGTCGAGGTTGAACTCGCGCTTCTCGCCGCCGTCGGGCAGTTGGATGCCGTCGACGGTGGTGCGCGTGTATTCCTTGTCGAGGCCGAGAACGCGCGCGTCCTTATCCTCGCCCGGCGCGCCGCCGGTCACCACTCCCGGCAGACGCTTGACCACATCCTGCACTCTCGGCCCCGTCGGCATAGCGACATATTGCGTACGGTCGATCGTCGAGCCCGGCAGGTTTTCGCGCGCCACGCCCTCGCCGACACAGCGCGCACGCGCGTCGCCTTGTTCGCGCGGCGCGCTGACTGGGAGGCAGAGCCGGTCGGACTTGCCGTTGATGACGATGCGTTCGAGCGGCGTCGGCTCCTGCGAAGCCGCGCTCCAGGTCGCCGCCGCGCTCCATGCGAACACGGCGATCAACCGCCGGCAGGTCCCCGTCCTCGAAATGATGCTCTTGGCCACCTACGTCCCCCGACGCTGTCCGCAATACGAGAGGTGGCTTGATCGGCGATCTGGCGTCCTCGGGAATGCCCCTATGTTACTTGATATAAGGAGTCAACTTTATCGGAGACCGATTTGACGCGCCGGGCGTCGACCTGCCCGGCGTCCCATTTCCGGGGTTCCCCCCGGCCCTCTTCTCCCCTATAGAGCCCGCCTAGCCTGATATCGGAATCGATCGGCCGCCGGCGGACCTGCCCGCACCGGCGGCTTGCGCACACGCCGGGAAGAACATGCCCAAACGCACAGACATCAAGTCGATCCTCATCGTCGGCGCCGGACCGATCATCATCGGCCAGGCCTGCGAGTTCGACTATTCCGGCACCCAGGCCTGCAAGGCGCTGAAGGAGGAAGGCTTTCGCGTCATCCTGGTCAATTCCAACCCGGCCACGATCATGACCGACCCGGAGCTGGCCGACGCCACCTATGTCGAGCCGATCACGCCTGAAGTGGTCGCCAAGATCATCGCCAAGGAGCGGCCGGACGCGATCCTGCCGACCATGGGCGGCCAGACCGCGCTCAACACCGCGCTGTCGCTGCGCCGCATGGGCGTGCTTGAGCGCTACGGCGTCGAGATGATCGGGGCGAATGCCGAGGCCATCGACATGGCCGAGGACCGCTCGCTCTTCCGCGAGGCGATGGCCCGCATCGGCCTGGAGACGCCGCGCTCCATGCTTGCCAACGCCTCCGACGTGAAGGACGCCGACAAGCGCATGCACGAGGCCCGCCGCGCCGAGCTGCGCGCCACATTGGAGCCCACTGCCCTCGACGCCGCTCTTGACGAGCTGGAAAACCAGTGGAACCTCGGCGAAGGCGACCGCAAGCAGCGCTATGTCTCCCACGCGATGGGCGTCGCGGCGCAGGCGCTCGACCATGTCGGCCTGCCCGCCATCATCCGCCCCTCCTTCACCATGGGCGGCACCGGCGGCGGCATCGCCTACAACCGCGCCGAGTTCTTCGAGATCATCGCCTCCGGCCTCGACGCCTCCCCCACCACCGAGGTGCTGATCGAAGAGTCCGTGCTCGGCTGGAAGGAATACGAGATGGAGGTCGTGCGCGACCGCGCCGACAACTGCATCATCGTCTGCTCGATCGAGAACCTCGACCCGATGGGCGTCCACACCGGCGATTCGATCACCGTCGCCCCGGCGCTGACGCTCACCGACAAGGAATACCAGATCATGCGCAACGCCTCGATCGCGGTGCTGCGCGAGATCGGGGTGGAGACCGGCGGCTCCAACGTCCAGTTCGCCGTCAACCCGAAGGACGGCCGCCTCGTCGTCATCGAGATGAACCCCCGGGTCTCAAGGTCTTCTGCCCTCGCCTCCAAGGCCACCGGCTTCCCGATCGCCAAGGTCGCGGCCAAGCTCGCCGTCGGCTACACGATGGACGAGCTCGACAACGACATCACCGGCGGCGCGACTCCGGCCTCCTTCGAGCCGTCGATCGACTATGTCGTGACGAAGATCCCGCGCTTCGCCTTCGAGAAATTCCCCGGCGCCTCGCCGGTGCTGACGACCGCGATGAAATCCGTCGGCGAGGTCATGGCCATCGGCCGCACCTTCCAGGAGAGCCTGCAGAAGGCTTTGCGTGGTCTGGAAACCGGCCTCACCGGCCTCGACGAGATCGAGATCCCCGGCTGGTCACCCTCAGGCGACGCCTCGGAAAACCGCAACGCCATCCGCGCCGCCCTCGGCACGCCGACGCCCGACCGGCTGCGCATGGTGGCGCAAGCGCTGCGCATGGGCACCTCGACCGAAGAGGTGCACGCCATGTGCGCCATCGACCCGTGGTTCCTCGAGCAGATCGAGGGGATCGTCCAGATGGAAGCCCGCATCCGCGAGCACGGCCTGCCCGACGATCCCGACAATCTGCGCATGCTCAAATCCATGGGCTTCTCCGACCAGCGCCTCGCATCGCTGACCCGCCGCGAGGCCGACGAGGTGGCGGCACTGCGCAGAAAGCTCGGCGTCCGCCCGGTCTACAAGCGCATCGACACGTGCGCGGCCGAATTCGCCTCGCCCACGCCCTACATGTATTCGACCTATGAGGTGCCCTTCGACGGCGCCCCCCGCTCGGAGGCGCAGGTCTCGGATGCGAAGAAGGTCGTCATCCTCGGCGGCGGTCCCAACCGCATCGGCCAGGGCATCGAGTTCGACTATTGCTGCTGCCACGCGGCTTACGCGCTGCGCGAGGCGGGTTATGAATCCATCATGGTCAACTGCAATCCCGAGACCGTCTCCACCGACTACGACACGTCCGACCGGCTCTATTTCGAGCCGCTCACCCCGGAGGACGTGCTCGAGATCCTGCATGCCGAGCAGCAGGCCGGCACGCTGCACGGCGTCATCGTCCAGTTCGGCGGCCAGACGCCGCTCAAGCTTGCCGAGGCGCTGGAAAAGGCCGGCATTCCGATCCTCGGCACCTCGCCCGACGCCATCGACCTGGCCGAAGACCGCGACCGCTTCAAGAAGCTGCTCGACCGCCTCGATCTCCGCCAGCCGAAGAACGGCATCGCCTGGTCGGTCGAGCAGGCGCGCACCGTGGCTGGCGAGCTCGGCTTCCCGCTGGTCGTGCGCCCGTCCTATGTGCTGGGCGGCCGCGCCATGCAGATCATCCACGACGAGACCATGCTGCAGTCCTACCTGCTCGACACGGTGCCGGGCCTCGTGCCCGAGGACATCAAGCAGAAATATCCCAACGACAAGACCGGCCAGATCAACACGCTGCTCGGCAAGAACCCGCTATTGTTCGACACCTATCTGGCGGGCGCCATCGAGGTCGACGTCGACTGCCTATGCGACGCGGCAGGCGGCGGCAGGACCACCTATGTCGCCGGCGTCATGCAGCACATCGAGGAGGCCGGCATCCATTCGGGCGACTCGGCCTGCTCGCTGCCGGCCTATACGCTCGACCGCGCCACCATCGACGAGCTCGAGCGTCAGACCGCGGCGATGGCGCTGGCGCTCAAGGTGGGCGGCCTGATGAACGTCCAGTTCGCGATCCAGGACGGCGACATCTACATCCTCGAGGTCAACCCGCGCGCCTCGCGCACCGTGCCCTTCGTGGCCAAGACCATCGGCCGGCCGGTGGCCAAGATCGCCGCCCGCATCATGGCCGGCGAGAGCCTCGACGGCGCCTTCGCGCATTACGGCAAGAAGATCGACCCGAACGCGATTGCCCACATCGCGGTCAAGGAGGCCGTCTTCCCCTTCGCCCGCTTCCCCGGCGTCGACACCCTGCTCGGCCCCGAGATGAAGTCGACCGGCGAGGTCATGGGCCTCGACACCGATTTCGCGCTCGCCTTCGCCAAGAGCCAGCTGGGCGCCGGCGTGGATCTCCCCCGCGCGGGCGCACTGTTCGTCTCCGTCCGCGACGAGGACAAGGAGGCGGTTCTGCCGGCGGTGCAGAAGCTCGCGAAACTCGGCTTCCGCGTGCTCGCCACCTCCGGCACCGCCCGTTTCCTGGCCGGCCACGGCATCGCCGCCGAAAAGGTCAACAAGGTGCTGGAGGGCCGCCCCCACATCGAGGACGCCATCCGCAACCGCCAGGTCCAGCTCGTCTTCAACACCACCGACGGCCAGAAGGCCGTCTCCGACTCCAAATCGCTCCGCCGCGCCACGCTGATGAACAAGGTGCCCTACTACACCACGCTGGCCGGCATGGACGCCGCCGCCCAGGCCATCGCGGCGCTCAAGGCGGGGAGCCTGGAAGTCAGGCCGTTGCAGAGCTACTTCGCCTGAGCGACCGGGCGCGGCCCGGTCCCTCCCCCTTGATGGGAGGGCGGCCGGCCAAAGGCTGGCCGGGTGGGGTCCCCGCGCATGGAGCCCCGGCCTGTCCTTCTCCCCTCGTGGGAGAAGGTGCCCCGAAGGGGCGGATGAGGGGTGCTGGAAGAAACGCGGCGCCTCAGACCAGGCGACGTCAGCACCCGATTCCGCGCCGCCCCACTCCGTCCAACACCCCTCATCCGACCTCGCGTCGCTCGGCCACCTTCTCCCACAAGGGGAGAAGGACAGGCGCGAGACCGAAACTGCGTCTCTCTCCCCGTTTACGGGGGTGAGAGCCCGGTTCGTCGCAGACGAACCCATCGTGCCGGTGGCACGATGGGAGGGCTCGAACGGGCGGGAGGTGCCGAAGCACCAGGACCCGCCCAGATGGCCCGCAGGCCAGCGAGGGGCAGCGCCAGCCTTCGGACCTCTGCGCCCGCCCCTCATCCGTCACTTCGTGACACCTTCTCCCCGTGAACGGGGAGAAGGGACAGGCCGCGCCGGTAGCATTCTGAAGCGAAAGATCTGGGGATTCTTGTAGCGTTGTGACAACCAGCGGCAACCGATACCAGCTATTTACCGTGCCTTTCCAAGGCTCTTTCAAAACACTCCAAAGCAATAGATGCCGGTTTGTATCGATAGCGTCGAGTTTGTTTCGAAAATATACGATCAAAACTAGAAAATGCTCTACTCGCCCGTCTTGTATACTTAATAAAGGTCCAGGTGTCGAACCCGGTGTCTTGCCCGACCGTGACATCACGCAGCATATGCAATTCGACGTCCGAGAAAGGGTAATTGCTTCGCAGCCAGGTTTCACCCTTTTCGCGATATCGCCTTACAAAGTATTTTGCATGACCATATGAGTATCTTTTGAGTTTTCTCCAGGCGTTAGAAAGTGTCGAATTCTTGATCTTTACCAATTTTCCATTGTACTCGAACCCCAGATATTCTAGGCCATTCCGGACACGATCGCCATACACGTGAGAGAATATGATTCGAGATTTTGTCGCCACGAAGCGAGCGACAGTCACCTTCCGATTTTGGATTTGGAGCTCAGAGCCATAATTCGAAATTTCGGCTTGGAGCAGATTCTTATCACGGAGCGGATCGTCACCATCAGAATACGGCATGACTAAAATTATGTCATCAGAGTACCTTCGATATACTCCTCCTTCATCTTCTGCGTATTTCGCAATTAGTAAATCGAAATGTAATAGATAGAAATTTGCTATCAAATCAGAAATTGGGGTACCTTGTGGTATACCGTAATTTTTCGGATTCCTTTGGATCAAACTAGGGTAATTTGGATCTCGTCCGCAAATACGATCCCTGAATTCTTTAGGGCTGCATATTTGCTTATAGCCATGAGATCTCAGCACGTCAATTACTGCCTTTCGCTGCATCTTTCGGGTTCCAGACTTGACTTTCTCGTACAAGCCAAGCCTCTCATAAACAGCCTCACGATCCACAAACGTGTATTTCGTCAGCGCACGGAATATTGCCTCATGATCCTCCGGCAGCGAACTTCCTAATATTTCCTCCCATCTTTCTCGTATGAGTCGATGATCTAGACTTTCGAAATAGGACTTGATATCCACAACAGTGACGACGCAATTGCCGATTTTCCGAATATTTTCGAAAATATCACGTGCGAAATCTATATTAGACTTGTTCCCAGATATTCCTCTATTGGGAATCTTCCTGTAGGCGATTGGAACCTCTTGGATACCAAGTTCGCGTAGTTTCTGCTCATACTTTTCGGAGAGGAGCGCCCTGTATCTCGCGTAGATCGCGGCGTCTCTTCGAGAGGAGTACCTTAAAGGTCGGATCTTCTTTTTTCGCTTCGAGTCAACTCGGAACTTCACCCACTCCTCTTTGAATCTTAGAAGCGGATAGAAAGAATTTGACGCTACCGCCTTTGGATTGTTGGTCAAGGCAATGATTTCGGCGACACTAATGTGCCGATCAAAATGCAGGTATCGTTTGGTGTCTCTTTGACGAGGTTCCCAAGGCTCTGGGTGAGTGGGGGTGGCAGCACCAATAGGCATGGAATAAGCTACCACCCCCGCCAGTTCATCACGGCATTTGCGCCGCTTCGCCTCGGCATTTGCGCCGCTTCGTCCTAGATCAACGAAATATGTTATACTGTCGCTGTAGAGATCGGTCTGGCGGTAGCCAGGCGGTATCTACGGGCGCACAGCCAACTAGACGGAGTAACCGAAATGATTCAGCTAATCGCGTCGTTGCTGACTGTTTGTCCTATTGACAGTCTTAACAACTGACTCGCTTCGTTACTAGCGATCCATAGGTCGCAATTGACCTGCGTCCGGGAACCCCCGTGTTTGGTAGGTAAGTATTCGTTTTCGCACGTTCAAGACCCTCAATTCGGATCTGCGGGCGGTAAGGGCCAGTTTGCTTTCTTCCGTAGAAAGCTTTCCGGCAGCAAAGTTCGCGCAGGCAGGAAGAAGCATACTTTCCCCGGCCTCCCCTTCGTCATCCCAGGGCTCTACCCTGGGATTCATGCCCTGACCTCGCGGACAATCCCGGCGGTCAGGAACGCGAATCGCCACTGCAGCGTCGCCAGCCGGGTCCCGGCTGCGTCGCAGCCTCCCGGCGTTCGCCGACCTTTCGTCGTGCCACTGGCACGACGAATTCGCCTGCGGCGAACCGGCGCTCACCCCACTTGCCCCTGACCTCCGCGTCGGCTAATTCCGTCCCGGGCGGGAGAACATGGAGCATTGATGCGCCCCACCCGATTCCTCCTCGCCGCCTGCCTCCTGGCGCTCGCCGGCTGCGCCTCCGCGCCGGCGCCCACGTCCACTGCGCTCCCCCAGTTCGACCCGAAGGCCACTTCCCCCGAATGCCGGACGGCGCGCGCGGCGGCCGCAGAGTGGGAGGCCAACAGGAAGCCGCCGATGAACCTGGCGGTCGGCGCGCTGATGGGTCCCTACGGGCTGGCGCTCGCCGCCGCGTCGCGCGACCACCAGGCCAAGAAGCGCAGGCTGCTCGCCCGCGACGTCCACCTCGCTTGCTCCAGCGCCCCCCTGCCGGCGCAGCTGCGCGCCGCCCCCGGCGAAACCGGCTGAGGCCGAACCCTGCGCCGCCTCCCCCCTTGTGCTTTGAATCCGCTCGGAAATCCTGCCGCCAAGACTTCATCCCTCCTGCTCTCTTGTCCGCCTCGGCAATAAAGGATAAGAGTAGCCAACCTCCGGCGACCGGCTATATTTGTCCGCGCGGCGGTTCAAGACGGCATAACCATACCGAATACAGACTGGCCGGACGCGTTCTTCGCGCCGGCCGCGGGCGCGGCGAAGGGGATCGTCATGCATCTGTCCGGTGTCCATGCGCGCGCGGCCGCGCTTCTTCTCGCCCTGTGTGGCGCCCTGGCGCCGCAGGGCGCCGGCGCCGGCGTGCTCGAGAGAAATTACATCCCCGGCTGGATGCCGATGCCGCGATTCATCCCCGGCCCGCCGCTGTGGATACCGCCCGTCCCGCCGCCCTCCGGCGGAGGCGGGGTCTATTCGCCCTCGCCGACGGCCACCTACGAGATGTCCAACATCGGCGGCTACAGCTTCCCGCCCTGCGAGCCCAATCCCGGCGGGCTGATGACCAAGACCCAGTGGGGCTCCGCCGCGTTCGGCCAGGCCGGCCGCATCGTGGTGCATACGTTCGGCAGCGATTTCAACACGGTGCTCGCCGCCTATCGCGGCTCCACCTGCGGCGCGCTCACCCTCGTCGCCGTCAACGACAACCGCGTCGTTTCGGGCATCAGCTCCGCCCAGAGCCTCGTCCAGTTCGACGCCGCCGCCAACACCCAGTACCGGCTGCAGATCGGCGGCCGCGCCGGCGCCGAGGGCGACATCTATGCCAGCGTCTCCCGCCTGCCCGTCGGCGGCGGCCTGTCGGTCTTCCTGGCGAAGTATGGCGGCGCCTCCTACGAGGGGCGCGACTATGTCTGCGAACTCGGCTACACCCACGCCTCGACCTGCCCGTCTGCCACCTTCGTCGTCCACAACAGCACCGGCCAGACGCTGGGCGTCACGCCCACGGCAAGCCTCGGCGGCGCCTTCGTGCTGCCCGCCGCCTTCGCGCTCGGGCCGGGGCAGGCCAAGGCCGTGACCTTCGCCTACAACGCGGCGTTCAACAGGACGGCGCTGCGCACGGTCTCCGGATATTTCACCTTCACCGGACGCGTCGGAACGACGCTGGTCAGCCGCGCCTATTCCCGCGGCATCGTCAGCGTCAAGTCGCAGACCGGTTACGGCCCGGCCGTGCTGCGCGCCGAGGTGGCAAAGCAGGTCGGCGTGGCCTACGTCAACGAAGGCGTCTCTTTCGACGTCAAGCTGACCAACACCGGCGCGCAGGCGGCCACCGGCTGCCACGCCCGGTCAGAGGCCTTTTCGCGTCTCAAGACCTATTGGCAGCTGTTGACGCCGCCCTCCACCCTGGGCACTCCGAGCGTTCCCGTCACCATCCCCGCCGGCGGGTTCCGGTGGCTGCGGGTCTGGGTCGGGAGCCAGACGGCCCGGAACGGCGATCCGCTCAGTCTGGGCGAGATCGTCATCGACTGCGCCAACACGGCCGAACTGGCCTTCAACGCGGCCAACCGTTTCGACCTGACCTCGTTCGGCTCGTTCCCCCTGCGCAACGTGGTCGTGGCCGCGCTGTCGCCGACCAACGGCGTGCTCACAGTGCCGCCGACCGGCGCCGCCCGATTCCGCGTCTCGGTCAAGAACACCGGCCCGGCGGCGCAGATGCGCGTCAACGGTTTCTATGAGGCCCCCTTCGACGATCCGGCGAATGCGCGCTTCACCGTGACCGGCATCTGCGCCGCCAACGCCGCCGGCGCCTGCACAGGTTCAAGCGCCAGCACCGTCCTCATCTACATCGCGCCACAAAACGTCACGAAATATTTCAACGTGTTCGTGCGCGCACCGGCCGTCAACCCCGGCTACGATCCCTCGAAACGGCGCGTCTTCCTCAATGTCAAGCAGGACGCACCGGCCAATGTCAGCGACGATTATGTCCTCGTCGGCACCCGCGACGTCGCCGTGAAGAAGAACTGACCGGATCTCGTATCGACCGGAGGGCGGGGTCCTTGCGCCGCCTCAGTGCCCGCCGGCCGGCTTCTCGCCGTGACCACCGGCCGGCGCGGCCGCCCCCCCGGCCCTGGCCTCGGCATGGCCGATCTCGGCCAGTATGCGGTCGCACGAGATTTCCGTCACCGAGCCGGCGCGGCGCAATGCGGCCTGCCACGACATCGACACCAGCATGCCGTCATGCGCCGCTTCGGCGTCGCTCGCCTCCTTCAGTGCCTCGACGGCAAGCCCGCCGCATCGCGACCTGAGCAGCTGCGCCAGCGCAAAATTGTAGGTCGCCGAGGTTTCGGCCGCGGCTTCCGCCTTCAGGGCGGCGACCTTCTGCGGGTCGACCCCGCCATGCCCCTCTTCCTCGACATGCTGCTCCGGCTCGGGCGCCAGCAGATAGGCCCAGGCGCCGTAGCCACCGCCGCCGAGCAGGATCAGCGGCGCCAGCGCGATCAGCGCCAGTTTCAGCTTCGAGCGCTTCTTTTGCGCCTCGCCTTCTGTCGCGGCGGGCGCCGCCTTCGTCTTCGTCTTGGCCATGCTGCCATATGCGCACAAAGGCGTTAAATCGGCGTAATCGCCGCGGCGCGAATGTTGGCCTTTCGCCGCGGCGGGCGTATGATTTCTTCGAGGGGTGGAGCGCGCCGATGGGCGTCACGCGCAGGTCGGTCCTGGGTCTGGGCATCGCCGCGGCGATGCTGCCGGGCCTGTCGCGCGCCGGTGTGCCTGCCGCCTTTCTCGGCCAGTCGGGCGAGCCGCAGACCGGCCGCCTCTTGCTCGGCCTGCTCGTCGCCGGCGACGAGCCGGCGCTGCGCGCCGCCGTCGCCGGCCTGCGCGCAAGACTGTCCTACCGGCGGGTGCTGCGCTCGCGCTCCACCGACCGGTTCAAGCTCGCCTTCGCCCGTGCGCTGCTCGACATGCTGGCCGGGCGCGCCGACACGCGCTTCGCCGTCGTCTCGTTCGAATTGCCGCCCTGGCCGGGCCGCGGCGCGGCGCGCGACGCGCTGGTGCGCCGAGCGGTCGAGGCGGCTCTGGCGGCCGCGCCCGCCGGCGTACCGGTGACGCTGATCGACAATGGCGACGGAGCCAATCTCGGCACGCTGCTGCGGGCACTGCCGAACGAGCGCGACCTGCGCTACCGCAAGATCGGCGACGACGATCTGCTGCAGGTCGCCTCCCTCATGACCGGGCTCGCAAATCCACCGCGTCCCGGCAGCCGTTCGACCAAGGGCGAGCTCGTCGCGCATCTGCGCCTCTCGCTCGGCGTCGGCGAAATCTCGGCGCGGGCGCTGTCGCGCCATCCGCGCTATTCGGTGCGGTCGGTCAAGCTGTGAGGCGCGCCGGCGGAAGCCGTCCCAGTCGCAAAGCCACTAACGAGGGCAACCGACGGCGCGGCCCGATCAGGCGCCCGGCCGCCGTTCGTGTCAATAGCGCCGTTTGCGCACGCGGTCGCGACCGAGCCCGGTCTCGTCCAGCAGGCCTGCGCGCTTGGCGTGATAATAGTAGCCCGACTGGTAGAGCCGGTCGGCCATGCGCTCGTCGCCCCCGGCCACGAGATAGGCTCCGCGCAGGTACTTGACCGAGTAGATCAGGTTCGTCTCCGCGTCGAACAGCCCCTCCGCCGGGCCGCGATAGCCCATGCCCCGCGCGGTCTGGTGCTTGATCTGCATCAGTCCCCAATGGCCGCGATTGTAGGCCTTCGGGTTGAAATTGCTCTCGCGCTTGACGACCTTGCGCACGAAGGCCTCGGGCAGGTCGTAGTGGCGCGCATATTTGGCGATCAGCGCGTCGACGCCCGCGGCGCTCGAACGCGGCGGCAGCGGGGCGAAGGCGGCGACCCTGACTTCGTTGGTCGAGGGTGACTCAGGCACCGCGGCCGCGATCGCGGCGGTGGCCGACGCCTGCGCCGGCGCTGCGGGCGCCACCTGCGTCAGCCGCTCGGGCGATGGCTGCTGCGCGACGAGCCGGTCGCCCTTGGGCGCCGCGCTCTCGGGCGCGGACGGTGCGAGCGGCAATCCGCCGAAATCCTCGGCCGCCGCGTCGATGTCGGCGGCAGCGAGCGCCGATACCTGCGGCTGGAGCGAAGGCTGCGGTGCCAGCGATTCCAGGTCGGCGGCGACGCAGCCGGTCATCAGGCCCGCGGCCGCGGCAAGAATGAGGATTTGGCGGACGGTCAGTGCAGGACTCCGGCTCGGTGCGTGTGACCCGATTGCAGCCGATTTCTGGCAGGAATGAGACCAAGGGGACGAATCGCGGCCTTCCGTTCGCCCCTCTGCAATCCGCATAACCTTGTCGGGCAAATGTTCACGGATTGTTCGATATCGGGACTCGCTGTAGAATGTCGCTCATTTTTGTGGTGCCGCCGATGGATCCCTCCCCGCCCGTCTATCACACCGTCCTTGATACCGCGCTCGGACCGATCGGCCTGGCCTGGCGCGCCGAACCGCGGCGGCTTCCCGTAGTGCGCCTGCAACTGCCGGCCGGCGACGCGGCCGAGACCGAGAAGGCTTTGACGAAGAGGCTCGCCTCGACGCGCGCCGCGAAGCTGCCGCCGGAGATCGCGAGGCTAGCGGACATGATCCAGGCCTATGCGCGGGGCGAGACGGTCGACTTCTCCGCAGTCACCGTCGATTTCGGCCCCGTCGAGCCGCTGCGCCGGACGATCTACGCGACCTTGCGGAAGCTCCGCCACGGCGAGACGCTGACCTATGGCGAGCTTGCCGAACGCGCCGGCTTCCCCGGTCAGGCGCAGGCGGTCGGCCAGGCGATGGGAAAGAACCCGGTGCCGCTGATCGTCCCTTGCCACCGTGTGCTGGCAGCCGGCGGCAGGATCGGCGGCTTCTCCGCGCCGGGCGGCGTAACGACCAAGCAGAAGATGCTGCGGCTCGAGGGCGCGATCGAAACGCCGGCGCAGGCGGATCTGTTCGGGTGAATGGTGAATGGTGAATGGTGAATGGTGAAGAAGGGTAACCGCGAGATGCCCGCTTACCATTCGTATTCACCGCTTTCGACCTGCACCTTCCATTCACCATTCCCCATTCACCATTCACCCCTCTACTCATCAAACGGATAATACGTCCTCTGCATGCATTTCAGCACGCGGCAGCGGTTGGTGTCGGCGGTTGGCACGACTTCCAGCTTGGCGTATTCGCCCGGCTGGCAATAGCCGCCATGGGCGACGTAGCGGTCCCAGAGCGGCAGCGATGGGTTTCGGGCGGAGCGGTAGCGCAGGATGACCGCGCCCTCCTCCTGGATTCGGCTTTGCGCCTCGCCGCACGACATCTGCATTGAATTGTAGCGTGAAATAGCCTGCGCCGGCAGCGCCGTCGCCACCAGCGTGAGCGCGATCAATGCGGTTCGCATGTTTGCCTCCTCGACCTGCGGGACCGTCAGTCAAATCCCCCATCGTGTCGGAGATAGGGCGCCGGCGGCCTCTTGCAAAGCCGCCGCGCTGCACCCATATCATCCGCAGCGGTGTCCGAGGGAAATTGTGTTTCCCTGTCGGACGCCGGGTGCAGTCGCGGAGGTCGCAACCGGCCGGAGCGGCGCCCCTGCCTGGTGGCCTCTCCCGGCGCGCGGCGGATCACGATCCGCACGCTTTCTGCAAGTCACGGATGTACTGACGGCGGAGCGCAACGCGCGCCCCCTGCCATGCCACTGCCCTTGGCGGTTCGGCGGCGGGAAGGAGACGGCGGCCGGGCGAGCCTATTCCACCTCGCTCGAAGTCACCGTCTCCATCGGTGCGACGAGCGTCCAGATCACCGTGCCGGCCTCCCGCTTCATGCTCGCGTGGCCGCCGAGCGACTGCGGCGTCACGCGCTGCAGCACGACGGTACCGAAGCCCTTCCGCGACGAGTCGACCCGCCGTTCGCCTGCCGGCGGCGAAAACGTCTCGTTCCACGTCAAGTGCAGATCCGTCAGCCCGCCCTCGCGCGCGGCGGTCACCCAGACTACCTCGAGCCTCCCCGAGTCGGACGAAAGCGCACCGTATTTCGCCGAGTTGGTTCCGAGCTCGTGGAGAGCCATGCCGAGATGCTGCACCGCGTTGGAGCTGAGCCGCAGATCCGGCCCGTCGATCCTGATCTGCGTCTCGCGGCCGAAGGGCCGCAGATGCTCTTCGACCAGTTCGGCAAGCGATGCGCCGACCCAGTCGGAATTGACCAGCAGGTCGTGCGAGCGCGACAGCGCCATGATCCGGTCCCGCACCCGCTGCTCGAATTCCTGCGGATCGCTGGTGCGTCGGCCCGTTTCCCGCACCATCGACAGGATCACGGCGAACTGGTTCTTCACCCGGTGGTTGACCTCGCGCATCAAGAGCCGGATTCGCCGCTCGCTCTCCTTGGCTGCGGTGATGTCCCGGGCGATCTTCGAAGCCCCGACGATCTGGCCGGCCGGCCCGCGGATGGGCGACACGGTCAGCGACACGGGCACCCGCGTGCCGTCCTTTCGGACGCGAATCGTGTCGAAAGTCGGCATCGGCTCGCCGCGGCGGATCCGGGCCATGATCTCGGTCTCCTCGTCGTACCGGTCCTCCGGAATAAGCATCAATACCGAGCGCCCGATCGCCTCCTCGGCGGTATAGCCGAACAATCGCTCCGCCGCGCGGTTCCAGCTGGTGATGATGCTGTTCAGGTCCTTGCTGACGATCGCGTCGAACGAGGAATCGACGATCGCGGCGAGATAGGCGTCCGCCGTCGCCAAAGACATGGGAATATTGCCGGTTTTCATTGCCGTTGGTTAGCCCCAGTCTCCACGCCCGGCAACTAAATATGACAATTCTGCCGCAGCGGCTCCTTCAGATCCGCTGGCCGCTCGATGCGTCGAAGAGATGCGCCATGCCTGGCTGGATCGTAAGCGCCAGGCGATCGCCGACACTCACCCGAGTCGATCCGGGCAGGCGCACGACGAGTTCACCGCCGCCGGGCTTGCCGCCCGCGACGTGGCCATGCGCCAGCGTGTCCGCGCCGAGCGTCTCGATCACCGAGACATCGAGCAGGAGATCAGCGTCGGCCTCAGGCACAAGACTCATGTGCTCGGGCCGGACGCCGAGCAGGATGTCGCGGCCAGCCTCGGGCGTCGACATTTCGCGCAGCTTCACCGAGCCACCGCCCACCAGATCGAGCCCGGCTTCGCCGGTGCTCTTCGCCTTCATCAAATTCATCGCCGGCGATCCGATGAACCCGGCGACGAAAGTCGATGCCGGCCGTTCGTAGACCGCGATCGGCGTGTCGACCTGCTCCGCCCTGCCCTCGTTCATCACGACGAGCACGTCGGCCAGCGTCATCGCCTCGACCTGGTCATGGGTGACGTAGACCGACGTCACGCCGAGCGTCTGCTGCAGTTTCTTGATCTCGATTCGCATCTGGCCGCGCAGCTTGGCGTCGAGGTTTGACAGCGGCTCGTCGAACAGGAAAACCTGCGGTTTTCGCACGATCGCGCGGCCCATGGCGACGCGCTGGCGCTGCCCCCCTGAAAGCTGGCGCGGCTTGCGGTCGAGAAAGCTCTCAATGGCGAGGATCCGTGCCGCTTCCTTCACGCGGGCGTCGATCTCGGCCTTCGGCGTGCCGCGGTTCCTCAGCCCATAGGCCATGTTGTCGTAGACCGACATGTGAGGATAGAGCGCGTAGGACTGGAACACCATCGCGATGTCGCGGTCGGCGGGCTCAACCTGGTTGACCACTTTCGACCCGATCGAAACCGTCCCCGAGGTGATCGATTCCAGCCCCGCGATCATGCGGATAAGCGTGGACTTGCCGCAGCCCGACGGGCCGACGAGAACGCACAGCTTGCCGTCCGGAATGTCGATCGAAATGCCTTTCACCGCTTCGACATTTCCCGGATAGACCTTGCGGACATCCTTGAGGGTCACCTCGGCCATTTACTTCTCCGACTCCACGAGGCCCTTCACGAACCAGCGCTGCATCAGCACCACCACCAGGATCGGCGGCAGGATGGCGAGCACGCAGGTCACCATGACGAGATGCCATTCGGTGTCCGCATCTGCGAACGAAATCATCTTCCTCAGCGCGATGACGATCGTATTCATCCGGTTGTCGTTGGTAACGAGCAGCGGCCACAGATACTGCGTCCAGCCGTAGATGAAGAGGATCACGAACAGCGCGGCGATATTCGTGCGGCTGAGTGGCAGCAGGATGTCCTTGAAGAAGCGCCACGGCCCGGCCCCGTCGACGCGCGCCGCCTCGACCAGTTCGCCCGGGATCGTCAGGAAGAACTGCCGGAACAGGAGAGTCGCGGTAGCCGACGCCATCAGAGGCAGGGTCAGCCCTGTATAGGTATCGATCAGCCCGAGATCGACCATGACCTTGTAGGTCGGCAGGATCCTGACCTCGACAGGCAGCATCAGCGTGATGAAGATCAGCCAGAAGGCCGTCATCCGGAACGGGAACTTGAAAAAGACGATCGCATAAGCCGACAGGATCGAGATGCAGATCTTGCCGATTGCCACTGCCAGCGCGACGATCGTCGTGTTCAGGAGCAGCCGGTCGACGCCGACGCCGCCGATCCGGCCGATGCCCCCGAACAGAGCCTGCCAGTAGTTGGTGACGAACTCGGTGCCGGGAAGAAGCGGCAAGGGCGGGCGCAGGATCGTCTGCAGCGTATGCGTCGACGCCACGAACGTATAGTAGATCGGAAACGCGACGATCATGATGCCCAGAACGAGCACCAGATGCGCGATCAGCCGGCGGATGGGTGCATTCTCGATCATCCGTAGTGCACCCTGCGCTCGACATAGCGGAACTGCACAGCGGTCAGCGCGATGACGATTACCATGAGAATCACCGACTGGGCGGCGCTGTCGCCGAGGATCAGGTTCACGAAGCCATCGGAATAGACCTTGTAGACCAGCGTCTCCGTCGCCTTGCCCGGCCCGCCGCCGGTGACGGCGTGGACGATGCCGAACGTGTCGAAAAAGGCGTAGACGGTGTTGATGACCAGCAGGAAGAAGGTGGTCGGCGCGAGCAGCGGGAAGACGATGGTCCAGAACCGCTTGGTGGGCCCCGCCCCGTCGATCGCCGCCGCTTCGATCAGCGATTTCGGGATCGCCTGGAGGCCGGCAACGAAGAATAAGAAATTGTAGCTGATCTGCTTCCACGCCGCCGCCGAGACCAGCAGCACCATCGCCTGGTTGCCGTTCAAGAGCGGGTCCCAGTTGTAGCCGGTCGACCGCAGCATGTAGGCGAAGCTGCCCATCGTCGGGTTGAACATGAACAGCCAGAGCATGCCGGCGATGGCGGGTGCGACCGCGTAGGGCCAGATCAGCAGCGTTCGGTAGACGCCGCGCCCGCGCACGACCCGGTCGGCCATCACCGCGAGCACCAGCGCAACGCCCATCGAGATGACGGCGGTCGCAACCGCGAAGATGAGGGTCACGTTCAGCGAATTCAGATAGTTCGGGTCTTTAAGAACCTTGGCGAAGTTCTGAAACCAGACGAACTTCGTCGACAGGCCGAACGGATCTTCCCGCAACATCGACTGGTAGAGCGCCTGGCTGGCAGGCCAGTAGAAGAAGACGAGCGTGATGGCGAGCTGCGGCGCCAGCAGCAGGTAGGGCAGGATCTTGTTCGGGAAGGTTACGCGCGGGGACAATAGGATTTCCAGCGTGGCTCAGGGCAGCGAAACAGCGGGCCGCGTCGTGCGCGGCCCGCTGCGACAACACGGGACGGTCAGTTGCCGATCGCCTGCTGGATCGCCTCGTTGCCGCGCTTGACGGCGTTGTCGAGCGCCTGCTGCGCCGTCTGCTCGCCGGCCAGCATCTTCTCGAACTCTTCGTTCTGGATGTCGCGCACCTGCGGCAGGTTGACGAGACGCACGCCACGCGAATTCTCGGTCGGCTCCTTGCCCATCATCTGGGTGATCGGGATCTTACGACCCGGGTTCTTCTCGTAGAAGCCGGACTCCTCGGTCGCCTTGAACGCCGCCATGGTCACCGGCAGATAGCCCGACACCTGATGCAGGCGCGACTGGATCTCGGTCTGCGACAGGAAGTTGAAGAACGCCGCGACGCCCTTGTATTCCTCATCCGACTTGCCGCCGAACACCCAGAGGCTCGCGCCGCCGGGAATCGTGTTCTGCGGAGCGCCCTGCAGGTCCGGATAGTAGGGAAGCTGGCCGAGCCCGTAGTTGATGCCCGACTTGATCACGTCGCCGAGACCGCCGGAGGATTCGGTGAAGATGCCGCATTCCTGGCTGAGGAAGAGCTGCTTGGCCTCCGAGGTGCGGCCGCCGTAGCGGAACACGCCTTCCTTGGCGAGGTCGGCGATCGTCTGGAAATGCTTCACGAAGGGTTCGGCGTTGATCTTGAGCTCCACATCGGTGGAAGCGAGGCCGTTCTCATGCGTGGCGTATTGGAGATTGTTCCAGGCCGAGAAGTTCTCCAGCCCGATCCAGGTCAGCCAGGTCGACGTCAGGCCGCAGGCGGCCGCGCCGCTGGTCTTGATCTTTCGCGCCGCCTCGAACACCTCAGGCCAGGTCTTCGGCGGGTTTTCCGCGTCGAGGCCGGCCTTCGCGAAGATGTCCTTGTTGTAGTAGAGGATCGGCGAGGACGAGTTGTACGGGAACGACAGCATGGTGCCGTCCGGCTTCGAATAGTAGGCGACGATGCCGGGCAGGTACTGGCTCTTGTCGAAGGTCGCACCGCCCATCGACAGAATCTCGGCGACCGGCTTCACCGCGCCTTCCGCGGCCATCATCACGCCGGTGCCGACGTCGAAGACCTGGATGATGTGGGGAGGCTGCTTGGCGCGGAACGCGGCGATGCCCGCGTTCAGCGTTTCCGGATAGGTGCCCTTGAACACGGGCGTGACCTTGTACTCGGACTGGCTCTCGTTGAACTCCTTGGAGAGCGTTTCGACGACCTCGTTGTTGGCGCCGGTCATGGCGTGCCACCAGGAGATTTCGGTGACGGCGAAGGCCGAACCGGACATGAGCGGCAGCGCGGTCAGCGCCGTCGCGAGCGAAAGCAGTGTGGGGACTCTCATCATTTCTCTCCCGTAAGATAGCCGGTTGAAGACCGGTCGTATTTGGTCGTGCTTTGTTACGGGGGGATGACAACATGCGCGGCTACGCATGTCCATATCAAATGTTCGGTCCTGTTTCGCTCCCGCTTCGGCTGGTTTCCAATCAGCCGGCGAACGCCGTGTTTTGCGCCGGCTTCCAATCCATTTCGACATAGCCCGGCGCTGTCCGGACACGATCGAGCCATGCTGTGACGTTGGGGAACTTCGCCATATCGTAGCCGGCTATGTGCGCGTCCTGGGTGTAAGCGTAGAGGGCGATGTCGGCGACGCTGGTCGAATCGCCCACCAGCCAGGGCGTTCGGGCGAGCTGTGCCTCCATGACAGCCAGCGCCTTGTTCCCACCCTCAAGGAGTGCTGCCATCCGCTCGGTCGTCGCCAGCGCGGCGCGCTCGGGATAGAGGACCAGCGAGCGCCGCACGGCGATGAGCGGCTCGTGGCTGTACTGTTCGAAGAAGAGCCACTGATGGACCAGAGCGCGCTGATACGGATCGGCCGGAACGAAGCGCGTCCCCTCGCCCAGATAGAGCAGGATCGCGTTCGACTCGGCGAGGAAACGGCCGTCCTCCAGTTCGAGCAACGGCACCTTGCCGTTGGCGTTCTTCGCCAGATAGGCGGGCGAGCGCGTCGTGCCATCGCGAGAACTCGTCTCGACGTGCTCGAACGGCCGGCCGAGCATCGCCATCAGCAGTCGCGGTTTGTAACAATTGCCGCTGTCGAGCATTCCGTAAATCCGCACCATCGGCTTCTCCTGCCTCACGGCAAAGAATGTGCATGTGCGGCGGCCGGCCGACCAGCGAGAAAAGCTGACCTTTGGATCAGCCGCGTTGATGTGTCGTGCGCGCCCAGCCGCCATGAAGGCGCACGATCCGGTCGCTCGATGGGGCGAAGTGCGCAATCGGCCTGGCTTCGCAGTCGACCACGCTGCCGGCCGGCGCGGGCTTGCCCAGGAGGTATCCCTGCAGGTAGTCGGCACCCGTCTCGATGGCTGCGACAAGCTGGGTCGGCGTTTCCAGCCCCTCGAAGATGACCATCGCGCCATCGGCCTTGAAGCCGTCCGAAAGCCGGCGAAGCAGCCGAAGGGCGGCCGGCTCCTCGACGACGCGCCGGAAGAACGCGCCGTCGAACTTGACGAATTCGGGCTCGACCGTCCTCACCCGCCCGAGGTTGGAATGCCCGGCGCCGAAATCATCGATGGCGACGCGCATCCCCAGGCGCCGGATTTCCGCCGTCAAACGGACGAACGCATCGCGGTCGAGCACATCTGTCTCGGTGATCTCGCAAACGAGCAGGCGGATGTCGAGACCGATCTCCTCCAGCCGTTCGGCCATGTAGCCGAGCTGCCGAATCGACTGGTCCAGGTTGCGGTTCACGCCCGGATCGTAGTTGAAGAACAGCTCGACGCCGGGAACGCCGATATTGACGTGATTGTGGAGATGCAGCGCCCGGCACAGGCATTCGACGTGGAACCGGTCTTTCGATGCGACCTGGGCGAAGAAATCGAGGGGCGGGACTGGAGCGCCGTTGCGGAATACCCGCGCCAGCGCTTCCGCCGCCACCGGCAGCAGCAGGCCGTCGCGATGGCGCCAGATCTGCTGATAGGCCGATTTCAGGTGGTATTCGCCGAAGCGGCCGGTGCGAACTCCGACTTCGTCGACCGTGATTTCGCTTGCGAGCGTCAAGGGGGGCGACACGTCCGGCTCCGCGTCTGGAAGGATGGATCAAGGCAGCTGCCGCCGCGATCGGTTATGCTGCAAAATATCCGGCCGAAATGTTTGCAACCTGTAAATGCGGGCCGATCGAGCAGGTTCCCCTGCGTCAGACGGGTGGTGCGGTCCTCTTGCCGAACGCACGAACCGGTCGCGGGTGGGCAGGCCTTGCATCGGCGCCCGGCGAGATATGGACCTGCGACCCATGCGGGCCCGGCGAGGCTTCCGGCGCCGGCCACGGAAAGATGTTCGGCACCACTTCGGGGTGGGCGATGGCAAATCCCTGCACCATCGAGACGCCGCATTTCTCGGCGAGTTCGAGCTGCCAGCCGTGCTCGATGCCCTCGAAGACGGAGCGAATTCCGCGCTGTTTGAAAGTCTCGACCATTTCGGAAAGCAGGGCGAAGCCGGGGCCCGAATTCATCAGCCAGCCGATCCAGTGTGCGTCGAATTTGACGATGTCGGGCCTCAGTTCCTCGATTCGGTGGATATCCGAATCCTCCGCCCCGAAATCGTCCACCGCGATGGTGAACCCGTGGCCGCGCAGGGCCTCGACGAAGCCGAACAGCGTCGCCTCCGACGCCGATCGTTGCTCCGTCACCTCGCAGACCACCCGATCCGGTTCCACGCCCGCCTCGTGCAGGACGAGCCGCATGTCGCGAAATGCGGCCTCGGTCAGATCGCGGTCGAAGAAGACAGACGGGTCGAAATTGACGAAGACCATGGCCGCGGAATTGAGGAAGCGGCCCGCATTGAGCAGATGCAGCGTGCGCGACAGCGTCTCCACATGCATCCGGTCGATGGGCGGGATCTTGGCGAAGAAGGCCCCAGGCGATACGGGAACGCCGCCCCGCGAAGGTCTCAGCAGCCCCTCGAATGCCACCGGGCTCAGCCTGCCGTTCGAGAACGCGAAGATCGGCTGGAACGCCGAGCGCAAGACATAGCCGCCCCAAACGCCGGTGAAGCTCTCGTCCGGCTGACGGACGACATGGGCAAGGCCGATGCTGCGTGCCACGGCACGGTTCCCGGTTAAGTTGTCTCGGAGACTCTAACAACCAAGTTTTTACCGCTCGTTAACGCGAGCCCCACCGATCGACCTTGCGCCCGATGCCGTCTTGCGACATGAGGAGCGCGCGCAAAACGGCGCTGACCCTCAAGGAGACCTTCCGTCATGGCTTTCCTGGCCGACGTTCTTTCCCGTGTGAAGCCTTCCGCCACCATCGCGGTGACCCAGAAGGCGCGGGAACTGAAAGCCAAGGGCCGCGACGTCATCTCGCTCGGCGCCGGCGAGCCCGATTTCGACACGCCCGACAACATCAAGAACGCGGCGATCGAAGCGATCCGGCGCGGCGAGACCAAGTATCCTCCGGTCTCCGGCATCGTCCCGCTGCGCGAGGCGATCGCGGCCAAGTTCAGGCGCGAGAACAATCTCGACTACAAGCCGGAGCAGACGATCGTCGGCACCGGTGGCAAGCAGATCCTGTTCAACGCCTTCATGGCGACGCTCAATCCCGGCGACGAGGTGATCATCCCGACCCCGTACTGGGTGAGCTATCCGGAGATGGTGGCGATCTGCGGCGGCACGCCCGTCTTCGCGCCGACGACGATCGAAACCAGCTTCAAGCTGACCGCGGACGCGCTGGAGAAGGCGATCACGCCGAAGACCAAATGGCTGGTGATGAACTCGCCGTCCAACCCGTCGGGCGCCGCCTATACCCGCGACGAATTGCGGGCGATTGCCGACGTGCTTCTGAAGCATCCGCATGTGTGGACGCTGACCGACGACATGTACGAGCACCTGACCTATGGCGATTTCGTCTTCACCACGATCGCCGAGGTGGAGCCTGCGCTCTACGATCGCACGCTGACCATGAACGGCGTGTCCAAGGCCTATGCCATGACGGGCTGGCGCATCGGCTACGCGGCCGGTCCGATCCAGCTGATCAAGGCAATGGACATGATCCAGGGCCAGCAGACCTCCGGCGCCTGCACCATCGCGCAGTGGGCGTCGGTCGAAGCGCTGAACGGCCCGCAGGACTTCGTGCACAAGAACAAGGCCGTGTTTCAGGCGCGCCGCGATCTCGTCGTGTCGATGCTCAACCAGGCCCGCGGCATCAACTGCCCGGTGCCGGAAGGCGCCTTCTACGTCTATCCGTCCTGCGCGGGACTGATCGGCAGGAAAGGCCCATCCGGCAAGGCGATCGAGACCGACGAGGACTTCGTCAGCGAGCTGCTGGAAGCCGAGGGGGTCGCGGTGGTGCACGGCTCTGCCTTCGGGCTTGGCCCGAACTTCCGCATCTCCTACGCGGCGTCCGAAAAGACGCTGGAAGAGGCGTGCATCCGCATCCAGCGCTTCACGAATTCGCTGTAGATTGTCGGCGGGCGGCTGCTCCGATGCAGCCGCCCGTTGTGCCTGCCCTCGGTTTGCCATCAAACCGCAATCATGTAGCTTCGGTCGCGGCAGGAGGATCGGCTGAAATGATGGCATGCTGGAACCGCATCCTGGTGCATTGCGCGGTCCTGGCGATCGTCCTTTTCCCGTCGTCGGCGGCGCTTGCGCAGGAGTGGGCGCTGAACGACATCGGCAAGGCTCAGATCGCAGCGGTTTCACGCGAGAGGGACGTGGCAGTCGAACTTCTCACCGCTGCCCTTCAGGCCGCGGGAGAGAGGGCGCCGACAGACCCCGACGGATTCGATCGGCTGCTGCATGAGCTGGCGCAATCCGCCGGCGAACTTCTCGCCAACCCCGGTCCCGCTCCGCGCGATCCTGAAGCGGCGAGGCTCGCCGCGCTCGCGCGTGATGCCGCCAGCCGGGGCGAGCTCGACGCGGCGAGCGATTTCCAAGCCAAAGCCGTTGCGCGGATGGAGGGGCTTTCGGCGGAGCCGGGGCAGGCCGAACCGAGCGCGGCGCCGCTGCGCAGTCAGCGTGCGGCGGTTTATGCTGCAAGCGCGGCAACATGGCTGTTGAAGTTCGAACACGCCGCGGCGGCGCAGGACTATGCCCGCGCCTTTGCGGAGGTCGAGCAGACCGACGCCGATCTCGCCGTCCGCTACAAGCTTGCACAGGCAGCTGCCCTCGCCCGCCAGGGCTACTACGGAACCGGCGTCGGGCCGTTCGACGCCGCCGTCCGCGCCTTCCGCGACGCCGCGGAGCTCGCGCCGCTGCGCCGCCGCCCGCTCGACTGGTTGACGGCTCAGGCCGGCCTGGGCGACGCGCTCGCGATCTGGAGCGACCGCGACGCTGACGTCGCCCGCCTGACGGAAGCGGTCGAGACGCTGCGCGACGCCATTGCCGCGGCACCCGCCGACACGCCCATCGGGACGCTGGTCGAGCTAAGATCCCAATACGCCGATGCGCTCGTTCGGCGCGGCATGCGCGAGCCCGGCATCGACAGCCTCGATCAGGCTTCCGTCGTCCTCGGCGAAGCGGCATCGATCACGCCCCTCGAGGAGGAGCCCGCCCAGTGGGGACGCCTGATGCACCGCCTTGGCAAGGTCCAGCACGAGATCGGCCGCCGCCTGGGAGATATGAACACCCTCGAAGCGGCGCTCGGCGCGGCGGACGGCGCGCTGCAGGTGCGTCCGCGCGACACGGTCCCCCTCGACTGGATCAGCACGCAGGCCAGCCGCGCGGCCATCCTGTCCGACCTGGCGGGGTTCGGCGTCGGCAATGAGCGGATCGAAGAGGCCATCGCCTCGTTCCGGTCTATCCTGGAAGTCGCCACACGGGAGCACGCACCGCTGCTCTGGGCGGAAACCACCGTCAGTCTCGGCGGCGCACAAGCGCTGCTGGCGGAACGGACGGGCAGCCGGGCCGACCTCGAGGCGGCGCTGGCATCGTACCGGCTCGCCGCGCAAGAGTTGACGCGCGAGCGCACGCCGCTGCGCTGGGCCGCGCTGCACGACCGGATCGGCCTCGCGCTGCACCACGAGGGAGACAAGCAGGCTGATCCGGCTCTTCTGAAAGCGGCGATCGAAGCTTTCGAGCAGGCATTGCAGGAGCGTCGGCCTGAGGTCGTTCCCACCGAGTGGGCTGCGACGAGCGCGCACCTTGCCACCGCCTACTGGAACCTCGCGCAAGTGTCGAAGGACGCCAATGCCCTGGAGCGGGCGATCGCCGCCGGCCGCGACGCGGTCGAGGCAACGCCGCGCGACACGCGGCCCCGCGACTGGGCGATGCTGCGCAACGACCTCGGCGGCATGCTGGCCGAGCTGGCGGCGATGAAGCATGACGCCTCACTCTACAGCCAGGCGGCCGACGAATACCGCAAGTCGCTCGAGGTTTTCACTCCGGAAGAGGCATCCTTCGACTGGGCGCGCACCACGGGTGCGCTGGGCGAGGCACTGCTGGGGGCCGGCAAGCTCGGCAAGGATCCGACCCTCCTCCAGGAGGCGAAGGAAACGCTAGACCAGGTCGTCGAGATCTGGAAGCTGTTCGGCGACGTGGAACGCACCCGCGCCGCCGAAGGGCTCGCAGCCGAGGCCCAGTCATTGCTTTCGTCCGGAGCAGAGCCTAACGCGGGGACCGCCGGCTCGAAAAACTGACCCGCTGACCGAGGCGTTGCCCCAAGGTCATCGGAATGCCACGATCCGTGCGGCTGATAGGTGCGGGTTTCTCGGCAATATAAGCGGCGGGATGGTGACGGAAGTCCCCTCATCACTGCGCATGGCGGTCAGACAAGCGCTGCTGGCGCTGGCGGCGGCCCTTCTCCTGTGGCTGCCGGCCGTCGCCCAGGACAAGCCGCTGAAAGGCATCGCGCTCGTCATCGGTCAGTCCGGCTACTCCGCCCTGCCCCCGCTCGCCAATCCGGCGAACGACGCGCGCCTCATCTCGGGCCTGCTCGGCAATCTCGGTTTCGAGGTGACGACCGTGCTGGATGCCGACGGAACGAAACTCTCCCGGGCGTTGCGTCGGTTTGCTGAGGATGCGGAGGGCGCCGATGTGGCCCTTCTCTATTTCGCCGGCCATGGCGTCGAGGCCGGCGGCGAGAACTTCCTCGTGCCCGTGGACGCTAAGCCGAACGAGCCGAAAAACCTCGCGTCCATTTCCCCGCTCCTCTCGCAACTGCAGGCGGTGGTGCCGGTGACGATCCTCTTGCTCGACGCCTGCCGCACCAATCCCTTTCCCGCTGGCGCGATGATCGCGGCCGAGGGCGGCACGCCCGCGCCGGTTTCGTCAGCGGGCCTCGGCGCCCTGCGGGGCGTCGTACCGATGCGAGGCGACACCCCCGGGTCGCCCGACGGAGAGAGTTTCGGCGCCGTCATCGGCTTCGCCGCCGAGCCGGGCAAGGCCGCCCTCGACGGCGCCGGCTCGTCCAGCCCCTACGCGGAGGCACTTGCAAAACATCTGCCGGCCTCCGGCTTCGCCTTTGGCGACGTGATGACGATGGTGACCGAGGAGGTCTATCTCGCCACCGCGGCACGGCAATTGCCCTGGACCAATGCGAGCCTGCGCCGCCAGCTCTTTTTCGGCCTCGCACCCGAGGAGACGGCGGGCGACGAGGCGCTGATCCGCGGCGAACGCCGCAAGCTGCTGCTGACCATCGCCGCCATCCCGGTCCGTACCCGCCAGTTGGTGGAGCAGGTCGCCGACGCCAACGGCGTGCCGATGGATGCGCTCTACGGCATGCTGGACGTACTGGGAGTCGATGTCGCCACGGACGGAGACCTCGCCCGCCAGCTCGACGAAGGCGCCCGGCGGCTTCGGGACATCGTCGCGGCGCGCGACGTCCAGGGGCGGACCGATCCGGAGATCGTACGGCTCGCGGCGCTCGCCGACACCGCCGAGGAAGAGGGCGCAATCCGGCTGGCCCTCTCCTTTCGCGACCAGGCAAGCCGGCGCGCGGACGAGATCGATACGGCGCTCGACGAGGCGGAAGCCGACATCGAGAAGCGTCGGCGCGAGCTCTCCCAGACCTTCGAGGACCATGCCGAGACGGCGCTGCTCAACTTCGACTTCCAGACCGCCGCGCTGCGCTATGCGGACGCGTACGCCCAGATCGAGCGCTACGATGTCGGGCGCGCCTACGAGCTCAAGGTCTCGGAGGCTGATGCCTGGGCCGATTTCGGCGACCGCCACGCGAACAGCGGAGCCTTGCAGCGCGCGCTCTCCGCCTACGACGAGGCCTGGCAGGTCGGACGCTCTTCACCGAACGCCCGGCGCGACGCCGCCCTGCGCGGCAACATGGCGATCGTCATGACGCAGCTCGGCGATCGGACGATGGACGCGGCCTGGCTGCAGCGGGCGGCGGAAATCTATCAGTCGATCCTCGCGGTCCAGCCCCGTGCCAAGCTGCCGGAAGACTGGGCCTACACCCAGCTCAACCTCGGCTCGCTCTACCACATCATCGGAGAGCGCACCGGCGACCGCGACGCGCTCGACAAGGCTGTCCGTTCGTTCAAGGGCGCGGCCGAGATCATGACGCGCAGCAAGGCACCCGAGCAATGGGCCGGCCTGCAGATGAATCTCGGAAACGTCCACTACACGCTCGGCAACATGACCGGCGACGCCGCCGAGTTCGAGAAATCCTTCGAGGCGATCGAACGCACGCTCGAAGTCTGGACGAAGGCGGCGACAGCCGATCTTTGGGCCACGGCGCAGTCAAATCTCGGCGGCTCCTATGCCGCTTACGGCGTGACCGCGGGGAAACCCGAATTCCTGCATCGGGCGGTCGCCGCGCATGAGGCGGCAATGACGGTGGCGACGCGCGAGAGCTCGCCCGACACCTGGGCCCAGGCGCAAAGCAACCTTGCGACCGCCTATATCGGACTCGGCGACCTCGGCAGCGACGCCACCTACTATCGACGCGCCGTCGACGCCAACCGCGCGGCGCGGCAAGTCTATTCGCCCGAGAATGATGCCGCGGCCTATGCCTCGTCCTTCTACAATGAGGGCCGCGTTCTGCTGCGCATCGGCCGTCTGGAGGACAGCCTTTCCGCGCTGCGCGAGGCGGAGCAGGCTCTCGCCGTCGCGGCGTCCCATGTCGACCGGGCGCAGGTCCCGATCGAGTGGGCGCGCATCCGCTCGGTGACGGGCGAAGCGCTGCGCGAGATCGGCGAGCGCGGCCAGAACCGCGATGCGCTTGTCGCCGCAAAGGCCGCCTTCGAGGATGCGCGCACGACCTTCCGCGACAACGGCATGGGCGAGACCGGCCAGGGCTTCTGGGAGAAGCAGATCGCGGCCATCGACGCGCGGCTTGCCGCACCGCCTTGAGATGGACCGCTCAAGCGAAGCTCACGACAAGTTGTGCGCACCGCAGCCTTTTTGCCCCGTCGGTCCCGACTAGTTTCCGCCTGGTATGCGTTTGTACTCGCGGTGCCGCTAGATTTTGGCGCCCCTGAAGAACCTACCGAGGAGGAAACCCATGAAACGACTGCTGATCGTTGCGGCCGCGTTGGCCGGAGCCACACTCGTGCCCGCTCACGCGCAAGACACATCCATGAGCTTCTTTATCACCAGCGCCGGCAGCGGCAAGGGTGCGGATCTCGGCGGCCTGGAAGGAGCTGATGCGCATTGCGCAAAGCTGGCCGAGGCGGCAGGCGTGTCGGGCAAGACCTGGCGCGCCTACCTTTCGACCGACCAGGCGAACGCGAAGGACCGCATCGGCTCCGGCCCGTGGTTCAATGCCAAGGGCGTGAAGATCGCCGACGACATCGCCTCGCTGCACAGCGACGCCAACGGCATCAACAAGGAGACCGGGCTGACCGAGAAGGGCGAGGTGGTGAAGGGCCGCGGCGACCAGCCCAACGAGCACGACATCCTGACCGGCACCAAGGCCGACGGCACGGTGGACGGCACCAACACCTGCTCGAACTGGACAAGCAGCGGCGCGGAGGGTGCCGCGATGGTCGGACATCACGATCGCATGGGGCCGGACACGCTGCCGACCGCGACCTCATGGAATGCGGCGCATCCCTCGCGCGGCGGCTGCGGCCAGGAGGCGCTGAAGGGCACCGGCGGCGCCGGCCTGTTCTACTGCTTCGCGGCGAACTGACCGGTATACGCGACGGCACTCACGCTCCGCGCAATGCGGAGCGTGGCGTCGGCGCGAGGCGAAGCACCTGCGCGGGAGCACGGCCGGCAAGGACCGTGCCGTCCGCAGGTGCATCACCGTCGAGGACAGCCACGACGACGCTTGCATCCTCGCGGATCGGCAGGCGGGGATAGGTGTTCGGCGACGGCTCCGTGACATAGAGCCCACGGGCGGCCGGGAACGTCGCCGCGACTGTCGCGGCGACGTCTGCGAGCCGGTCAGAGGCTATCTCCCAGATGAGGATCGCGAGTGGCCTCGCCGCCGGACCCTTCCGCCCCGGCGGCGGACGATCCGCCGCGTTCACCGCAAGATCGCGCCCCTCCACCGCCGGCTTGAGCAGCAGCACATCGTGCCATTCCGTCATCATCGGATTGGCAACGCCGCCGTGCTTGGCCCAGACCGGACCGGAATAGAAGCGGTCGAGCGCAGCTCTCCGCGCATCCATGTCGGGAAAGCGCCGGATCCAGACGTAGCGGTCGGGCCGGTCGAGATCGATGAACTGGCCGACCACCTCCACCCCAAGCGCCTCCTGCGTTTCGACAAATTCGCGGTCGAAGAGATCCACGAAATCTGCACGCCGGTCCGGCACCATCGTGTACTGACGTAGTTCGAGAACTGTCATCGCGCCCTCCTGATGGCTTCAGATAGCGCCGCCCTGCTGACAACCTTCTGTCAGGAGCGGCCCTCGGCTCGCATCTCGCTTCGCCGTCGCCCTTTCCTTCGCGCCGGACTCCGCCCATATTCTGCGGATGGCGAAATCCTCCGATCGAAACGCGGCGCGCAAGCGCGGCAGCACCATGACCGATTTCCACGACGCCTCCGAGCCGCTGAACCCGGACGGATTCGGCGAGGCGCCTCAGGCCGCGTTCGAAGGTGCGCCGCTGTCCGGCAACGTGTCGGATTGGGTGCGCGAACTCGAACGCGCGGCGGAAGCGGAAGCGCGCAAGTCCGAAACCCGGGCGATCCGATCCGCCGCCGGCACGCACCGCGTCCGCGCCGCCGGCGGCGAGGCCGACGCGCCGAGAGGCAAGAAGATCCCCGAGCGCTCGTCGGCGCCGACGCGCACCGCGCGGGGCACGTCGATGGGAGGCGCGGCGAGCGCCAAGGAGCGCGCCGCCGCCGGCCTCAACCCGGTCGCCGGCCTCGACATCAGCCTGGAGGATGCCGGATCGCTGGCCTCGTCCGGCGTCACCGCCACCGTCCAGGCGCTGGCCGACCTGATCCAGAGCGGCAACCCGCTGCACAAGAACGGCGAGCTGTGGGTACCGCACCGTCCCGCGCGGCCGGACAAGTCGGAGGGCGGCATCGCGATCCGGATGCAGTCGGACTACGAGCCGGCCGGCGACCAGCCGACCGCGATCAGGGACCTGGTCGAAGGCGTCGGCAATGCCGATCGAACGCAGGTGCTGCTCGGCGTCACCGGCTCAGGCAAGACCTTCACCATGGCCAAGGTGATCGAGGAGACGCAGCGTCCGGCGCTGATCCTCGCGCCGAACAAGACGTTGGCCGCCCAGCTCTACGGCGAGTTCAAGAAGTTCTTCCCGGACAACGCGGTGGAGTATTTCGTTTCCTACTACGACTATTACCAGCCGGAAGCCTACGTCCCGCGCACCGACACCTATATCGAGAAGGAATCCTCGATCAACGAGCAGATCGACCGCATGCGGCACTCGGCGACGCGCTCGCTGCTGGAGCGCGACGACGTGATCATCGTCGCCTCCGTCTCCTGCATCTACGGTATCGGCTCGGTCGAAACCTATACGGCGATGACCTTCCAAATGACCGTCGGCGACCGGCTCGACCAGCGCCAGCTCCTCGCCGACCTCGTGGCGCAGCAGTACAAGCGCCAGGACATCAACTTCACCCGCGGCTCGTTTCGGGTGCGCGGCGACACGATCGAGCTCTTTCCCGCCCACCTCGAGGACCGCGCCTGGCGCATCTCGATGTTCGGCGACGAGATCGACTCGATCATGGAGTTCGACCCGCTCACCGGCCAGAAGACCGGCGACCTGAAATCGGTCAAAATCTACGCCAACTCGCACTACGTGACGCCGCGCCCGACGTTGAATCAGGCTATCAAGTCGATTAAGGAAGAATTACAGGGACGCCTGCAAGAGCTTGAAAAGGCTGGACGACTGCTCGAGGCGCAGCGGCTGGAACAGCGCACGCGCTACGACCTGGAAATGCTGGAGGCGACCGGCTCCTGCGCCGGCATCGAGAACTATTCGCGCTATCTCACCGGCCGCCGGCCGGGCGATCCGCCACCGACGTTGTTCGAATACATCCCCGACAACGCCATCGTCTTCGTCGACGAGAGCCACGTCACGGTGCCGCAGATCGGCGGCATGTATCGCGGCGACTTCCGCCGCAAGGCGACGCTGGCCGAATACGGCTTCCGCCTGCCCTCCTGCATGGACAACCGGCCGCTGCGCTTCGAGGAATGGGACGCCATGCGCCCGACCACGATCGCCGTCTCGGCCACCCCGGGCAACTGGGAGATGGAACAGGCCGGCGGCGTCTTCGCCGAACAGGTCATCCGCCCGACCGGACTGATCGACCCGCCAGTCGAGGTGCGCCCGGCCAAGACGCAGGTCGACGACGTCTTGGGCGAGATCCGCGAGACGGCGCGGAAGGGCTATCGCACGCTCTGCACCGTGCTGACCAAGCGCATGGCCGAGGACCTGACCGAATATCTGCACGAACAGGGCGTCCGCGTTCGCTACATGCACTCCGACATCGACACGCTGGAGCGCATCGAGATCATCCGCGACCTGCGCCTCGGCGCCTTCGACTGCCTTGTCGGCATCAACCTGTTGCGCGAGGGCCTCGACATCCCCGAATGCGGCTTCGTCGCCATCCTCGACGCCGACAAGGAGGGCTTCCTGCGCTCGGAGACCTCGCTGATCCAGACCATCGGCCGTGCCGCGCGCAACGTCGACGGCAAGGTGATCCTCTACGCCGACCAGATCACCGGCTCGATGGAGCGCGCGATGGCGGAGACCGAGCGCCGCCGCGAGAAGCAGCTCGCCTACAACGAGGAGCACGGGATCACCCCGGAATCGGTCAAGTCGCGCATCGCCGACATCCTCGACAGCGTCTACGAGAAGGACCACGTCCGCGCCGAGCTTCCCTCCGGCGGCAGCGGCGGCGTCAACAATCTCGTCGGCAACAATCTCAAGGCGCATCTCGACCATCTCGAAAAGGAGATGCGCGATGCCGCCGCCGATCTCGACTTCGAGCGCGCGGCGCGCCTGCGCGACGAGATCAAGCGGCTGCGCGAGGCCGAGCTCGCCATCGCCGACGATCCCCTTGCGCGCGATGTCGCGGTCGAGAACACGCAGGCGTCGCGCCGGGATGCCGCGCGCGGCAAGCCGTCGACTAAATCCGCCTCGCTCTTCGCCAAGCCCGGCCTCGACGACATGGGCACGTCCGGCGACCACGCCACCCCTGCTGGCGCCGTCGAACGCTCACTCTTCCGCAAGCAGACCGCCGGCGAAGCGCACGGCTCGGACTATGGCACGCCGGATGACGGACGCGGCCTGTTCAGGAAGAACACGCTGGACGAGATGACCGTGCGTCGCACCGAGAAGCCGGTCGAAGGCGTGAAGCCCACAAGGCCGGCCGACGACGTGAAGCCGGTCGTGCGCGGCAAGATCGGCGCCGGCTCCTACGAGGACCCGGCCGACGCGCAACGCCAGAAGCGCCGCCCGGGCAAGACCGGACGCCCAGGGCGATAGGGCGCCGGCAACTTCCAAAGCGTTCCGCGCGCTGCTAGATTAAGGTTATGACGAAGCTGCAGCAGATCGAGAAATCCGTCGAAGCCTTGTCGGACGAGGAAATGAAGGCGTTTGCCGCATGGTTCGAAGAGCTTCGCTGGCAGCGCTGGGACCGCCAGATCGAGGAAGACTCGGAGGCCGGCAAGCTGGATAAGCTCGCAGAGGAAGCGTTGGCCGACTTCCGGGCCGGTCGTACGACGCCTCTTTGAACCATCACGCGAACCCGAAATTCTGGGCGGCCTACGATCGGCTCCCGCGCGAGGTGCAGCAATTGGCGGATAGGAATTTCGAACTGTTGAAATCCAACCCGCATCACGCCTCCCTTGGCTTCAAGCGCGTTAATCGCTTTTGGTCGGCTCGCATCGGACTGTCGCATCGGACACTGGCAGTCCGTGACGGCGACGACCTGATTTGGTTCTGGATCGGCGAACATGGCGAGTATGATCGCTTGATCCGCTGACCTGACACCAACCCCGCAGCAATGCTTTCGCCATGGCCTCTTTCCACGTCGACCCCGAAAAAATCCGAGAGTTCGCTAGCGCCGACGCCTTCTATGCCTGGCTCGGTGAGAACCATGATCGCGCTGACGAGGTCTGGATCCGCATCTTCAAGGTTGCCTCGGGCGTCCCGTCGATCCAGCCGAAAGAGGCGATCGACGTCTGCCTGTGCTGGGGCTGGATCGACGCCATCCGCAAGGGTCTGGACGAGACGAGCTATCTCCAGCGCTACACGCCGCGCGGCCGCAAGAGCATCTGGAGCAGGATCAATGTCGACAACGTCGCCCGCCTCGTCGAAGAAGGCCGGATGACCGAACACGGGCTCAAGCATGTCGAGGCGGCGAAGGCCGACGGCCGCTGGGACCGCGCCTATGGCGGCTCGAAGGACATGACGATTCCGCCCGACCTCTTGGCGGCCATCGATGCCGAGCCGGACGCCAAGGCTACGCTGGCAAAACTCTCCGCCCAGAACCGCTTTGCGCTCGCCTTCCGACTGCACAACATCAAGACCGACGCAGCCCGCCAGAAGCGCATCGCCGCCTTCGTCGAGATGCTCGCGCGTGGCGAGACGATTTATCCGCAGGGCAAGTCATGACATTGGCTCTTCGAAATTGGCTTTTCGCCGCTACGCTTATCCTGATCCCGGCCGCAGCTTCCGCACAGGACTGGCAGGCGAAGGAGGTGGTGAAGACCTACGCCGTCTCCGGCGCGACCGGTCCGGAACTCTACGCCTCGATCGGCGAGAACGGACCGAAGATCGGCCCGACGCGCACGATCGCGGTGACGAACTACGATCTCCGATGGCGCCGCAACTACGTTCCGGAGGGCACGGCGTGCCGGCTCGTCTCGGCGATTCCGTTTCTGACCATTACTTACACGCTGCCCAAGCCGTCCTCGAGGCTGCCGACGGCGACGGAGACCTTGTGGAAGGCCTTCGCGGACGGCATCCGCGCGCATGAAAAAGTGCACGGCGACTACGTGCGCCAGATGACGCAGGATATTCTGGACACGACCGTCGGCATGGTGGTCGAGAACGATCCGGGCTGCCGCAAGATCAAGGAACAGGTGAAGAAACCGATTCTCGACGCCGGTCTCGCCTACAAGGCGAGGAACCGTTCTTTCGAAGAGGCCGAGATGGCGAAAGGCGGAAACGTCCACCAACTGATCCTGGCGCTGGTCAACGGGAGGTGACGGCGGTAGGAGATGCCTCCTCTCGCTGCCCCTCGGAACCGGCCGCCATGACCCCTCAAGCGCACTTGGCTCTCCGATGATCCCTTGGGTGCATCTCGCGACCGCCGCCATGCCCGACGGCGGCGGCGAACTGCGGTTGAAGCGCCGCGGCGCCGAGTTCTCGATCATGTCGGGAACGATCGAACTGATGAATTCGCGGCTCTCCGGGTCCGAGGAGGCGCTCGCCACCCTCGTGGCGCAACGTCTCGCCGGGCGCAGGGCGCCGTCCGTTCTCATCGGCGGGCTCGGCATGGGCTTCACCTTGCGCGCCGCGCTCGCGGCCTTCGGAGCGGAGGCGCGCATCACGGTGGCCGAGCTTGTGCCCGAAGTCGTCGACTGGGCGCGCGGAACGATGTCCGACCTGTTCGCCGGCTGCCTCGACGATCCGCGCGTGACGGTGGCGGTCGCCGACGTCGCCGCCCTGATCCGCACATCCTCCGCCGGCGGTCCGACGCCGCTCTGGGACGCCATCCTGCTCGATGTCGACAACGGCCCGGAAGGGCTTACCCGTCGCGCCAACGACAGGCTCTACGACCACGCTGGCCTCGCCGCGGCGCGGGCGGGGCTGACGCCGGGCGGCGTGATGGCGGTGTGGTCTCAGGGGCCCGACCGCGCCTTTTCGAGGCGCCTGCGCGACGCCGGCTTCGCGGTCGAGGAGGTCATGGTGCGCGCGCATCGCGGCAAGAAGGGTGCGCGCCATATCATCTGGCTGGCGACGAAATAGTTCGTGCCTCGCCGAATCGTGCGTGAGCGACTACCGTTCCGCGCAATGACCGCGCACCCGAAACTCGCCCCCGCGATCACCGCCTCCCTGGCGGCATTCTCGGGTTTCGGCCGCCCGACGGAGATCGTCGCGCGCGACGGTCTCACCTATTTCGTCAACGAGTTCTGGACCGCGCGGCAGCGCCAGTCGTCCAGCCTGCACGAGATTTCCTATCGTGCCTGCTTCAAGGCGGAACTGCCGCGCTTCTTCATCGAGCGGCTGACGGAGCCCGGCGACCTCGTCTACGACCCGTTCATGGGACGCGGCACGACGCCGCTGGAAGCCGCTCTGCTCGGCCGCCGCGCCGCCGGCAACGATGTGAACCCGCTCTCCGCGATGCTCGTCGGCCCGCGCCTTGCCCCGCCGACACTCGACGATGTCCGGACTGCGCTCGCGGCAATTGACCTCGAAGCCGGGGCGGAATCCGATCCGGATCTGCTCGCCTTCTATCACCCCGACACGCTGCGTCAGATCGCGGCGCTGCGCGCCTGGATGCTGGCGCGGGCCGACCGGTTGACGCCAGCGGAAAGGTGGATCCGCATGGTTGCGCTCAATCGGCTGACCGGACACTCGCCCGGCTTCTTCTCCGTCTACACGCTCCCGCCCAACCAGGCCGTTTCGCTCGCCTCCCAGCGCAGGATCAACGCCCGGCGGGGCCAGACGCCGCCGCGGCGCGATGTCGCCGCGATCATTCTGCGCAAATCGGCGCGCCTGCTTGCCGGCGCCGTTCCACGCCCGATGGAGTCTCCGCTCCTCATGACCGGTCGGGCTTCGCACACGCCCGCCCTTGCCGACGCCTCCGTCGCGCTCTGCGTCACCTCTCCCCCTTTCCTCGATATCGTCGACTACGCCGGCGACAACTGGCTGCGCTGCTGGTTCGCGGGGATAGATCCGAAGGCGGTGGCCATCGATCATCACAGGACGGTGCCGGAATGGACCGGCTTCGTCCGCACGGTGCTCGAGGAACTGGCCCGCGTCGTGCGCCCGGGCGGGCATGTCGCCTTCGAAGTTGGCGAAGTGCGCGGCGGCAAAGTGCTGCTCGAGCGGCATGTCGCAGAAGCCGCGAACGGTCTGCCGCTGGATCTCGTCGGCGTCATCGTCAACGACCAAACCTTCACCAAGACTGCGAACTGCTGGGGGGTCGGCAACAACGCGGGCGGCACCAATACCAACCGTATCTGCCTATTCCACCGGCGCGGCGAATGAGTCGGCGCGTTGCAGGGCCGCGACATCTTGTCAATCGGCCAGCCTTCTGCCATAGGTTGAGATGTTCGGGCACTGACTGACCCGGAGACTGGATGAGTTTTGGACCACCTTTCCCCGACATCGTGACGATCCGACGCCGCGACCCTGTGCACGCCGCGCAGACGCTTATGACCCACGGGAAAAGGAGATTCCCCATTGTCGCAGACCGGCACCGTTAAATTCTTCAATGCAACCAAGGGCTTCGGCTTCATCACGCCGGAAGGTGGCGCGAAGGACGTCTTCGTGCACATCTCGGCGATCGAGAAGTCGGGCATGCGCACGCTCGTCGACGGACAGAAGGTTTCCTTCGACGTCGAGCCGGACCGCATGGGCAAGGGCCCGAAGGCGGTCAACCTCCGCCCGGCCTGATCCGCCCACGTCGGATCGATTTCGGGAAAACCAGGCGCGGCGTCACCAACGCCGCGCTTTTGGCATTTGCGGTTGCTTAACCGTTACTCCGTGCCTGCTATGCCGTGACCGTCTTTCGTGCGATCATTCATCAACCGGCAGTGACCGGAAGACTGGAGGGTCATCATGCGCATAAAGAGGTTCATTGCGGCGCTCGCGCTTTCGGCCGCGTCGACGATTTCCCTGCCGGCGGCCGCCGGCCCGCTCTCGCAGTCCCCTGCCCTGTCCGACGGGCTCCTCCTCAAGGTCGGCGGCTGCCATCGCGACGTCGAGCGGCACTACGTTCCCGAATGGGGCCATCGTGCCTGGCACTATCATCGCGGCAGCAGCTGCCGGCCAAGGCGCGTCGACGGCCCCGGCTTCATTCCCGACCCTATCCGGCCGGTAGATTGTCACCGGGACGCACGGCGACACTATCTGCCCGAATATGGCGGTCGCGTCATGCACCGCCATGTCGGTGACAGCTGTCGCATCCGGATCCTCAGACGCGCCGAGACCTTCCGTCCCGGCGCCTGCGTGACCGTGGGCCCGATCACCTTCTGCGACTGATGGATTCGGCCTCCCGGGCTCGCGGGCCGGGAGGCTGGGCCACGTCGAAAGTTTCGCTTGCTCCAGACCTGTTTTTGTTGACTATTCGGGCTTCGGGTAATTGCCGGCCCGGAGACTGTATCTGCTTGCCTGCGGAGTGCGCGCGCCTCCGCTGGCGAATCGCCGAACGAGTGGGTCGCGGGGGCGGCCCCGATGCGATTGCGTGAACTGCATCTCCTCCAGTGACCAACCGAACGCGCCCGCGTCCTCAACCGGCGCGGCAAGACAGTCGACTGAAAAGGGAGCATGCAATGGGCCAGATGAGCGGCACCGTCAAATTCTTCAACCATGCCAAGGGTTTCGGATTCATCACACCTGACGGCGGGGCCAAGGACATCTTCGTGCACATTTCCGCCGTGCAGGCCTCGGGTCTGGACGGACTGCAGGACGGTCAGAAAGTGTCCTTCGACACCGAGCCCGACAAGCGTGGCAAGGGTCCGAAAGCGGTCAACCTGACCGTCGGCTGACCCGGCGAACGAAGGCAGGCTGAACCGCCCGTTCAGCCGCGGTTCAGGCGGACGATGCGACATCTGGGGTGCGTGCAGCGAAATCGGCTGCATCGCGCGGAGAGATTGGTATGACCCTTAGGTATCGCATGTCGCTTTTCGCCGCCCTGGCGCTGGGATTGGGCGTTTCCACCGCGGTCGCCGCCGGCAACGGAGCGATCGAGCGTCCCGCACCCTCGCGCCCCGTCTCCTTCGGCAAGCCGGTGGAGTTGCGACCGAACCACGATCTCGCGGCGACGCTCAATGCCATCATCGCAGCGCAGATCGCGGCGCAGGACGGCTCTCAGGCCGATACGTCCAATCCCTACCGCCTGCCGCGGCCGCGTCCGGACCGGGAGTATCTCGTCGAGACGGCGAAGGGCGGATAGCCGCCCCGCCTCAGGCCAGGAACGGGTTCGACCGGCGTTCGTCGCCGAACCGGCTTCCTGGCCCGTGCCCGCAGATGAAACCGACATCGTCGCCGAGCGGCAGGAGCTTTTCCTTGATGGAGCGGATCAGTGCGGCATGATCGCCGCCCGGCAGGTCGGTCCGGCCGACAGAGCCGTTGAACAGCACGTCGCCGACATGCGCGAAGCGCGCCTTGCGGTCGAAATAGACGACGTGGCCCGGAGCGTGGCCGGGACAGTGGAAGACTTCGAAGACGTGGTCGCCGAAGGAGACGGTATCGCCCTCCGCGAGATAGCGGTCGGGCGTGCAGTTGTTCATGCCCCCGACGCCGAAACTCGCCGCCTGCTTCTCGATATTGGCGAGCAGCGGCGCATCGGCGATGTGAGGCCCGACGATCTCGACGCCGAGCCGTTCCTTCAGCTCCATCGCGCCGCCGGCGTGATCGAGATGCCCGTGGGTGAGCCAGATCTCGCCGATCTTGAAGCCGTTGTCCTCGATCGCCTTGACCAGCACGTCGACATCGCCGCCCGGATCAACGACCACGCCGGCCTTGGTCTCGTCGTCGAACAGGATGGCGCAGTTCTGCTGAAACGGCGTGACCTGAATGATACCGGCGTTCAATCGACCCATTCCATACCTCGCGCTCTGCTGTCCGCTTCGGATAGAGCCGTGTTCGATCAGATTGAACATGGCTCTAGTCACGCACAGGACCGACGTCCACCCAAAAGGAACGGGCGGCATCGCTGCCGCCCGTGGAAACGAGCAAGCAGCTTCGCGCCTACTTCTTCATGGCGTTCATGACGGCGCCGACGATGCCGGTCAGGATCGCACCGCCGCCCAGGCCGCCGACGATGTTCTCGATGTTGAGAGCGCTGCCGAGGCCGCCGGCCGCGGCCGGGTCGACCGCGCCGCCCAGCAGGCTGCCGAGGATGGCCGCTCCGCCGACCCCGCCGACCGCTCCGCTGATGATCTTGACGACCTGGCTCATCGCCGCCTGCTTGATCGCGGCGCCGACCGCCTGTCCGCCGATGATCCCGGTGATGATCTGAATGATAATCGGAAGAAGTGCATCCATGTGTCTGACCTTTCCCCTCCAGAACCGGACGTGGCCGCTGATCGGCCGCGTCAGCCTCAGTGAGAGCCCGTATTAGACGAAAGTCAAATAACGCTGGGGAAAACGGAACGGGCGGCCGATGGCCGCCCGTCACTGAGTCCGTGGGCTAGACCGTTTCATGGCTAGATGGAACTACTCGGCCGCGATCGCGTGCTTGGGCTGCACCTCGGCCGAATAGTCGTTCATGAGGTTGCGGGAGATTTCGCCCGGCGTGAAACGATACGGACCGATCTCGGAGACGGGTGTGACCTCGGCCGCCGTCCCGGACAGGAAGCACTCGGAGAACCCCGTCAGTTCCTCGGGCATGATGGCACGCTCGACGACGCTGTAGCCGCGGCGCTTGGCAAGGTCGATGACGGTCCGACGGGTGATGCCGTCGAGGAAGCAATCGGGCGTCGGCGTATGCAGGGCGCCGTCCTTGACGAAGAAAATGTTGGCGCCGGTCGCTTCCGCCACCTGGCCGCGCCAGTCGAGCATCATCGCATCGGCATAACCCTTTGCCTCCGCCGCATGCTTGGAGATCGTACAGATCATGTAGAGGCCGGCGGCTTTCGACTTCGACGGCGCGGTGCGCGGGTCGGGACGGCGGTATTCGGCGATGTCGAGCCTGATGCCCTTGAGCTTCTGTTCCGGGTCGAAATAGCTCGGCCACTGCCAGATCGCGATCGCGCAGTTGATGCGGTTGTGCTGGGCGGACACGCCCATCATCTCCGACCCGCGCCATGCGATCGGGCGGACATAGGCGTCCGAGAAGCCCTGCTTGCGCAGAAGTTCGCGGCAGGCGTCATCGATTTCGGCGACCGAATAGGGAATGATGAAGCCGAGGATCCGGCCGGATTCGTGCAGCCGCTCGGTGTGCTCCGTCAGCTTGAAGATCTCGCCGCCGTAAGCGCGCTCGCCTTCGAAGACCGCGCTCGCGTAATGGAGGCCGTGGGTCAGCACATGGATCTTGGCGTCCGCCCATTTGACGAATTCGCCGTTCATCCAGATGTAGCCATCGAGTTTGTCGAATGGAACCGATGCCATATCACACTCCTCGGCCATGCCGGCCATTGTGTTCGCCGCCTTCCAATCTAGTCCGCGCGGCGCAAATGCGCCACCGTCGGGTGCGGATCCCTATCCGGGGCCGCCCGCAAGCAGGAAGTTACGGGAAAAGCGTTCATCCCTTGGCTTTTCGGTCGCCAAGCGCCGAAAAGCTTGTCAAAAATTACCAGCAGCCCTAATTTATGTCAACAAGGCTGACATAAATTTTCCTAACCGCATGGAATCCGATGCAGGCACGCGCCAAAACGACACCGGAACCGATTCGCTCGGCGCTCAGCGGCGAGAGCGGGATCGACTTCGCGATCATCGAGCTTCTCTTCTTCGCCTATCGCGACTTCACCTCGGATCCCGACCAGATCCTCGAGCAATACGGCTTCGGCCGCGCGCATCACCGCGTCGTCCATTTCGTCAACCGCCGCCCTGGACTGACTGTCGCCGAGCTGCTCGACGTCCTGCAGATCACCAAGCAGAGCCTGGCACGCGTGTTGAAACAGTTGATCGACACGGGCTACATTGTCCAGGTTCAGGGGCTTAAGGATCGCCGCCAGCGCGAGCTCTATCCGACCGCCAAGGGACGGGAACTGGCACTCGCGCTTGCCACGCCACAGTCCCGCCGTATCGCCGAGGCAATCCGGAACTACGGCCCGGCCGAGCGTGAGGCGATCGAGGGCTTCTTGCGCGGAATGGTCAAGCCCGAACTCAGGGTTCAGGTCGATGAACTCCCGGGCGCGAAATCCGGCGAAGGGACGAGGAGATGACCGAAGAACAGAGGACGCCTCCGGGGGACGACGCGCCGCACCTCCTCGTGGTCGATGACGATACGCGCATCCGCAATCTCCTCAAACAGTTCCTGACCGGCAACGGCTTCCGTGTGACGGTGGCCGGAACCGCCGCCGAAGCGCGCCGGCATCTTGAAGGCCTGGATTTCGATCTTCTCGTCCTCGACGTGATGATGCCCGGCGAGTCCGGGGTGGAGCTCACCAGGGCGTTGCGCGCCCACAAGAACACCCCGATCCTGATGCTGACGGCGCTGTCCGAGACCGACAGCCGCATTGCCGGTCTCGAGGCTGGGGCGGACGATTACCTACCCAAGCCGTTCGATCCGCGCGAACTGATCCTTCGCGTCAACAACATCCTGCGCCGCGGCGGCCCGCCCGCCACGCCGAAGGTCGAGCAGATCGTCTTCGGCCCCTATACTTTCCAGATCGCGCGGCGGGAATTGAAGAAGGGCGGCGAGACGATCAGGCTGACCGACCGCGAGCAGGATATCCTCTCCGTCTTCGCCGGCCGCATCGGCGAGACCATCCCGCGGCATGAACTCGTCGGCGGAGAAGCGGAAGTCGGCGAACGCACGATCGATGTGCAGATCAACCGGCTGCGCCGCAAGATCGAGCGCGATCCGGCCAACCCCGTCTGGCTGCAGACCGTGCGCGGCGTCGGCTACCGGCTCAGCGTCGAGTAGACCGGCCCGAGGGAGGGATATGGCCGCGACCGACCCCACCGATCTTCGACACGGCGGCATCGATGCATTCGTGCGCCGTTGGCGGCCGCGTGGCCCGCTGATCTGGCGCAGGACGTGGCGGCGCATCTCCCACTACATGCCCAAAGGCCTCTATGCCCGATCGCTGATCATTGTCATCGCGCCGATGATTCTGCTGCAGGGCGTCGTCGCCTTCGTCTTCATGGAACGCCACTGGCAACTCGTGACGCAGCGTCTGTCGACCGCAGTCGTTCGCGACATCGCTGCCGTCATCGACATGATCGAGACCTATCCATCGGGCGACAACTACGCCGAAGTCATCCGCATCGCCCAGGAGCGGCTCGCGCTGAAGATCGATCTCCTGCCCTCAGATCCCTTACCCGCGCCCGGGCCGAAGCCCTTCTTCTCGATCCTCGACGGCATCCTCTCGACCGAGATCACGCGCCAGATCAACCGGCCGTTCTGGATCGATACGGTGGGGAATTCGAGCATCGTCGAGATCCGCATCCAGCTCGAGGACAAGGTCCTGCGCGTCTTTGCGCGGCGGCATCAGGCCTACGCTTCCAACAGCCACATTTTCGTGGTCTGGATGGTCGTCACCTCGCTCGTCCTGCTGACGATCGCCATTCTGTTCCTGCGCAACCAGATTCGCCCGATCCAGAAGCTCGCCGAAGCGGCCGAACTGTTCGGCAAGGGCCGCTCGCCGCCGACGGACTTCCAGCCGCGCGGCGCCGAGGAAGTACGGCGCGCGGGGCTCGCCTTCATCCAGATGCGCGAGCGCATCGAGCGCCAGATCGAGCAGCGCACGGCGATGCTGACCGGCGTCAGCCACGACCTGCGCACCATCCTGACCCGCTTCCGCCTGCAGCTCGCCCTCAGCGGTTCCAAAGCCGACGTCGCCGCACTGGAACAGGACATCGACGACATGCAGTCCATGCTCGAAGGCTATCTCGCCTTCGCGCGCGGAGAGGCATCGGAAGATACCGGCTCGCTCGATCTCAACACGCTCTTCGAGCGGCTGAAGGAAGAAGCCGGCCTGCGCAAGCGGACCTTGAAGATCGCGCTCGTCGGCGAACCGCAGGTACATGTGCGGCCGCATGCCTTCACCCGGCTCGCCACCAACCTGGTCGGCAATGCCTTCCGCTATGCCAGGAACGTCAGCGTCACGGCCACCCATCGCCGCGGGTCGCTGACGGTGATCGTCGACGACGACGGACCCGGCATTCCCAGCGATCGCCGCGAGGACGTCTTCAAACCGTTCGTGCGGCTTGACGAGGCGCGCAATCAGGATGCGAGCGGCACAGGTCTCGGCCTCTCCATCGCGCGCGATATCGCCCGCAGCCACGGCGGCGACATTTCACTCGACGACAGCCCGATGGGCGGCCTGCGCGCGGTGGTGAGGGTGCCGGCTTAGAGCCATGTTCGATCAGATCGAACATGGCTCTAGAACAGCCGTCCGCCGTCCGGCACCTTGCGGTCGATCGCACCGAGCACCACCGCGCCCTCCTCGTCGGGGAAGCCGAGCGTCAGCACTTCCGACATGAACTTGCCGATCTGGCGCGGCGGAAAGTTGACCACGGCGAAGACCTGCCGGCCGACGAGCGTTTCGGGCGCATAGTATTTTGTGATCTGCGCCGAGGAGCGTTTGACGCCGATCTCCGGTCCGAAATCGATCCTGAGCTTGATCGCCGGCTTGCGCGCCTCGGGAAAGGGTTCGGCCTCGACGATCGTGCCGGCCCGGATGTCGACACGGTCGAAATCCTCGTAACTGATCGGCGGCTTCGGCGAACTCATGTCGTCAGGCGCTGCCCTGTGTCTCGAACAGCACGCTATTGAGCGCCTCGCGCGCCGGCGTGCCCGACCAGACGACGAACTGGAAGGCCTGGAAATAGGTCTCGCAGGCTTCGAGGGCACTGTTGAGCAGCACCTCGACCTGCTGGCTGGTCGGCTCCGCCCCCCCGCACAGAAGCAACGCCTGGCGGAACATGATCGCCCCCTCCTGCTCCCACAGGTCGAAATGGCCGAACAGCATCTGCTCGTTGATGATCGACAGCAGCCGCATCACTTCGAGCACACGATTTTCCGGAACCTTGATGTCAAAGGCACAGGCCAGATGCAGCGCCTCGAAATCCTCCATCCACGAGAAGGAGACGTGATAGTCGGTCCAGTTGCCGGCAACCGCGATCGCGATCTCGTCATCGCCGGTGCGCTCGAAGGCCCAGTCGTTCGCATGCGCGACCTGTTCGATCATGTCGACGGGATGCGGGTTTCTGGCGAGATCGAGTTCAAGCAGGCTCATCGTAGGCTTCCTGTCGTTACGGGAGCGCCACCGCACGCTCCACAAGGGAAAGGACGCGCGACTGGTAAACGCACTGCGGCTGAGCGGAAGGAACGAACTACCCTGCCGGACCGCCCCGGACCGGCGCATGTTCGATCGCTCGAATCATGCAACAATTTCAGTCTATTGATGGAGAGTCGGCGCGCCAGTCCCTTTTTGACGAACCTTGCGCCAGGGTGTGGAAAGACGAGTCAGGACAGATTCAAGCGAAGCCGGTAAGCGATTCAGCCGCAACGCTTTTCGCAGTGCGGCAGCCTGTGGACAGATGCCGAAACTATTTTTTCGCGGCGGCCTTTTTCCTGGCCGTCGAAGGTGCTTCGCCGCCCTCGAGCAGTGCGACCCGCACTTCGAGCGCATCGATCCGCTTCAGCAGCGAAGCGTTTTCCGCGCGCGCCCGGGCAGCCAGTTCCTTCGCCGCCTCGAACTCCTCGCGCTGGGGGATATCCAGCGAGTTGAGCCATTTCTCGGTCTGCGAGCGGAAAGCCGTTTCTACCTCGCGACGCACACCCTGCGCCGCGCCGGCGGCATCGGTCATCAGTTTGGCGAATTCATCGAGAATGCGGTTGGGGCCGGTGGTCATGGGAAAACCTCGTTGCTGGAATGCAATTAGGAGGCCGCGCGGCCGTTTGCAAGGCGATGCCGCGCCGCCTTGACCTCGCCGGAGCGCTCCGCCAAGGTCCGCCGCGCCCGCTATCTGATCGACAGGCTTTACGTGACTGACCTCTTCCTGCCGCTTGCGGCGCTTCCCTTTCCGGACATCGACCCGGTGCTCATCTCGATCGGGCCGCTCGCCATCCACTGGTATGGACTGGGTTACGTCGTCGGCATCCTGTTCGCCTGGTGGTATTCGCGCAAGCTGGCGTCGACGCCGCGCCTGTGGGCAAACGATACGGCTCCGATGACGCCCGAGGATCTCGACGATTTCGTCGTCTGGGCGGCGGTGGGCGTGGTCGCCGGCGGCCGCCTCGGCTATATCCTCTTCTACGATTTCGCCCGCTACATCGCCAATCCGCTCGACATGCTGGCGATCTGGGAGGGCGGCATGTCGTTCCATGGCGGCCTGCTTGGCGTTATTCTCGCCATGATCCTGTTTGCGCGCCGGCGCGGCATCCCGACCTGGAGCCTGTTCGACGTCGTCGCCGCCGGAGTTCCGGTCGGGCTCGGCCTGGTGCGCGTAACGAACTTCATCAATTCCGAGCTCTGGGGACGCCCGAGCGACGTGCCGTGGGCCTTCGTGTTCCCGAACGGCGGTCCCGAGCCACGCCATCCGAGCCAGCTCTACGAGGCCGGGCTCGAAGGCGTCATCCTCTTTCTCGTCCTCATGTGGCTCGCGTGGGGACCGAAGAAACTGAAGGCGCCCAGATTCATCGGCGGCGCGTTCATCGCCGGCTACGGCCTGTCGCGCATCATCGTCGAATTTTTCCGCGTACCGGACGCGCAGCTCGGCTATCTCGCCGGCGGATGGCTCACCATGGGCATGATCCTGTCGACTCCGATGGTGCTGGCTGGCATCTGGGCGATGGCGACCGCTCGCCCTGCCACGATGCGATGACCCCTCTCGCCCGCCGAATCCGGGACACCATCGCAGCCAGCGGCCCCATCTCCGTCGCCGAATACATGGCGATGTGCCTGTTCGACCCCGAGCACGGCTACTACACCACCCGCGAGCCCTTCGGCACGGAGGGCGACTTCACCACCGCGCCCGAGATCAGTCAGATGTTCGGCGAGATCCTAGGCGTATGGATGGTCGCGGCCTGGCAGTCCCTCGGCCGGCCGTTGCCCGCCACGATCGCCGAGATCGGCCCCGGCCGCGGCACGCTGATGAAGGATTTGCTGCGCACGGTCAAACGCTTGGCTCCGGATCTTGCGTCGGAATCGCAGATCGTCCTGATCGAGGCCAGCCGGCGGCTGGCCGACGTGCAGCGACGGATGCTGGGCGAGTGGTCGGGCCGCGCCCGATGGCTGACATCCGTCGACGATATGCCAGTTTGTCCGCTGTTCATCGTCGGCAACGAACTGTTCGACGCGATCCCCGTCAGGCAGTTCGTCAAGACGCCAGGCGGCTGGCGCGAGCGGATGGTAGGTCTGGACGATGACGGCAGACTGGCCTTCTTCGCCGGCATGACATCGCTCGACGACACACTCCTGCCTGCCGGCGCGGCGGACGCGACGGATGGTTCGATCTTCGAGACCGCTCCGGGCCGCACCGCCGTCATGGCCGCGATCGCCGCCCATATTGCCCGGGCCGGCGGCGCCGGGCTGTTCTTCGACTACGGCCACCTCGTCCCGGGCTTCGGCGACACGCTGCAGGCGGTGCGCAGTCATGCGTTCGACCCTGTCCTCGCCCATCCGGGCGAGGCGGATCTCACCTCGCATGTCGATTTCGAGACGCTCGCGCGGGAAGCCGGATGCCATGGCTTGAACACCGGCCTCGCCACACAGGGCGAGTTCCTGCTCGCCATGGGACTGCTGCAGCGCGCCGGAGTGCTCGGGGCCGATGCAAATGAGACGAGGCGCGAGGAAATCCGCAACGAGGTGGAGCGGCTGGCGTCTCCCGCCCAGATGGGTGACCTCTTCAAGGTGCTGGCGATCGCGGGCAGGCCCCTCGACCTCGTTCCGTTCAAGGCGTGACCAGCGGTCGCTTACCGGGGAGATATTGCGCCCACAGGAAGTCGGCGAGCGCCTTCCGCTGCTCCGGCTTTGCCAGGTCGGCCGTGTACGACGCCTTGCCGATGTGATTGAAGCGTTCGTCGATGATCTGCATCCGACTGACGGGGGCGCCGTCCCCGGCAGGCACCATCTCGTCCTTCGCCTCGCGCAGATACGATTCCTGCAAGGTCGAGAAGATGGGCCGCCAGTTGCGCGCGCCCGTGTCGGCGCCCCACTCGTAGGCATGCTTGAAATCGACCGCTCGTCCTGACGTGATCGCGTAGCGAAAGAAGCCGAAGCCGGCCCAGAAATACCAGATGGCGGGTTCGCGGGTGGCATGCGAGATGAGGCCGTATCCCGACCGGCCTTCGAGCCGTTCGGCGATACTCACCGGCCGGATCGGAAAACAGTCGTGGTCGATAAAGCCGAACATTTCCGGCTTCAGGGCGTCGACCAGATGATAGTAGATCCAGTTCATCGCGATCGCGTGGGAGCGGTTGGGATGCCATTCACGGTTCTTGGGAAGCTCGGCGTAGGGAACGCCGCGCGCCCGGCAGATCTCCCGATGGACCTGCCGCGCCGCCCGGCTCTTCGAGTTGTCGACCACGACGAGAACGGAGTCCGCGACATTCTCCGCCCAACTCGCCGTCAGCAGATCGACGACCCACGGCGTATTGAACGCCACGGCGAATACGACAGGCCGACCATCCGCCTTGAACGCGGCGAGGAATCTGTCGCGTTCCGCATGACCCGCGAGGCGGAAGGCCTGGTCCATCATCTCGTTGCGCAGATTCTTGGCAGACCGGACGAGGCCGTTGCCGTTGATCGCCCTGACGATTTCCCGAAATAGCGAATTCGACACGTCGTCCCCCGTCGGCTTCCCGGCGGTTCTAGACCGTTTCATGGCTAGATGGAATCGCTCTGCCGGAGGGAATTCGGGCCAAGGTCGAGGTCTTCGGCGCGGTCGTGCTGGTGGCACGGCCAAGTCCGAAGACCGGCGGATTTGGCCCGAATTCACCCGGCCCGCCGGTCGCCCCCGCTGCTGCGCAGCGGGAAAGGACGATCGGCAACTCCGGATGGTCGGTTTTGCCGAAGGCAAACCGACGGGGTTTCCCGCTGGCGGGCGCCCGCGGCGTCAGGCGGATCGCCTCGCCATCGAGGAAACAGAGCCGTTTCCATCTAACCATGAAACGGTCTACGCACGAGAGGCGGTCGGAATGAAAGCCGCCGATTGACAGGGGCCGACCCTCTGGCCCACTTTCCCGCTCGCCGCGCGAGCCACCCGCGGACTTGACCCGTCGGCTCCAAGCCACCAGAAGGCGGTTGATGCTAAACCTGACGCGCCCTGACCCGCTCCGGTCGGAACATCTTGACTTCGTCGACAAGCCGCTGATCCGGCATGGTTTTTTCACGCGCGTTGGTGGCGTTTCGGGCGGCATCTATGCCGGCCTCAACACCGGGACGGGCTCGAATGATGACAAGGCCCATGTCGCCGAAAACCGCCGCCGCGTCGCCGAATGGATGGGGGTAGCGCCATCGAACCTGCTCAGTGTCTGGCAGGTCCACTCGCCCGACGTCGTCACAATCACTCGGCCGTTCACCGGCGAGCGGCCCAAGGCCGACGCGATGGTCACCGACCGGCACGGCATCGCGCTCGGCGCATCCTCGGCGGATTGCGGGCCGATCCTGTTTGCCGAGCCGGAGGCGGGCGTGATCGGAGCGGCACATGCCGGCTGGAAGGGCGCCCTCACCGGCGTCCTCGAAAACACCGTTGCAGCCATGGAGGCGCTCGGCGCGAAGCGCGACCGAATCGTCGCCGTGCTCGGTCCGTCCATCAGCGCGGCAAATTACGAGGTCGGACCGGAGTTCGTCGGGCGGTTCGTCGGGAGCACCCCGCAGAACGAGCGCTATTTCACGCCTTCGCGGAAAGCTGGGCATGCGATGTTCGATCTGAACGGATACACGGTCGACCGCCTCAGGGCAGCGGGCGTGCAGGCGCATGCGCTGAACCGCTGCACCTATGCGGAGGAGGATCTGTTCTTCTCCTACCGCCGCACGACTCATCGCGGCGAACCGGACTACGGCCGGCTGATCTCGTCGATTGTCATAGGAGACGAATGATGGCGCTGCATTTCGAACGCACCGAATTCGATGCCAGGCGCGACCGCCTGATCCTCGAAATGGCCGATCGCAAGCTCGATGCACTCCTGCTGTTCGCTCAGGAAAGCATGTACTGGCTGACCGGCTACGACACGTTCGGCTTCTGCTTCTTCCAGTGCCTCGTCGTAAAGTCGGACGGCTCGATGGTGCTGATGACGCGCTCGGCCGACCTGCGGCAGGCCAAGCATACTTCGACCATCGAGAACATCGTGCTGTGGACCGATCGCGACAGCGCCAATCCGGCGATCGATCTGCGCAATCTCCTGAACGACATGGACCTGCTCGGCTGCACGATCGGCATCGAATACGATACCCACGGACTGACCGCATTCAACGGCAAGCGACTCGACGAGCAGATGCAGACCTTCGGCAAGATCTCCGACGCGTCGGGGATCGTCTCCCGCTTGCGGGTCGTGAAAAGCCCGGCCGAGATCAGGAAGATCGAGAAGGCGGCATCGCTGTCCGACGACGCGCTCGACGCCGCTCTTCCCCTGATCAGGCAGGGCGGCGACGAGGGCGCCATCCTCGCGGCCATGCAGGGCGCTATCTTCGCCGGTGGCGGCGACTATCCGGCCAATGAGTTCATCATCGGCTCGGGCCCCGATGCGCTCCTGTGCCGCTACAAGGCCGGCCGCCGCAAGCTGACCAAGAATGACCAGCTGACGCTCGAATGGGCGGGCGTCTTCCATCACTACCACGCGGCGATGATGCGCACGGCCATCGTCGGCAAGGTCTCGAAGCGCCACCAGGAACTCTACGACGCCTGCCGCGACGCGCTGCTCGCGGTTGAGAAGACGATGGTGCCCGGCAAGACTTTCGGCGACGTCTTCGACGCGCATGCGAAGGTGATGGAGACGCATGGCATGACGCGCCATCGCCTCAACGCCTGCGGCTATTCGCAGGGCGCCCGCTTCACGCCGTCGTGGATGGACATGCCGATGTTCTATACCGGCAATCCGGAACCGATCGCGCCGAACATGACGCTGTTCGCGCACATGATCATCATGGATTCCGACAGTGAGACGGCGATGACGCTCGGGCGCACCTATCTCACCACCGAGGGCGAGCCGCGGCCATTGTCGCGTCATGATCTCGACTTGATCGTGCGATGAGGTCTAGACTTCAAAGATTGGGTGGGACGGGCCCGCGTGAGGGTGATCTCCGGCCGATGAGTCGCTGTGTGACAGCAATCGTTCTCGTGATCGCTGCGTTGTCCGGCGCGGCGTGCACCAGCGTGGATCCGACGATGGGTTTCCCCCAGTCGAGTTCTTCGCCACAACCGCTGCCTGTGGTCGAGCCGACCGAGACCGCGGCGACGCCACCGCAGGTCGCCGCGCTGACCAACGAGCCGGCGCGCGTGGTCCTCGCCCCCGTGATCGGCGCGCCGATGCAGGCCGCCGAGCAATTGTCCGCCCGGCTCGCGCAGCGCGCGGCCTCGAAGCGTTTTTCGGTCCTGGCATCGGCCGATCCAGCGGCGAGCTACACGTTGAAAGGTTTCTTCTCGACCTCGCCGGAGGACGGCGAGACCGTCATCTTCTATGTCTGGGACGTCATGGACGCTGCCGGCAACCGCGTGCACCGCTTCTCCGGTCAGGAACGGGTGGAAGGCAAGAACCAGGGATGGATCGACGTGACCGAATCCAACATGCGCGCGATCGCCGACCGCACGGCGGACGAATTCGACGCCTGGCTCGCGGCCCGCGCCGGTTGACGCGCAAACTCTTTTTTTAGCACCACGCGCAGGCAGTTCTCCTTATTGGCTTGAAATGCGCCGGCTTGCCGCTTAAAGGCGCGCATTGACCGAGCGAGACGAGCGCCAGGGATTCTGCATGAAATTGTTCGCGGGCAACTCCAACCGGGTGCTGGCCGAATCGGTCGCCCGGTACCTGAACATTTCACTGGGCAAGGCGAGCGTCAGGCGGTTCGCCGACCAGGAGATCTTCGTCGAGATCCAGGAGAACGTGCGCGGCCAGGACGTCTTCGTGCTGCAGTCGACGTCCTTCCCGGCAAATGATCACCTGATGGAACTCCTGATCATGATCGATGCGTTCCGCCGCTCTTCGGCGCGGCGTATCACGGCGGTGATCCCCTATTTCGGCTATGCCCGGCAGGATCGCCGCGCCTCGGGCCGCACCCCGATCTCGGCGAAACTCGTCGCCAACCTGATTACCCGCGCAGGCGTCGACCGCGTGCTCACGCTCGACCTGCATGCGGGGCAGATCCAGGGCTTCTTCGACATTCCGACGGACAACCTTTTCGCCGTGCCCGTCATGGCGCGCGACGTGAAGGCCCATTACAACCTGTCCAACGTCATGGTCGTCTCGCCCGACGTCGGCGGCGTGGTGCGGGCGCGCGCGCTCGCCAAGCGCATCGACGCGCAACTGTCGATCGTCGACAAGCGCCGCGAGCGGCCGGGCGAGTCGGAGGTCATGAACATCATCGGCGACGTCGAGGGAAAGGACTGCCTGCTGCTCGACGACATCGTCGATTCCGGCGGCACTTTGTGCAACGCCGCCGACGCCCTTCTCGCCAACGGCGCGACCAGCGTCACGGCCTACATCACCCACGGCGTGCTGTCCGGCGGCGCGGTCGCCCGCATCACCTCGTCGAAGCTGAAGGAACTGGTGATCACCGATTCCATCCAGCCGACAGCGAGCGTCGACGCCGCCCACAATATCCGCGTCGTCTCGATCGCCGACCTGATCGGCGAGGCGATCTCGCGCACGGCGACCGAGGAATCGGTGTCGAGCCTGTTCGACTAGCCGACCGCCAGGCGCAGAATCATCCCGGCGGCCGCCGCCGCAGCCAGCACGACGATCATGTTGGCGTGAAAGCGCAGCAGCGCCGCGCCGGCAGCGACGGCAATCAGCGCCGCCCACGGATCGAAGCTCGCAAGGTCGGGGACCGGCAACGCGAACGGGCCCGCCTGCACTTCGCCGACAGTCCCGAACAGCACATGCAGCCCGAACCAGAGCGCCAGGTTGGCGATGATACCGACGACGGCAGCGGTGACGGCCGCCAGGGCCGTCGACAGCCACGCGATGTTGCGGACCGTCTCGACATAGGGCGCGCCGACGAAAATCCAGAGGAAACAGGGCACGAAAGTGAACCACAGCGTCACCGCAGCCCCTGCAAGACCGCCGGCGAGCGGTTCGAGCCCCGACTGGCGCGCGCCGCCCAGAAAGCCGACGAAGACGAGGACGAGGATCAGCGGACCCGGTGTCGTCTCGGCAAGCCCTAGGCCGGTGAGCATCTCGTCCGGGCGCAGCCATCCATAGACCTCTACCGCCTGCTGAGCGACCCAGGCCAGCACCGCATAGGCGCCGCCGAACGTCACCGCCGCCATGACCGAGAAGAAGGACGCCTCCTTGGCAAAGACGTGCTCCGATCCGAGGACGGCGTCCAGCATCAGGAGCGGGCCGAACCAGAGCGCTAGCCAGACCGCGAGCGTCGAGATGAAACGGCCGAGATTGGGCCGCGTCCAGTCGGGCATGTCACCCTGCATCACTTCCACGCCGGGCGAAGACCGTCGATCGCCCTTTCCCACGAGGTGGAGCGCCGCTCCGGCAATGGCCGACAGTGCGATGATCAGAGGGAATGGCAGGCGCAGAAAGGCGATCGCAACGAAGGCGAGCACGGCGACCACGACCATCTGCCGGCTCTTCAGCGCTCGCTTCGAGACCTTTACGAGCGCCTCCAGCACGACGGCGAGAACCGCAGCCTTCAGGCCGAAGAGCAGCCCCTGCACGATCTCGACGTCGCCGAGGAGGAGATAGAGGCTGGAGAGAAGTGTCAGTACGACGGCGCCAGGCAGCACGAAGAGCATCCCGGCCACGAGGCCGCCCTTGACCCCGTGCAGCAGCCATCCCGCATAGGTGGCGAGTTGCATCGCCTCCGGTCCCGGCAGGAGCATGCAGTAATTTAGCGCGTGCAGGAAGCGCGCCTCGTCGAGCCACTTCTTCTCGTCGACGAGGATGCGGTGCATCAGCGCGATCTGCCCGGCGGGACCACCGAAGGACAAAAGACCGATCCGGGCGAAGACCTTGAAGGCTTCCGCGAACGAAGGCCTGACGTCTATTGCGAGCTCGACGGTCATGTGAGGCCTGCACGTGCCGGCCAGTTATGGGTTTCCTCCGCGGCGTATCGCAGCCAGGCATAGAGCGCGTCGAACACGGGAATCGCCTTGTCCAGTTGCCGAAGGTCGTCGGTCTCCATTGCCGACAATCCGAGCAGGATGGCAAGCAGGCCCGCCGCCTGCGGCTCGAGGTCGAGCCGCGCCGTATCGGCACCGCGCACGATCCGCGCCATGCGCCGCAGCGCAGGCGAGTCGAGCCCAAACTCGTCGAGCATCGTATCGAAACTGCATTGGTCCCCGCGATGCGAATAGGCGACGCCGTCGACATCGAACGGGATCGCCCCGATTTCCTCGGCGACCCCGCGCACCCATTCCGACGCGACGTAGTGAAAGACCGCGAACGGGTCGACGAAGCGGCGGATCAGCCATGGGCAGGCGACGCGATCGATCTTCGGCCGTTCGCGCGTCACCCAGACGCTTGGCGCAGCCAGCTTTTTCGGAACGCCGGGAGCATCAATAACCATCGGCTCGCCGAGCGCCGCATAAGCTTCGATGCCGCCCTCCAGAATCGCCACGTCGGCGCCGAAGGCCCGCATCCTGGCCGCGGCGATCTCGCTGACATTGTGGCCGTGCACGCAATAGACGACGAAGGAGCGGCCGGGCCCGAATGCGCCGAGCCAGGTTGCAGGCTCGGTATGCGGGCGCCAGAGCGCCGTCGGGATTCGGGATCCGGCCTGCTGGAAGACCTGCTCCCTCCGGACATCGACGACGACGGGACAATCGGGAGAGCCGATCAGTCGGGCGAGCGCGGCGGGCGAGATTGTTCGAGGCATGGTTTCCTCCGCAAACGTGCGAAGGCGGAACTTGGGCCGAAGCCTTCCGGGGAGTCCACCCATGCCCCCGATTGGGAGAGACTAAGCCGCGGCGGATCTGCGTCAACAAGAATGTTCGGGTTCACGCCACCGTGGACAGCGGCTTCATCGCGGAAAACGCCTCGCGGATCGCCTCGGCCATACCTGCCACCGCGGCGCCACGCGACGAGGGGTTGATGACGAGCACCACGTTCGAATGGTCCACCACCGCGAACCCCTCCTCCGCGGTCAGCTCGCGGCAACCGGGCGGGATGTCGCTTCGGGAAATGGGGGAGATGGCGAGGCCTGACGTCACCGCGAGCCTGAGTCCGCCCTTGATCGCACTGAGGAAGGCGATGCGATAATCGACGCCGCGACTCTCGAGCGACTGGATTGCGAAATCCTTCGACCACGCCGAGTCTCGGAACAGCGCGATCGGGACCGGCCTGCGCTCATGCGTCAGGTGCTTTTCCGACGTGACCCACACCGTCGGATCGACCATGAGAACCTCTCCGTCGGAATGGCCTTGCCAGTCGAAGATCACCGCGAGGTCGAGATCGCCCGACTGCACGCGCGCCAGGTTTTCCTCCGACGTTCCGCAGCGGACGGTGATCTCGACGCCGGGGTGCCGGCGGTCGAACGCATGAAGCGCGTCGGCCAGACGCTCTTCGGCATATTCCTGATGGATGCCGATGCTGACCTTGCCCTCCAGAGCGGCGGCATCGAACAGCGCTGCCGTCTCGTCCAGCAAACCGACGATGCGACGCGCATTGTCGAGCATCTGGCGACCCTTTTCGTTCAGCGAGACGCCGCGCGCCCCGCGCTCGAACAGAGCGACGCCGACCGAATCCTCCAGGCGCTTGATCTGCATCGACACGGCGGACTGGGTACGCCCGACGCGGGCGGCGGCATGGGTGAAATTGCCGCTGTCGGCGACGGCGAGAAACGTCCGGAGCAGGTCTCCATCCAGATGCAGGCTCATGGCGAGACATTCCGAAACATCATGGCTGCCATCACAGCAATTCGTTTGTCGAATGTCAACGCGAAGCCTATCTGCGTGGTTCGACACAGAGCACACGACCATGACCACCGCATTCTTCAACGCGACCGACCTTCCGGTCGAACGCGCCCACCCTCTTTCGCGAAATCCCCATCGCCTGAGCCGCGAATTGCGGCACCTGCTTGCCAGGAAGGACGACCGCCTGCTGCGCGACATCGGTATGACCCGGGAAGACGTCCTCGGACCCGAGGAAACATTCCGCGTCGAGCGGCGGCGCATGCGCGATACCTGGAACCTGTAGAACCGGCAATTCGGGGGCGGCGGACACCGCCCTCGTCCGAGCCTCACTCGCCCGCCGTCGCCAATGACGGCGGGTTCTTTTTTAGAGCAATGTCCGACCAGGTTGAACCAGTTCTGTTTCTCCGATGGCGGTGCGATCCGCTAGGAAGGCGGTGCAGGCCGTGCTGGTGGCACGGCCAAATCCGCCTGACGCCGCGGGCGCCTGCCAGCGGGGAACCCTTCGGGCCGGGTGAATTCGGGCCAAATCCTTCGGTCTTCGGACTTGGCCGTGCCACCAGCACGACCGCGCCGAAGACCTCGACCTTGACCCGAATTCCCTCCGGCAGAACGGTTCAACCTGATCGGACATTGCTCCAGCGAGATGAAGCCGGCGGTCGCACCCCCGTTGCCACGCTGGTTTGCATCTCCTATCGTCCGGCCGTTCTCAGGGCGGGGCGAAAATCCCCACCGGCGGTATGCGATCTCGATCGCGAGCCCGCGAGCGCCTTCCACAGGAAGGGTCAGCAGATCAGGTGCGATGCCTGGGCCGACGGTTACAGTCCGGATGGAAGAGAACGGGTGGCAGCGGTCCCAACGCGCGGGACCGCTCCGCGCGTGATCGCCTTGGGTGACGTGTCGCAACCGAAGGAGAGATCACGATGACACCCACCCGCTACGCCTTCGTCAAGGCAAACTGGCATTCCGAGATCGTCGACAGGGCGCTCGACGGTTTTCTCGAACTCATCCCCGCCGGCAACGTCGACATCTACGATGTTCCCGGCGCCTTCGAGTTGCCGCTGCTTGCCCGCGATCTTGCCGCCAGCGGCAGATATGCGGCGGTGGCGGCGGCGGCCTTCGTCGTCGACGGCGGCATCTACCGCCACGATTTCGTCGCTCAGGCGGTCGTCGACGGTTTGATGCGCGCCGGCCTGGATACCGGCATACCGGTTCTTTCGGTTTCGCTGACGCCACACAATTATCAGGAGACGGACCATCACCGTCAGATCTTCGCCCGGCATTTCGTCGAGAAGGGACGCGAGGCGGCGAAGGCGGCCCTGATGATCGCGAACGCCAGGGCGCGGCTGGCGCGGATTGCAGCCTGATACGCCTTCGGGGCGGTTCTTGCGGGTTGCGCGGTTTCCCCCCTTCCGCTATAGAGCCGCCACCCGCGTAGACACCCTTGGAGGCAACGCGGCGGAGGGCCGCCCATAAGGCGGCTTTCGACGTTTCCGGACACGGCGGTCGCCGGGCCGGAGGCGCTCCATACAACGCGAAAGGAACAGCCATGAGCCACGAGACGTACGAGCTCAAGGCCGAGGCGCGCGAGAAGGTCGGTAAGGGGTCCGCCCGCGAAACTCGCCGCAACGGCAAGGTACCAGCAGTCATTTACGGCGACAAGCAGCCTCCCCTGGCGATCGCCCTCCCCTACAAGGAGCTGTACTACAAGATCCATGGCGGCGGCTTCATGACCACCATCGCCACGATCGACGTGGACGGCAAGAAGGTGCAGGTCCTGCCGAAGGACTATCAGCTCGATCCGGTCCGGGATTTCCCGATGCATGTCGACTTCCTGCGCGTCGGCAAGGACACCGTCGTGACCGTCGAAGTGCCGGTTCACTTCATCAACGAAGAGAAGTCGCCCGGCATCAAGCGCGGCGGCGTGCTCAACGTCGTGCGCCACGAGGTCGAGTTCACGGTGCCCGCGAATGCGATCCCGGACTCCATCACCGTCGACCTGGACGGCACCGAGATCGGCGATTCCATCCACATCTCGGCGGTGAAGCTGCCGGCGGGCGTCAAGCCGGTCATTTCCGACCGCGACTTCACCATCGCCACCATCGCCGGCTCGTCTGCCAGCCGTTCGGACGCCGACGAGGAAGCCGAGGCTCCCGCAGCGGCCGCCGCTCCGGCCAAGGACAAGTGATCACCCGCGCCGGATAGGCCGAAGCCATGCTCATTCTCGCAGGTCTCGGAAACCCCGGCGCGCAGTACCAGAACCACCGGCACAATGTCGGCTTCATGGCGGCGGACGCGATAGCCCGCCGCCATTCCTTTTCGCCCTGGACGAAGAAGTTTCAGGGCCTGATCGCCGAGGGAGCGCTCGGCGGCGAGAAGATCCTTCTCGTCAAGCCGCAGACCTTCATGAACCTGTCGGGCCAGTCGGTGGGCGAGGCGATGCGCTTCTACAAGCTCACGCCCTCCGATGTCGTCGTGCTCTACGACGAGCTGGATCTCGCGCCGGGCAAGGTGAGGGTGAAGGTCGGCGGCGGCGCCGGCGGCCACAATGGCATCCGCTCGCTCGACCAGCATATCGGCAATGCCTACAAGCGCGTCCGCATCGGCATTGGCCACCCGGGCGTCAAAGAATTGGTCCATTCCTACGTGCTGGGCGATTTTTCCAAAGCCGATCGCGACTGGCTGGAACCGCTGATCGACGCGATCGGCGAGCATGCCCCGCTGCTGGCCAAGGGCGACGACAATTCCTTCATGAACAAGCTTACGCTTGCCGTGCCGGGGGCCTCCAGGGGTGACGACCATCCCGCGAAGGCCGCCAGGACAGGCGAGGATGCCGGCAAGCCGAAGGGCGTCAGCCACATCCGCCAGGCCCGGCCGCAGCAGCCGGCCGTCAAGCTCCCCGAATCCGGCCCGATGGCGGCGATGCTGAAGAAGCTGTTCGGCGACAAAGAAGGCCGGTAGGTCTTTCGCCTACCTCCAGCTCTTAGCTGAACGCAGACCGAGACGGGCAGCGTATCGTCGCGGCGGACGGTCGGGGGTTGACGATCGTCGATCCTTTCGCCCATAGCCCTGCACAAATTCTCGTTTCCTGACAGGACCCTCCCCATGGGCTTCAAGTGCGGCATCGTTGGGCTTCCCAACGTGGGCAAATCCACTCTTTTCAACGCGCTCACGCGCACGGCGGCCGCACAGGCCGCGAACTATCCATTCTGTACCATCGAGCCGAACACCGGCGAGGTGGCGGTGCCCGATCCGCGCCTGAAGAAGCTCGCCGCCGCCGGCAAGTCGAAGGAGATCATCCCGACGCGCATCTCTTTCGTCGACATCGCCGGCCTCGTGCGCGGAGCGTCGAAGGGCGAAGGACTGGGCAACCAGTTCCTGGCCAACATCCGCGAGGTCGATGCCATCGTTCACGTGCTGCGCTGCTTCGAGAACGACGACATCACCCATGTGGAGGGCCGCATCGACCCGGTGGCCGACGCCGAGACGGTCGAGACCGAGCTGATGCTGTCGGACCTCGAGAGCCTCGAGCGGCGCATCGTTCAGTTCCGCAAGCGCGCCAGCGTCAAGGACAAGGAGGCGCTGACGGTGCTGCCGGTCATGGAACAGGCGCTGGCCCTCCTCAACGACGGCAAGCCGGTGCGCATGCTGCTGGACAAGCTCGCCGCCGACGAGATGCCGATCCTGCTCGGCCTGAACCTGCTGACCTCCCATCCCGTCCTCTATGTCTGCAACGTCTCGGAGGAAGAGGCGGCGACCGGCAACGAGCACACCAGGGCCGTCGAGAAGATGGCCGCCGCACAGGGCGCACGCGTGGTCGTCATCTCCGCCGCGATCGAGGCCGAGGTCGCGCAGCTCCCCGACGAGGAGGCCAAGGAGTTCCTCGCCGATCTCGGGCTCGAGGAACCGGGCTTGGACAAGCTCATCCGCGCCGGCTACGACCTCCTGCACCTGATCACCTATTTCACCGTCGGCCCGAAGGAGACGCGGGCCTGGACGATCGTCAAGGGCACCAAGGCGCCGCAGGCGGCGGGCGTGATCCACACCGACTTCGAGCGCGGCTTCATCCGCGCCCAGACGATCGCTTATGAGGATTTCATTACGCTCGGCGGCGAAGTGGCTGCCAAGGAAGCCGGCAAGGCACGCGACGAAGGCAAGGACTATGTCGTCCAGGACGGCGACGTGCTGCTGTTCAGGTTCAACACGTAAGTGGTAGAACCCTCAAGGGCGTGTTGGGGGGTACAATGCGGGGGTTCTGGGTCAGCGGTATGTCCGTCTTCCGGCGGGCGGCGGTAGCGGCGGGTCTGGCACTGGTCGCCCTGCTCTCCGCCTGCACCCATGATCCGGGCCGGACAGCGGGCGGGGGCCAGTGCTGCGGCGACGCCGAGCGCCAGCCGCGATGGCTCGTGGCGGCCGTCGAGCCCTTTGCGCCGGTTTTCGGCGAGATCGTCGGCCCCATCACATGGCGCCATGGATATCTCGACGACGAGGCGATCCAGAAGCGGTTCGTCACCGGTCTCAGGCCACTCGATATCGTCGTCGTCAGTTCCAAAGGCAGGCTGACGGGCCGTCTCATCCCCGGCCTCTTCCAGCACGCGACCGTCTATGTCGGCTCCGAAAGCGAGCTGCGGGCGCTCGGCATGTGGTCGCACCCGTCCGTCGTGCCGCACCGCGAGGCGATCCGCGGCGGCGCGCGGTTCATCGAGGCGGATCGCAAGGGCGTCCACCTGTCGCCGCCGTCCGCGGTGCTCGACACGGATCGCGCCGTGGCCTTGCGCCCCCGCATCGCCACGCCCGGCTGGCAGCGGCGCGCTGCGGCGACGCTGTTCGGCGCGCTCGGCACGAAGTTCGACTTCAACTTCGACGCGGCGCGCGCGGACCGGCTGTTCTGCGCGGAACTCGTCTGCCACGCCATGCCGGAACTGAGGCTGCCCCGGGACAAGGTCTACGGCCGCGATACGATCATTCCCGACCGCGTCGTCTACGAAGCCGCCCGCGGCAACCCGCGCCTGCGCCTCGTGAAATATGTCGCAGGCGACAGGTCGGGCATCCGCACGCCGGGCCGGACCCAACTCCTCGACGACCTGCTCAAGGCCTGGCCGGAATAGGCCAGCGGCAAACAGAATATGCGGCACGACCTTGCCGGTTATTGCGCCGTGACCGCAGGCGCGCGACAATGTCGTTCAAGATTGAACGGGATTCGAATCATGGCCGGACCCAGATGGGCCTTTGAAGACCTCGAGGTGGGCGGCACGATCGAGCTTGGCGAAAAGAAAGTCTCGGCGGACGAGATTGTCGAATTCGCTGCCGAGTTCGATCCCCAGCCGATGCATCTCGACGAGGAGGCCGGCAAGGCGTCGATCCTTGGCGGGCTCTCCGCGTCCGGCTGGCACTCCTGCGCCATGTTCATGCGCATGATGTGCGACGGCTTCATCCTGGACTCGACCTCGCAGGGCTCGCCCGGCCTCGAATATGTCCGCTGGAAGAGGCCGGTTCTGGCCGGCGACACGTTGACGGGCCATTGCACCATTCTGGCGAAGCGCCTGTCGAAGACCAAACCGGGCCTCGGTTTCGTCACCGTCAGGAGCACGATGACCAACCAGCGCGGCGAGACGGTGCTGGAACTGGAGAACACCGGCATGTTCCTGACCCGGGAGGCGGTGGGCGCATGACGCTGGACGAATATTTCGGCATCGGCGAGACGGTCGTTCTCGGCACTCATGTCTTCGAGCCCGATGCGATCAAGGCCTTCGCGGCGAAATTCGATCCGCAGCCCTTCCATCTCGACGAGACAGCTGCCGAAAAGAGCGTCTTCCGGCGTCTCTGCGCCTCCGGCTGGCACACCGCTGCGGTGTGGATGAAGAAGAATCTCGAGAAGCGGATGGATTCGGAACCGCAACGCTGGAGCGGCCCCGGCCCGAGGCCGGTATTCGGCCCCTCCCCCGGCTTTCGCAACCTGCGCTGGCTGAAACCTGTCTATGCCGGGGAGACGATCACCTTCACACGCACCGGGCTCAACCATCGCCCGGTCGCCTCCCGCCCGGGCTGGAACCTCCTGACGATCCGGGCGGAAGCCTTCGACTCGACCGGCGACAAGGTGATCGAATTCGACAGTTCGGTGCTGGTGCAGGTGGAGTTCTGACAACGGGCGACGCCTAGGCGCGCGAGATCGTCGACCTTCGGAAGAACGGCAAGCCGTTACGATCGTGGGAGCGGGCATTTTCTAGACGTCATTCCGGGTTCCGCTGCGCGGACCCGGAATGACGGAGGGTGCTGGCGCGACGTAGGAACGTGTCGCCGTTCGGCCATGCGAGATTGTCGACCGCAGCGGCTTTGCGCGGAAGGAAAGACGAACGGGGCTCGGGGACGCAAGTGCCGGGGACAGTTTACTTTTTTCCGCAGAAGGGCGTCGCCCGTGCAAGGCTTGCGCGGGCGGAAACAAAGTAAACTGTCCCCTGAGGATCTCTACGATGTGTCGCGGAATTCGACCGGCGAGAAGACCGCGTTTCGAAGCCTCCGGACGAATGCGTCGAGCCCGTGGAGCGGGTTGGCCTCGTCGCCGGCCTCGCCCACTGCCTGATCCTGCCGCCAGACCGACACGCGCCGGAGATAGGCGGCAATGCCGCTGATGACCGCCGCCAGCGCGCGCAGCGAGGCGGCGATGTCGAGCGCGTCGGCCGGCCCGGTGCCGTAGCGGACATTGGGCAGCGCGGGCGACCAGAGACGGCCGGCCCTATTCCAAGTGGAGCCGGCGACGTAGTCGCGGGCGATCAGGTCGGCCTGCCGGGCGGCCCACAGCACGCAGAAGCGCACCCAGGGGCTATCGCCGGCGGCCCGTTCTGCGAGGGCTGCGAGCGCAAGCAGGGTCGAGACGATGCTGCAAAGCACCTCCTGTCCCTTCCCTGTCTTCGCCTTTCCCCTCACCGCCGGCTCCTTTGCGTCGCACCGGGGCCAATGATGCGGCAGGGCGAAAAGGGCGTGGATGAAAAAAGTGGATGGTGAATGGCGAATGGTGAATGGGAACAAGGTGTTGGCGGCGAAAACTTTCTTCCGCCGGGGGCGATCGATGCACAGGGGAGGCCTCTATCTCCCCCCTTGAGGGGGGAGAAAGCCCGCACGCCGTCATCCCGGACGCCGGAGGCGATCCGGCACCCATTGATCGCCGGCAAATGGAATGCCGTCGGTCATGTCGCGGAGGCGTTTTAGGCGTGTAGCCGGAGAGAAGAATGGATACCGGCTGGCCTTCGGCCACCGGTATGACGGAGAGGGTGAGATTCGCGCCCCCTCCACCGCCTTCGGCGGTCCCCCTCCCCCGCTTCGCAGGGGAGGATATGCGGCGGCACGGTCGCGCCCTTATCCTCCCCCGTTTACGGGGGAGGGGGACCATGCGAAGCGTGGTGGAGGGGGCGCGGGCCATTCGCCCCCTCGCCCTCAATTTCGCCGCTACCTCTCCGGCCATGCCCAGGCGGGCCGGTCCGCTGCATCGACCACAGTCTCGCCAAACGACTTGGTGAAGTCGTGGCGCAGCGCGCCGGCTTCGTGCAGCGCGTCGGCCAGCATGGCGTCGTGGGTCACGACGACAATCTGGCAGGTTTTCGATGCCTCCCCGATCAGCCTTGCAAGCGGCGGTAAGAGGTCGGCGTGGAGGCTGGTCTCCGGTTCGTTGAAGACCATCAGGCCGGGCGGTCGCGGGGTCATCAGCGCGGCAAGGAGGAGAAGATAGCGCAGCGTCCCGTCGGAAAGTTCGGCTGCCTTCAGCGGACGCAGGAGCCCGTGCTGCCGCATCAGCAGTTCGAAGCGGCCGGCGGACTCTTCTATTCGAAGCTCCGCGCCCGGAAATGCGTCGTCCACCGCCTGCGCCAGTCCTTTCGGATCGCCGATCTCGCGGATCGTCTCCAGCGCCGCGGCGAGGTCGGACCCGTCGGCGCTGAGTGCCGTGGTCCGGGTGCCTGGCCTTGCCGCCCTCGCCGGGGCGTCGGCATCGGTGCGGAAATGGTCGTAGAAGCGCCAGCCCCGCATGCGCTCGCGCAGAAGCAGCAATTCCGGCAGACCGCGCGGATCGGCGGCATGTGTCATCATGCTGTCGAAGGGCGCAAGCAGGTTGGGCAGCGTCGAACGCCGGCCCTGCTCGTCCAGCACCGTGACAGCCGGTCCCGACCGCGTCGCAAAGGCGTTGCGCCTGCTCAGCGCCTCGCCGGCCCACACGGCTTCGGCCTTGATCTCCGGATCGCGGCCGAACATCGACGCGGAAGGGATCGGCAGGCCGAGATCGATGGCGTAGCCGTAGTCCTCCGACGCGAAGCCGAGCTTGAGGCTGACCGGGTTCCTGCGGGCCGTGCCCTCGATCGCGTGAACACCCTGCCGCATGCCGCGCGAGATCTGCTCGGGACCGGCCCACAGCGTCGACGGCAGCCCGCCTTCGGTTGCGAGCGAGGAAATGACATTGCCCTGCGCGACATCGGCCAGAAGCCGCAGCGCCTTGTAGAAGCTCGACTTGCCGGTGCCGTTGCGGCCCGTCACCACGGTGAGCCGTTCGAGAGGCAGCACGAGGTTCCGGATCGAGCGGTAGCCGGCGATGGCGAGGGTGTAGATCATGACCGATGCGCCCGCCTTTCTCCTCATTGTGCAGACCGCAACCCTCCCGTCGTCATCCTCGGGCTTGTCCCGAGGATCTACCTGCGTCGTAAGTACGGGCTGCTCCGGCAAACTTTCCTCGTCGGCAGATCCTCGGGACAAGCCCGAGGATGACGGCGCAAAAATCCGAGGACCTCTGCCGCTGGCTAATGCCCTTCGAACGACACCAGCGTCCGCACGTTGACGCCGAGATCTTCCAGCTTCTTCCGGCCGCCGAGGTCGGGCAGGTCGATGACGAAGCAGGCGGCGACGATCTCCGCGCCCATCTGGCGCAGGAGCTTCACCGCGCCTTCCGCCGTGCCGCCGGTGGCGATCAGGTCGTCGACCAGGATCACCTTCTCGCCGGGCTGCACCGCATCGGTGTGCATCTCCATCTCGTCGACGCCGTATTCCAGCGAATAGGCGACCCGCACGGTCGAGTGCGGCAGCTTGCCTTTCTTGCGGATGGGAACAAAACCGCAGGAGAGCTGGTGCGCCATCGCGCCGCCGAGGATGAAGCCGCGCGCCTCGATGCCGGCGATCTTGGAAACACCGGTGCCGGAATAGGGATGCACCAGCTCGTCGACGGCGCGGCGGAACGCGCGTGCGTTTCCCAAGAGCGTGGTGATGTCGCGAAACAGAATGCCGGGCTTGGGATAGTCCGGGATCGTGCGGATCGCGGACAGAAGCGTCTGTTCGAGGGTCGAGTTCATGCGCAGCGGGGGTCCGTTGTGAGGAGGATGGCATAGTCGGTATCAACCGCCACCCGACAAGGCAAGGAATACCACGCCAAGGAGGACGAGGAGAACGACAGCGGGAAGCGCAATGGCGATCGCCGCCCAGCCGCCGAAAAGGAAGACCGCGACGAAAGCGATTCCTGCCAAAGCCTCGCTGACCGGATAGACCGCAGGAACACGGTATCCGCACCTCGCACAGCGCCCCGCGATCAGCAGCCAGCCAAGCACCGGAACCAGTTCGAGCGGCGTCAGCTGCGCCCCGCATCCTTCACAGTGCGACCGGCCCGCCAGCGCCGCCCAGGAGGACTGGTTCGCCGGCCGGCCGCGCAGCCGGTGCAATGCGAGCCCCGCGAAGCTGGCGATCGAGGCGCCGAACAGGAAGAGCAGGAGGGCTACTATGAGGATCGACATTCCCCCTTACCCCCAGCGGACCAACGTTGGCGTTATCAAAGATAGCATGAGACGCGATGCATTTCGTCGAGCGTCCTTGCGAAAATCCGCACGCTTCCGAAGCGCATCATGATTGCTTATCATGTTCATTGCGATGACCGCGAAACCGAAACAGGTGAAGAGTTTCGATGACAGCACATGTTCGCATCGAGGACGTAGCCCTTTGGTTGAAGCACATAGACGAGCCAGAATTGCAGGCACGCCTTGCCAGACTGGACGAGGATGAGACGATCCATCTGGAGACAGACGGTGTCGTCGGGCGGTGGAGGCGCATGAGGCAGGGGAAGAACTCTGCTCCAACCCCCGCCTTGTTACCAGACGGTCCAATGAAGACGATTTGGAACGAGTGGTTCCGTGTGCGGAAGGGCTCGAAGATCGAGATTCGCGAGGTTACCCTCGCGGATGAATTTCTTGCCTCAGGTTCGCTCCTGTTCTCGGAATGGTACAGCGCCGCCGACGAAGAGGCGTTTCGTGATCTGTGAGCGATACGACGTCGTCGTGGTGCCGTTCCCCTTCACGGAGATCCCGGTTCGAAAGCGGCGACCGGTGCTGGTTTTCTCAGGCTCGCGATTCAACCACGACAACGAACACAGTCTCGTCGCGATGATCACCACGGCAAAAGGGACCTCGTGGCCGAGTGACGTCGCCATCGACGACCTCCAATCCGCAGGCCTGCTGCATCCCTGCGTCATGAGGCTGCGGTTCCAGACGATGCCGAACAGCCTTATCGTCCGAAAGCTCGGGACACTGAACAGCGCCGACGCTGTACGCTGTGCCGACGCATTATCGGGCATGCTGAACTGAAAAAGGCGCCGCAGGGGCGCCTTTCCAGGTGTTTCGTCCTGAGCCTTCAGTGCGGAACCGACGCCCAGATCTTGCGCTTGGTCATGTAGACGAGGCCGGCGAAGAGCACGAGGAAGACCATGACGTTGAAGCCGGTCTGCTTGCGCGCCTCGAGGTGCGGCTCGGCGGCCCACATCAGGAAGGCGGAGACGTCGCGCGAATACTGGTCGACCGTCTGCGGCGCGCCGTCGTCGTAGGTGACCGCGTCGTCGTTGATCGGCTTCGGCATGGCGAGAGACTTCGCCGCGTTGAAGTAGGGGTTGTAGTAGGTCCCTTCCGGGATCTCCATTCCCTCCGGCGGCGTCTCGTCGTAGCCGGTCAGCAGCGCATGGATGTAGTCTGGGCCGCCCTCGGCATATTGCGTGAAGATGTCGAAGACGAACAGCGGGAAGCCGCGCTCGACGGCGCGCGCCTTGGCGATCAGCGACAGGTCCGGCGGAGCCGCACCCGCGTTCGCGGCCGCGGCGGCCTCGTCGTTCGGGAACGGCGACGGGAAATAGTCGGACGGGATGGCCGGCCGGGTGAACATCTCGCCGTCGGCGTTCGGGCCGTCCTGCACCTCGTATTCGGCGGCGAAGGCCTTCACCTGCGCCTCGTTGTAGCCGAGATCTTCGAGCGCCCGGAAGGGAACCAGCTTCATCGAATGGCAGGCGGCGCAGACTTCCTTGTAGACCTTGAGGCCGCGCTGCAGCTGGCCCTTGTCGTAGGTGCCGAACGGGCCGGCGAAGGACCAGTCCATCTCCGGCGGCTTCTTGATCGGGAAGTGCGTCGGCTCGGCGGCGGAGTGCGCCGTCTCCTCGGCCGCAACCGCCAGTCCAACATGCGCTGCAAGGCCGACGGCGGCTGCGGCAAAACCGATGAGGATCTTCTTCATCTTAAAATCCTTTTGACCGACAGCTCAGCCTTTGGTTTCCGGCGCGGCGGTCGCACCCACCGGATGCGCGGCGGCCGCGCCCTTGTTCTTCTCCAGCACCGCTTCCGTAATCGAATTCGGGAGCTTGCGCGGCGTCTCGATGAGACCCAGCACCGGCATGATGATGAGGAAGAAGGCGAAGTAGTAGAGCGTGCCGATCTGCGACAGGATCACGAAGACCCCTTCCGCCGGCCGCGAGCCCAGCCAGCCGAGCATCACGGCGTTGATGACGAAGAGCCAGAAGAACAGCTTGTACCACGGGCGGTAGACCGCCGAGCGCACCTTGGACGTGTCGAGCCACGGCACGAAGAACAGCACCGCGATCGAGCCGAACATGGCGAGCACGCCGCCGAGCTTGGAGTCGATCGGCCCGATGTTGAAGGTGATCGCGCGAAGGATGGCGTAGAACGGCAGGTAGTACCATTCGGGCACGATGTGCGCCGGCGTCTTCAGCGGGTTGGCCACGATGTAGTTGTCGGGATGGCCGAGGAAATTCGGGATGTAGAAAACGAAATAGGCGAACACGGCGAGGAACACGACCATCGCGAACGCGTCCTTGGCGGTCGCGTGCGGCGAGAACGGCACGGTGTCGGTCTTCGACTTGACCTCGATGCCGGTCGGATTGGTCTGGCCGGTGACGTGCAGCGCCCAGATGTGCAGGATGACGACGCCGGCGATCATGAAGGGCAAGAGGTAGTGCAGCGAGAAGAAGCGGTTGAGCGTCGGGTTGTCGACCGCGAAACCGCCAAGCAGCAGTTCCTGAATCCAGGCTCCGACGAGCGGGATCGCCGAGAAGAAGCCGGTGATGACGGTGGCGCCCCAGAAGGACATCTGGCCCCAGGGCAGAACGTAACCCATGAAGCCCGTCGCCATCATCAGGAGGTAGATGATGCAGCCGAGGATCCACAAGAGCTCGCGCGGCGCCTTGTAGGAGCCGTAGTAGAGCCCGCGCATGATATGGATATAGACGGCGATAAAGAAGAACGACGCGCCGTTGGCGTGCAGGTAGCGCAACAGCCAGCCGGAGTTGACGTCGCGCATGATCTTCTCGACAGAGTTGAAGGCGAGCGTCGTTTCGGCCGCGTAGTGCATGGCCAGCACAACGCCGGTGACGATCTGCGCCACCAGCATGATCGAGAGAATGCCGCCGAAGGTGTAGGCATAGTTCAGGTTGCGCGGCACCGGATAGGCCACGAAGGAATCGTACATCAGCCGGGGCAGCGGCATGCGCTGGTCGATCCAGCGGCCGAGGCCCGAGGTTGGCGTGTAGGTCGAATGTCCACCGCTCATGGCTATGCCCCTCAGCCGATCTTGATCTTGGTGTCGGAGATGAACGAGAACACCGGGACCGCGAGGTTCTCGGGCGCCGGGCCCTTACGGATGCGGCCGGCCGTGTCGTAGTGCGAGCCGTGGCATGGGCAGAACCAGCCGCCGAAATCGCCCTGCTGGCCAAGCGGCACGCAGCCGAGATGGGTGCAGACGCCGACCATCACCAGCCAGTTCTCCTTGCCCTCACCGGCCGAACGATCCAGATCGGTGGCCGGCGCATCAGCCGAGATATTGGCGTTGCGCGCCACCGGGTCCTTGAGTTCCTCGAGCTGGACCGCCTTGGCGGCCTCGACCTCGGCATCCGTGCGGTTGCGGATGAACACCGGCTTGCCGCGCCACTTGGCCGTCACCGACATGCCCGGCTCGATCGCCGATACGTCGACTTCGATGGCGGCGAGCGCCCGAGTGGAGGCGTCCGGCCGCATCTGGTCGATGAAGGGCCAGGCGACGGCTGCGACGCCGACGACGCCGGCAGCACCCGTGGCGATGTAGAGGAAATCGCGGCGATTGGGATCGGCTGTTTCGGTCGCGCTCACGTGACAATCGTCCTTTCGTCTCGCACTGCCTTCAGTGTCGATCGGGCGGCGTTTGCGCTCGCGCGCGCAACGTCGCCCGGCTCGGAGTCGGGCAATATTGTGGCGAGGTTTCTATGCGTCCGGATAGGCCTTGTCCAGACGCCGAAACGGGCGGTGGGCAGTTTGTCGCGGGGGTGTGGAAGGTTCGCGAAAGCAGCCCGATCGACGCTCCATTTCCAGCGTCACGCCGTTCCGTGGTGCGCCTCTTTCGGACATCTCGTGCGCCGGGAACCGAAGGAAATTCGGCCGACGCCAAGATCATGGTCATTCACCGACCGTTCATTCTCCCTACCGTTCAGAGAAAAGGACATTTATTAGTGGACCGGAGCTGATAATATTGACCGAAAAGCTGGCTTGCGCAAATTTATAGTCCGATCAATATTGATACATTCGAATTCGGGTATTGAACTGGCCGCAGGACGGCGGCGACGAATAGGGGTATCGCGATGAGGAATGTGCTGGTTGTTGCGGCGGCATTTGCGCCGCTCGTTTGCGTTGGCTTGACGACGGACTATGCGTCGGCCGACGAAAGGCAGCCTGCGCTCAGGTGGGAAACCGTCGCGGCCAAGTCGCAGAAGCCTCGCAGGTCGGGCGGTCTCGCCGGCAGCGAGGGCGACGTGAGGCGCAAGCTGATGTTCCTCGCGGATTGGCGGGGCGGCTGCGGGGCAATGTACAAGCGCTATGTCGCCGCCTCCGGACATTCCGCGTTCGCCGCGACCACCGTCGATTACTTCGGCGGCAGCGGCTTCGTTTGCGGCGCGGGATACAACTCGGGATCGCAGGGGCGTGCCGAAGCCGTGGCCATGGCCCAGTGCAATCAAGCGCGCAAGCGCTACAAGGTCGAGCAGATAGGCCCCTGCGCCATCTACGCGTCGAAATAGCCCCCGCTACCGCGCCCCCAGCCTAGCCAGCACTCGTCTCGGAATGCCCATCTCGCGGATGACGTCGTCGTGGCGGCGCATGCCGCAGAGCTCGCGCTGGATGAAATAGGCCTGGACGGCCGCGGCAACGGCGCGAAGCCGCTTTTCGCGCGCCTCGCCTTCGAGGCCGGCTTCGTCCTCCGCGAGCTTCGCCAGCGCCTGCTCGACCCTGCGCCCGGCGTGGCCGAGCGAGCTTGCCATCTCGCCCAGGATCTCGTGCTCCACCGGCTGCAGGCCGGTGGCGCTGGAGGCGCGTTCGACGGTGATGCGGCCGGGCAGTCTGAGCGACATTGGCGGCGCTACTCCGCGGCCAGCCGATCCGCCAGGAAGCCGCCGGACTGGCGCTCCCACAGCTTGGCGTAGAGGCCGCCTCTGGCGATCAGGCTCTCATGCGTGCCCTCCTCGACGATGCGGCCATTGTCGATGACGACCAGCCGGTCGAGCGCGGCGATGGTCGACAGCCGGTGGGCGACGGCGATGACGGTCTTGCCCTCCATCATCGAATAGAGGTTTTCCTGGATCGCCGCCTCGATCTCGGAATCGAGCGCCGAGGTGGCCTCGTCGAGGATCAGGATCGGCGCGTTCTTGAGCATCATCCGGGCGATCGCGATGCGCTGGCGCTGGCCGCCCGAAAGCTTCACGCCGCGTTCGCCGACATGGGCGTCGTAGCCCCTGCGGCCCTTGGGATCGGCGACGTTGACGATGAAGTCGTGCGCCGACGCCTTCTTCGCGGCGGCGACGATCTCCTCCTCGCTCGCGTCCGGCTTGCCGTAGGCGATGTTGTCGCGGATCGAACGGTGCATCAGCATCGCGTCCTGGCTGACGACGCCGAACTGGGCGCGCAGCGAGGCTTGAGTGACCGAGCGGATGTCGCGCCCGTCGAGCAGGATGCGGCCGCCCTCGACGTCGAAGAGCCGGAGTGCCAGGTTGACGATCGTCGTCTTGCCGGCGCCGGATGGGCCGACCAGCGCCACGCGCTCGCCGGGGCGGACATGCAGGTCGAGGTTGGACAGGATGCCGCTCGTCTTGCCGTAGTGGAACGAGACGTCGTCGAAGACGAGATCGCCCCTGGCGCGCGGCATGATTTCGGCGCCCGGCGCGTCCTTGATGCCGGGATCGACGGAGATGACCGTGGTCGCATCCTGGACGGTCGCGAAATTGCGGATCAGGCCGTTGATGTTGAACATCATGTAGCCGGACATCTGGTTGAGCCGGAAGACGAGGCCGAGCGCGGCCGCCACCTCGCCGGTGGTGGCGCTGCCGCCCATCCACTTGTTGATGGCGAGAATGGCGACGGCCGCCATCATGAAGCCGTTGAGCAGCGCGACAGCGGCGCGCACGGTAGTGATCGAGCGGGTCAACTGCTTCACCGCGTCGAGATAGCGCTGCATGCTCTCGCGCACATAGCCATGCTCGCGGCCGCCCGAATCGAACAGCTTCACCGCCATGATGTTGGTGAAGGCGTCGACGATGCGGCCGTTGACGACCGAGCGCTCGTCGGCGGTGCGCCGCCCTGCCCGTCGCAGCGGCGGCAAGAGATACCAGGCAGCGGCGAGATAGGCCGCGATCCAGACCGCCAGCACCAGCCCCATCACCGGATCGAGCGCGCCGAGGATCGTCGCGGCGAGGATCAGGAAGGTGAGGAAGCTCCACACCGTCTGCAGCGACGAGACGATGAAATCGCCCGTCGCCTCCCCACCCTGCAGGATCTTGGTGGCGATGCGGCCGGCGAAGTCGTTCTGGTAGAACTCGTAGGGTTGGTCCATGACGCGCCGGAACGCCTGCCAGCGCACCATCTGATAGAAGTTGGGCACCACGACCTGCTGCTCGACGATCGCGTTGCCGATCATCACCGCGGCGCGGACGACGAGGATCAGGAACAGGAAGGCTGTAAGATGCGGCCAGTAGTCCCTGAGCAGCGTCGCCGGCGAGGCGGCGTCGAGCAGGTCGATCAGCCAGCCGACCGACCAGTAGAGCGCGGCGTCGACCGCGCCCGACAGGCCGCCGGCGATCAGAAGCAGCACGAAGGGCAGTTTCGCCTGGCGCGCGAAGAACAGGATGAATTGCCAGGCATCCTTCGGCAGCACCGGACGGTCGGTGTCGGCGAAGGCGTCGACCACGTTCTCGTACGGGGAATAGAAGCGGTCCTGGAGGGTCTTGGAATCGGTCATCGGCGTCAATGTAGTCCCCTGCCCCCGGCCGGACATCCCCCCAATGTCAGGATGACGGAAATGTAATGGGTGATCGAGGCGCAGCCCCCCTCACCCGGCCTCCGCTTCGCTCGGCCACCCTCTCCCCGAGGGGAGAGGAGGTTCGCGGTCGTCTGCGCCATCTGGAATGGCGATTGGCCGCGACGGTCGCAGACCCCCTCTCCCCTCGGGGAGAGGGTGGCCGAGCGAAGCGGGGGCCGGGTGAGGGGGGCTGCGCCATTCTCGGAGGCTTGCCTTCTACTCCGCCGCCGCCTCGACCTTGCCTTCCTCCTCTGGCCCGTCTTCGTGCAGCAGGAAGCCGCCCGACTGGCGTGCCCAGAGCTGGGCGTAGAGCCCTCCCCGCGCGACGAGTTCCTCGTGCGTGCCGTCCTCGACGATGCGGCCCTTGTCCATGACGATCAGCCGGTCCATAGCCGCGATGGTGGAGAGCCGGTGCGCGATGGCGATCACCGTCTTGCCCTCCATCAGCCGGTAGAGGTTCTCCTGGATCGCCGCCTCGACCTCGGAATCGAGCGCCGAGGTCGCCTCGTCGAGAATCAGGATCGGCGCGTCCTTGAGCATGACGCGTGCGATCGCGACGCGCTGCCGCTGGCCGCCCGAGAGCTTCACGCCGCGCTCGCCGACATGCGCGTCGTAGCCCGTGCGGCCCTTCGGATCGCGCAGACCCTGGATGAAGCCGTCGATCTCCGCCCTGCGGGCTGCCTCCAGCATCATCTCCTCGGTCGCATCGGGGCGGCCGTAGGTGATGTTGTCGCGCACCGAGCGGTGCAGCAGCGACGTGTCCTGCGTCACCACGCCGATATTGGCGCGCAGGCTGTCCTGCGTGACTTCGGCAATGTCCTGCCCGTCGATCAGGATGCGGCCGCCCTCGATGTCGTAGAAGCGCAGCAGAAGGTTGACGAGCGTCGACTTGCCGGCGCCGGAGCGGCCGACGACGCCGATCTTCTCGCCGGCCTTGACGGCGAGCGTCAGCCCCTCGATGACGCCGCGCTTCTTGCCGTAGTGGAAGCGCACGTCCTCGAAGACGAGGTCGCCGCGCGAGACGACGATGTCCTTCGCGCCGGGCCTGTCCTCAACGAGGCGGGGCAGCGCGATCGAGGTGATGCCGTCCTGCACGGTGCCGATGTTCTCGAACAGCGCCGACACCTCCCACATGATCCACTGCGACATGCCCCAGAGCCTGAGCACCAGCGCCATCGCCACGGCGACGGCGCCGATGGTGACGACGTCGCCCAGCCAGAACCAGATCGCCAGCGCGGAGATGACGATGAGCAGGGTCGAGTTGAGCACGTAGAGCGTGCCGTAGAGGCCGGTGACGAGCCGCATCGACCGGTAGACCGTGTCGAGGAACTCGCTCATGCCCTGGCGCGCATAGGCCGCCTCGCGCCGCGAATGGCTGAACAGCTTCACCGTCTGGATGTTGGTGTAGCTGTCGACCACGCGGCCGGTCATCATCGAGCGCGCGTCGGCCTGCTCCTCGGCCACGCGGCCGAGGCGGGGGATGAAGTAGTATAGCAGGCCGATATAGGCCGCGATCCAGCCGACGAGCGGCAGCGCCAGCCGCCAGTCGGACGAGCCGATGATGACAAGCATGCCGAGGAAATAGACGACGACATAGTTGAGCACGTCGACCAGCTTGACGATGCACTCGCGGATCGCCAGCGCCGTCTGCATCAGCTTGGTGGCCACCCTGCCGGCGAACTCGTCCTGGTAGAACGTCATCGACTGCTTGAGCAGGTAGCGGTGCACCATCCAGCGGATGCGCATCGGAAAATTGCCCATCAGCGACTGCTGGTTGAACAGCGACTGCGCGAAGACCATGGCCGGCAGCAGGACGAGCACGATGAAGCCCATGCCGGCGAGCTTCCATTTCTCCGTCTGGAGAAAGGTCTCGCGCGACTGCGCCGACAGCCAGTCGACGATATTGCCGACGAAGCCGAACATCCACACTTCGGCAATGGCGATGCCGGCCGAGAAGATCGCACCGGCGATGATCAGCGGCCAGGTGCCCCTGGCGTAGTGCAGGCAGAAGGCGAGGAAGGTGCGCGGCGGCTCCGTCGGCTCGGCGTCGGGGAACGGATCGAGCCGGCTCTCGAACCAGCGGAAGATGGAATTCATCATGGTCTCACCTGTGTCCGCTGCGCGGCGCGATCGGTTTCGCGGTCACGCCGCGGTCGGAACCGAGCGGACCGGCGGATTTGGCCTTCACGGCCGCCCTCGCCCCCTTGAGGCCGGACGCAGCGGCAAGATGGGGCCTGGCCGGCGGACCGCCAAGCGCCTTGCTGAAGGCTGCTGTCAGTCCATTGACGGAAAGCCCTACAGGGGCTGCGTCGGCGGGCGTCGGAAGGGCGGTATGTGCGGGGTGACCCGGCTTGGCATGCATCGTCGAACTCCACGGAAAGCGATTGGCTTTACGGGCAGGCCCAGCGAACGATGCTCAAAATGTCAGGATCGGTCGAACCGGGGTGCCGTCAGGCGAAAGGCCCAATCAGGCGGGCAGGCGCATAGCGCAGCTGGTAGTCCATTCCGCCCTCCTTCGGTTCGAGTTGACGTGGCGCGCCGTATAGACGAGTTCTCGGGCAAAGGCCAGTCCCGTCCCGGCCGCGCGCCCGAGATCGACGCGGACGTGTTGCATTGAATCATCACATGAAGCCGTTGAATCGATCCCCGAAGCCCATGACTCACGATCTGCACATCGCGCTCTATCAGCCTGAAATCCCTGGCAATACCGGCGCGATCCTGCGACTCGCGGCATGCTTTGCAGCGACCGTCGACATCATCCGGCCGATCGGCTTCGAACTGTCGGACAAGACGCTGAAGCGCGCCGGCATGGACTATCTCGAAATCGCCGCGATCCGCGAACATGCCGATTTCGCCGCCTTCGAGGAGTGGCGCCGCGCATCCGGCCGCCGGCTCGTGCTGCTGACCACGAAGGCCGAGAGAGCCTACACTGCCTTCGCCTTTCGCGGCGACGATATCCTGATGTTCGGCCGCGAATCGGCTGGCGTGCCGGAAGAGGTCCGCGCCTTGGCCGACGTCGAACTGCGCATCCCGATCCGCGCCGAGGCGCGCAGCCTCAACCTCGGCATGAGCGCGGCGATCACGCTGAGCGAGGCGGTAAGGCAGGTTGGCCGCACTTGAAAATCCCTACGGCTATGGCAATCTTTGCCAAAAAGTTTGGAGATCGACCATGGCCACGATGAACATTTCCCTCCCCGACCAAATGCGCGAGTGGGTCGAGGCGCAGGCGAAATCCGGCAAATACGGCAATGTCAGCGACTACATGCGCGACCTGATCCGCCACGACCAGGAGCGTGAGATGAAGATCGCGCATATGCAGAAGCTGGTGGACGAAGCCCGTGCGGGCGGAATCTCGAACAAGACTGCCGAAGAAGTGATTGCGACTGCTCGGGCGAAAGCGCGAGCCGGTGCCGTATAGGCTTTCGCCGCAGGCAGAGGGCGATCTCGAGCGGCTCTATCGCGAAGGCTTCGATCGCTTCGGGGAGA